>CAMOKH010000055.1 GCA_946617675.1 uncultured Prevotellaceae bacterium | reverse complement strand
CGACAATCTGACAGGTTTCGGCGTCGATACTAACCGCGTGACGCTGATTACGCCCGACGACGTCAGCGAGCTGCCCCTCTGCACGAAGGAGGAGACGGCCGACTTGATACTGAATCGCGTTGCCGATATAGCCAAGGGCCTATGAAGACAGTCATCATCGGTTCAGGCAATCTGGCCACCCACCTCTCGCTGGCACTGAAGGCCGGCGGCATCGACATTGCCCAGGTGTTCAGCCGCACGGCAGCCCACGCCGGCGAACTGGCCGGGAAACTGGGTTGCACATACACGACCGTGCCCGAACAGGTGCTCACCGATGCTGACGTCTATATCATCTCCGTCAACGACGATGCTATCAGTGGCCTGGCCGTCAGACTCTGCAAAGCGCGGCCGCAGGGCGTCTTCATCCACACGGCGGGCAGCGTCCCGATGGAGGTCTTCCGGCCCTACGGCGTGCGTCACGGCGTGCTTTACCCGATGCAGACGTTCTCGAAGAACCGCCCCGTGGACTTCCGAACCATCCCCTGTTTCATCGAAGCCTCCGACGAGGCGACCCTCGACCTTATACGCCGCATGGCCAGCACCGTGTCCGACCATGTGGTACCCGCCGACTCTGAGCGCCGGCGCAAGCTGCACCTCGCCGCCGTACTGGCCTGCAACCTGGCCAACCACTGCTACCGGCTGGCCGAGCGTGTGCTCGAAGAGGAACAAATAGATTTCAGCCTGTACCTGCCGCTCATTATGGAGACGGCGCGCAAGGTGACGACCATGTCGCCCCGCGAGGCACAGACCGGCCCCATGGTGCGCTATGACCGTGGTGTCATGGCTGCCCAGATAAGCCTGCTCAGCGACGAGCGTACCCGTCAGATTTACCGTCTGATGGCCGAAAGCATACACGAAGATGCACTCTTGAGTGTTAAATAACCTTATTTCTTTTGTCGGCTGACAAAAAATGCTTACCTTTGGGGCTAAGAAATCTAAAGCCACTAAGTATTAATGACCTTAAAATAGGAACTATGAGTTATTTACGATTCGAAAAAGCCGTGATGACTAACCTACAGGAGAGTCTGCGTCGTGAATTGCTCCGCACCAACCGTTCTGGCGCCTACAGCTCGTCTACGCTCGTAGACTGCAATACGCGCAAGTACCACGGATTGCTGGTTGTTCCCGTACCCGAGCTCGACGACGAGAACCATGTGCTGCTCTCGTCGTTAGACTGTACGGTCATCCAGCATGGAGCAGAGTTCAACCTGGGCCTCCACAAGTATCAGGGCAACACCTTCAGCCCCAACGGGCACAAGTACATCCGTGAGTTTGACGCCAGCAAAGTTCCCACGACGACCTATCGTGTGGGTGGCGTCATTCTGAAAAAGGAAGCCATCTTCCAGGCCTACGAGGACCGCATCCTCATCCGCTACACGCTGGTGGATGCCCACTCGGCAACGACGTTGCGCTTCCGTCCCTTCCTGGCCTTCCGCTCGGTGCGCCAGTTCACGCATGAGAACATGACGGCCAGCCGGGAGTACCAGACTGTTGACAACGGCATCAAGACGTGCATGTATGCCGGCTATCCCGACCTCTACATGCAGTTCTCGAAGAAGAACGAGTTCATCTTCATGCCCGACTGGTATCGGGGCATCGAGTACCCGAAGGAGCAGGAGCGCGGCTATGCCTCGAACGAGGACCTCTACGTGCCTGGCTACTTCGAGATGCCCATCCGCAAGGGCGAAAGCATCGTCTTCGCCGCCTCCACGTCGGCAGCCAAGTCGAGTCAGCTGAAGAAGCTCTTCGACGACGAGGTGGCCCTGCGCCTGCCGCGCGACAATTTCTATAATATCCTGGTGACGGCCGCCCACCAGTTCCACAACCGTCAGAAGAACGACGACCGCTACCTGCTGGCTGGTTATCCGTGGTTCAAGGCCCGTGCCCGCGACACGTTCATCGCCATGCCCGGTCTGACGCTGAGCATTGGTGAGCGCGACTACTTCGAGCTGGTGATGAAGACCGCCGAGAAGGGACTGCGCGAGTTTATGGAGGAAAAGCCGTTGTCGGTGAAGATCTACGAGATTGAGCAGCCCGACGTTCCGCTCTGGGCCATCTGGGCCATACAGCAGTATGTCAAGGACGCCGGCAAGGACGAGGGCTACAAGCTCTACGGCAAGCTGGTCGAGGACATCGTGGACTATATTATAAAAGGTGGACACCCCAACCTGCGCCTCGACGAGAACGGGCTGGTCTACTCTGACGGTCATGATAAGGCCGTGACGTGGATGAACTCCACGGCCAACGGTCGTCCCGTTGTTCCGCGTTCGGGTTATATCGTCGAGTTCAATGCCCTATGGTATAACGCCCTGAAGTTCTGTGCTGCCATGATGGCCGACGAGGGCAACCAGGCCAAGGCCGAAGCCCTCGAGAAGCGCGCTGCGCTGGCCAAGGAATCGTTCGTCGAGACTTTCGTTAACGAATACGGCTATCTGCTTGACTATGTGGACGGTACGAACATGGATTGGTCGGTACGTCCGAACATGATCTTCGCCGTGGCACTCGACTACTCGCCGCTGTCGCAGCAGCAGATGAAGTCGGTGGTGGACATCTGTACGCGCGAACTGCTGACGCCGAAGGGACTGCGCTCGCTCTCGCCGAAGAGTGGCGGCTACAACCCCATGTACGTCGGTCCGCAGACGCAGCGCGACTACGCCTACCACCAGGGAACGGCATGGCCGTGGCTCGGCGGCTTCTACATGGAGGCCTGCCTGAAACTCTACAAGCGCTCGCGCCTGTCGTTCATCGAGCGGCAGATGGTGGGCTACGAGGACGAGATAGACTATCATGCTATCGGTACCATCTCCGAGCTGTTCGACGGCAACCCGCCGTTCCACGGTCGCGGCGCCATGGCTTTCGCCATGAACGTGGCCGAGATTCTGCGTACGCTGAAGCTCTTAGAGAAGTATTCATATCAAAAATAAAAAGGAGGACGCTGTATGAAAGTATTAATGTTTGGATGGGAGTATCCTCCTCACGTGTTCGGTGGACTTGCCACCGCTAACTATGGCATCTCTGAGGGTCTGAAGGCCCAGGGCGACATCGAGACCGTGCTCTGCCTGCCTCACCCCTTTGGCGACGAGAGCCAGCACGCCTGCCGCATCGTAGCTATGAACGCCGTGCCTATTGCCTGGCGCGACGTTGACTATGACTACGTGAAACAGCGCGTGGGCAACATCATGGACCCCGACTACTACTTCAAGCTCCGCGAGCATATCTACGCCGACTTCAACTACATGAACGTCAACGACCTCGGTGCCATGGAGTTTGCCGGAGGCTACCCCGGCAACCTGCACGAGGAGATAAATAATTACTCGATTATAGCCGGTCAAGTGGCTCGTACTGAGGAGTTTGACATCATTCATGCCCACGACTGGCTGACCTTCCCTGCCGGCATTCATGCCAAGCAGGTGTCGGGCAAGCCGCTGTGCATCCACGTCCACGCCACCGACTTCGACCGCAGCCGCGGCAAGGTGAATCCCACCGTCTACTCGATTGAGAAGAACGGCATGGATTGGGCTGACTGCATCATGTGCGTCTCAGAACTGACGCGCCAGACCGTCATCAACCAGTACCACCAGGACCCGCGTAAGTGCTTCACCGTCCACAACGCCGTCTACCCCCTGCCGCAGGAGTATCAGGACATTCCGCGTCCCGACCATACCGGCAAGGAGAAGATCGTCACGTTCCTCGGCCGTATCACGATGCAGAAGGGCCCCGAGTACTTCGTCGAGGCCGCCACGATGGTGCTCCATCGCACCCGCAACGTGCGTTTCTGCATGGCTGGCAGCGGCGACATGATGGATGCTATGATTCAACTGGCTGCCGAGCGCGGCATTGCCGATCGCTTCCACTTCCCGGGCTTCATGCGCGGCAAGCAGGTGTACGAGTGCCTGAAGGATTCAGACGTCTACGTCATGCCTTCGGTGTCAGAGCCCTTCGGCATCTCGCCGCTCGAGGCCATGCAGTGCGGTACGCCGTCGATCATCTCGAAGCAGTCAGGCTGTGCCGAGATTCTCGAGAACTGCATCAAGGTCGACTATTGGGACATCCATGCCCTGGCCGACGCCATCTACTCTATCTGCATGAACGAGTCGCTCTTCAACTACCTCAAGGAGGAGGGCAAGCGCGAGGTTGACCAGATAACCTGGGAGAAGGTTGGCGCCTGGATACGCACGCTCTACAGAAGAACGCTGGGCTGGGAGTAAGCCCACCCCCTAACCCCTCCCCAAGGGAGGGGAGATAAAAAGACCTTTAAAATTCAAATTATTTATTTAGTATAACAATTAAAAAATGGAGACCACAATATCCTGGCAAGAGTAATCAAGCTCCCCTCCCTTGGGGAGGGGCTGGGGGTGGGCTGTTATTATGAAAACAATTTGCTTATATTTCGAAATACATCAGATTATCCATCTGAAGCGCTACCGTTTCTTCGACATCGGTACCGACCATTACTATTACGATGACTACGAGAACGAGCGTAGCATCACCGATATTGCCGAGCGCAGCTACATGCCCGCGCTGAACACGCTGCAGCAGATGATAGCTGACAACGGCAAGTACTTCAAAGTAGCTTTCAGCCTCTCGGGCACCGGCATCGAGCAGTTAGAGATGCACGCCCCGCAGGTCATCGAGAAGCTGCAGCAGCTGGCACAGACGGGCTGTGTGGAGTTCCTGGCCGAGCCCTACAGCCACGGCCTGTCGTCGCTGGCCAACGAGGAGACCTTCGCTCTCGACGTGAAGAAGCAGTGCCAGAAGATTGAGGAGCTCTTCGGGCAGAAGCCGCAGGTGGCCCGCAACTCGTCGCTCATCTACAGCGATGACATCGGTTCGCAGGTAGCTGCCATGGGCTTCCGGGGCATGCTCACCGAGGGTGCCAAGCACGTGCTCGGCTGGAAGTCGCCCCACTACGTCTACAACTGCAACCTCGCCCCGAACCTGAAGCTGCTGCTGCGCGACGTCGAGCTCAGCGACGACATCTCGCTGCGCTTCAACAATGCCGAGTGGGAAGGCTATCCCCTGTTTGCCGATGCCTACATCGACCGTATTGCCCGCTTCCCCGAGGAGGAGAAGATTATCAACATCTTCATGGAGCTGTCGGCGCTCGGCATCGCCCAGCCGCTCTCGTCGAACATCCTTGAGTTCATCAAGGCCCTGCCCGTGTGTGCCAAGGAGAAGAGCATCGACTTTGCGACCCCGACCGAGATTTGCATGAAGGTGCCCAGCGTCGGCGCCATCGACGTGCCCGACACCCTCAGCTGGGTTGACGAGGAGCGCGACTGCTCGTGCTGGCTCGGCAACGCCATGCAGCGCGAGGCCTTCCAGAAGCTCTATAGCGTGGCCGACCGTCTGCGCATTGCCAACGACGCGCGCATCAACCAAGACTGGGACTACCTGCAGGCCTCTAACAACTTCCGCTTCATGACCACGAAGCCCTCAAACGTCGGCCTCGACCGCGGTATCTACAGCGGACCGTTCGACGCCTTCACCAACTATATGAACATCCTGGGCGACTTCATCAACCGCGTCAACGCCCTCTATCCGCTCGACATCGACAACGACGAGCTGGAGGGTCTGCTCACCACCATCAAGAACCAGGGTGACGAGATCGAGATGAAGGACAAGGAGATTGCCCGCCTGAAGGCCAAGCTCGAGAAGTACGAGACCGAAAAGCCCGCAGCCAAGAAGCCGGCCGCCAAGAGAACTGCCACGAAGAAGGCCAAAGAGGCTTGACGGCAGACACCCCCCCCCTTCGGAGAGCCGTCAGCGGTGACCGAAGTAGTACTGCCCGCGCTTGCGGGTGATGCGTCCATAGTTGATAGCATGGACGGGACAATGATGATAGCAGCTGAGACAACACGTACAGCTGCTATCATTTTTCCATTCCGGCGAGCCGTCGGTGAGCGTGATGTCGCCCACGGGACAGACCTTGGCACACAGGCCGCAGTGGGTGCAGGTGTCGGCATCGACGGTGAACTTCCGGTCGGTAATCATGTGGCTGTTGAAGTAGGCCCCGACGACGTGGCTGAGCACCCAGGGCGCGATGCCGATCGTCAGCTGGCTGTAGCCGTCCTGCCGGGCCTTGACGATCTCGGCGTAGTGTGCCAGGTCAAGGCGGGCCTGCTCAATCTTCTGGTGCTCGCGCTCCGGGGTGTCGGTGTACATGAAGGGCAGGCAGACGTAGCTCTCAGGCATGATGAGCGACTGGCAACTGCCGAGGGCGATGCCCTTCCGGGCCAGTTGTCGGCTGAGCATACTCACGGCCAGCCCCGTACTGTCGCCGCACGTGCAGAGCGCGTAGGCGTAGTGGCCTGCGGCGTTGGCCACGTTGAGCCGGTCGATAAACTCGCTCACGATGTGCGGCGGCTGCCAGCCGTGGACGGGGAAGCAGAAGCCGATGCGCTCGCCGTCGCCGAGGGTGTATTCACATGGCGTCTTCAGCTCGTCGGGGATGAAGAGCAGCCGCTCGCCGGTGGCCTCGGCCAGCTGTCGGGCCGCCCACCGTGTATTACCTGTACCTGAAAAATAGAATATCATGGTGCAAAGTTACGAAATAATTCATAATTCATGATTCATAATTCACAATTATTTTTGTACCTTTGCACCCGCAATGAGATATTTCGTGAATTTAAGCTACGACGGCACCCGCTACCACGGTTGGCAGATACAGCCCAACGGCGACTCGGTTCAGGCCCGTCTGCAGGGCGCACTCTCGCTGCTGCTGCGTAGTGAAATTATCGTGACAGGCGCAGGGCGTACCGACGCCGGCGTCCATGCACGGATGATGGTGGCTCACTTCGACTTTGAGGGCGCGTTGGACGGCCGTCAGCTGACGTACAAACTGAACAAGCTGCTGCCGCGCGACATTGCCGTCAGAAGCGTCGAACGCGTGGCCGACGACCTCCACGCCCGCTTCTCGGCCACCAGTCGTATGTATCGTTACTACCTGCATACGGAGAAGAATCCCTTCCTTAGCTTTACTTCATGCGAACTGCATTATCCGCTGGACTTCAGCAGGATGAACGAGGCGGCTAAAGTATTGATGGACTACGAGGACTTCGGTGCCTTCTGCAAAGCGCATGCCGACGTGAAGACGACGCTCTGTCATGTCACGGTGGCTGAGTGGGTGCAGACGTCGCCCACGACGTGGTACTTCGAGATACGTGCCAACCGCTTCCTGCGCAACATGGTACGGGCCGTCGTCGGCACGCTCATCGACGTCGGTCGCGGTCGAGTGACGTTAGATGACTTCCGCAAGATTATAGAAGGAAAAAAACGTACAGAAGCCGGCGAGTCAATGCCCGCCCACGCACTGTTCCTTGAGGATATTACCTATTGATATGTGGTTAGTTTTAGCTTTTATGTCGGCAGCGTTGTTAGGCTGCTATGATTCGTTCAAGAAGCAGGCCCTGAAGGCGAACGCTGTCATCCCCGTGCTGTTTCTCAATACGCTGTTTTCGTCGCTGGTGTTCCTGCCGTTCATCGTGCTTAGTGCCACCACCGACGTGCTCGACGGCAGTATATTCCACGTAGCCTCGGGCGGATGGGCTGTTCACAAGTACGTGGTGCTGAAGGCCGTCATCGTGCTCTCCAGCTGGGTGCTCGGCTACTTTGGCATGAAGCACCTGCCGCTGACCATCGTCGGCCCCATCAACGCCACGCGACCGGTGATGGTGCTCGTCGGCGCGCTGCTGGTGTTCGGCGAGCGGCTCAACGCCTGGCAGTGGATTGGCGTGGCGCTGGCGGTGGCCTCGTTTCTGATGCTCAGTCGCAGTGGCAAGAAGGAAGGTATCGACTTCCGCCACGACCACTGGATCTACATGATTGTCGGCGCGGCGGCCCTGGGGGCTGTCAGCGGTCTCTACGACAAGTACCTCATGGCGCCAGAGAGCGAGGGCGGGGTGGGGCTCGACCGCATGCTGGTGCAGTCGTGGTACAACATCTACCAGTGCGTGATGATGCTCCTGATGCTGATGCTGCTGTGGTGGCCTAAGCGTAAGCACACGACTCCGTTCCACTGGGCATGGTCCATCGTGGGCGTCAGCCTGTTCCTGTCGACGGCCGACTTCCTGTATTTCTACTCGCTGTCGCTGCCTTCGGCTATGATCAGCATCGTGTCGATGGTGCGCCGTGGGTCGGTGGTTGTCAGCTTCCTGTTCGGTGCCCTGTTTTTCCACGAGAAGAACCTCCGCGCCAAGGCTTTCGACCTGGCTCTGGTGCTGCTCGGCATGGTGTTCCTCTACATCGGTTCGAGGTAAATAGACGGTTTATAAATAAAAATGTTGTTAAACGCTCGTCGGTTTCCGTTTTTCTTTGTAACTTTGCACTGGTTTATGAAGCTTATATCAGATGAAAGATAGTGTAAAGACCGCTGTAGAGCGGATTCTCGACAGCTACCTGGAAATGAACAATCATCGCAAGACGCCCGAGCGCTATGCGATTTTGCGTGCTGTCTACAGCATTGAGGGTCATTTTACGCTGGACGAGTTGGGAGAGAAGTTGACGAAGGAGTACAGGTTCCCCGTGAGCCGGGCGACGCTCTACAACACGCTCAACCTCTTCATGGAGTTGCGCCTCGTGATACGTCATCGCTTTCAGGGCACGACGAAGTATGAGGCCTGTTACGACAACAATTCGCACTGCCACCAGATGTGCACCGTCTGCGGCAAGGTGACCGAGGTCTGCTCGCCTGAGATAACCGAGGCCATCGACCAGCTGCACCTGAAGCGGTTCCGCAAGGATGGCTTCACATTATATATATATGGTATCTGCTCGACGTGCCAGGCCAAGCTGACACGCTGGAAGAATACGAGGAAACAGACAAAAACAACAGATAACGACAATGAATCAAGGTAAAGTAGACGTTCTGCTGGGACTCCAGTGGGGCGATGAAGGAAAAGGTAAGGTGGTCGACGTGCTGACCCCCAAGTATGACGTGGTAGCCCGCTTCCAGGGCGGCCCCAATGCCGGCCACACGCTGGAGTTTGAAGGCCAGAAGTACGTGCTGCGCTCCATTCCCTCGGGAATCTTCCAGGGAGGAAAAACTAACATCATCGGCAACGGCGTAGTGCTGGCCCCGGACCTCTTCATGGACGAGGCCAAGGCGCTCGAAGCCAGCGGCCACGAGCTGAAGTCACGCCTGCACATCTCGAAGAAGGCACATCTCATCATGCCCACCCACCGCGTGCTCGACGCCGCCTACGAGGCCCAGAAGGGTAAGAACAAGGTAGGCACGACGGGCAAGGGTATCGGCCCCACCTACACCGACAAGGTAAGCCGCAACGGCCTGCGCGTGGGTGACATCCTCGACGGCTTCGACCAGAAGTACGCCGCCGCCAAGGCCCGCCACGAGGCCATACTGAAGTCGCTCGGCTTCGAATACGACGTCACCGAGGTCGAGAAGAAGTGGATGGAGGGTATTGAGTACCTGCGCCAGTTCCCCATCGTCGACAGCGAGCACGAGATAAACCGCATACTCAAGAGCGGACAGTCGGTGCTCTGCGAGGGAGCACAGGGCACGATGCTCGACGTCGACTTCGGCTCCTATCCCTTTGTCACGTCGTCGAACACCATCTGCGCCGGAGCCTGCACAGGCCTCGGCATCGGCCCCAACAAGATCGGCGAGGTCTACGGCATCATGAAGGCCTACTGCACCCGCGTAGGAGCCGGCCCATTCCCCACCGAGCTGTTCGACGAGACGGGCAAGCTCATCCGCGACCTCGGCCATGAGTATGGCGCCGTCACCGGGCGCGAGCGCCGTTGCGGTTGGATCGACCTCGTGGCCCTGCGCTACTCGATCATGGTCAACGGCGTGACCAAGCTCATCATGATGAAGAGCGACGTGCTCGACCAGTTTGACACCATCAAGGCCTGCGTGGCCTACAAGGTGAACGGCGTCGAGACGAGCGACTTCCCCTACGACATCGAGCACGGCATCGAGCCCGTCTACCAGGAGCTGCCCGGCTGGAAGACCGACATGACCCAGTTCACCAGCGAGGACCAGTTCCCCCAGCCCTTCAAGGACTACATCCGTTTCCTCGAGGAGCAGCTCGAAACGCCCATCTGTATCATCAGCATCGGCCCCGACCGTGCACAAACCATCATTCGCAAGTAGAAGTGGTTTTTTTGGCACGGAAAAACACGGAAAACACTGTTTTATGCTGTACGAAGAGCTGACAGAGCGGATTATCCTTGCGGCGCGCGATGTCCATAAAGAGCTGGGCTTCGGCTTCCTGGAGGCAGTCTATGGCAATGCCTTGTACAAAGAGTTGACGGCACGGGGAGTGAAATGTGAATGTCAGAAACGTATCGACGTGTATTATAAGGGTGAGGTCGTAGGACATTATGTGGCTGATATGCTCGTTGACGACAAAGTCATTGTCGAGCTGAAAGCTGTCGTAGAGTTACGGCCAGAACATGAATGGCAGCTTCTTAACTACTTGGTCGCAAGCAGAATAGAGCTGGGACTACTCATCAACTTTGGTCATAGAATATCAGTAAAAAGAAAAATAAACACTAACAGGCACTAAGGAAATCCGAACGAAACAGACACCAGGCAAAAACAGTGTCCCTCCGCGTTTTTCCGTGCCTAAAAAATAACAATGGCAAACAAACCAAACATCGTAAAAGGAACGCGCGACTTCGGCCCGCAGGAGATGGCCCGTCGCAACTATATCTTCGATACCATCCGACAGGTGTACCAGCTCTACGGCTTCCAGCAGATAGAGACACCCGCCATGGAGACCCTACAGACCCTCATGGGCAAGTATGGCGAGGAGGGCGACAAACTGCTGTTCAAGGTCCTGAACTCAGGCGACTTCCTCTCGAAAGTAAGCGACGGGGAACTGCAGGAGCGCAACGCCCTGCACCTGGCCGCCAAGCTCTGCGAAAAAGGCCTGCGCTACGACCTCACCGTGCCCTTCGCCCGCTACGTGGTGATGCACCGCGACGAACTGCAGCTGCCCTTCAAGCGCTACCAGATGCAGCCCGTATGGCGAGCCGACCGCCCACAGAAAGGGCGCTACCGCGAGTTCTGGCAGTTCGACGGCGACATCGTCGGCTCCGACTCACTGCTCAACGAGGTCGAGCTGATGCAGATCGTCGACACCGTCTTCCAGCGCTTCGGCGTACGCGTGCAGATCAAGATCAACAACCGCAAGATTCTCTCGGGCATTGCCGAGGTCATCGGAGCAGCCGACAAGATAGTCGACATCACCGTCGCCATCGACAAGCTCGACAAGATAGGCATCGACAACGTCAACCAGGAACTACGCGACGACGGACTCACCGAGGAGCAGATCGAGAAGCTCCAGCCCATCATCCTGCTCGAAGGCACCAACGACGAGAAGCTCGCCACCATTGCCGACGTACTGAAGAACAGCGAGACCGGCCTCAAAGGCGTCCAGGAATTACGCACCATCCTCGGTTCGCTGTGCAGTGGCGGTGCCACTGCCCTGAAGAACGAGCTGCAGCTCGACCTCACCCTGGCCCGCGGCCTGAACTACTACACCGGTGCCATCTTCGAGGTGAAGGCCCTCGACGTGGAGATAGGCTCCATCACCGGCGGCGGCCGCTACGACAACCTGACCGGCATCTTCGGCATGCCCGGCATCTCCGGCGTAGGCATCTCCTTCGGCGTCGACCGCATCTACGACGTGCTCAACCAGCTCGACGCCTACCCCAAGGACACCACCGTCGGCACCCGCCTGCTCTTCATCAACTTCGGCGAACGCGAGACGGCCTACTGCCTCCCCGTCGCCGCACGCGCCCGCCAGGCAGGCATCCGCACCGAGGTCTTCCCCGACTCGGCGAAGATGAAGAAGCAGATGGCCTATGCCAACCAGAAGCAGATTCCCTTCGTGGTGCTCGCCGGCGAGAACGAAATCAACGAGGGCAAGCTGACGCTGAAGAACATGGCGACCGGCGACCAGCTCCTGCTGACGCCCGACGAACTCATCGCCGCCGTCGCCGCCGACTGAGACAGAAACAGTATGACCCGATAAAGTCATTCTCTGACCCGATAAAGCCATTCTCTGACCCGATAAAATCATTTGGCTTATGGATAAAAAGACATTAGAATTTGTGACATATTGCATCGGAAAACTATCCGCTCTGCTTCACTTGCCGCAGAAAGAAATATACAAGCGTCTGAAGACATCGGGCATATTGTATGACTACATCGTACCCTCATACGATGTGCTGCACACATTCAGTTCCCGGTATCTGATGGAGGATCTGACCGAGTACATGAGAGAGAAAGGAGTGCTGACGGCATGAGACTGTACCATTCATCAAACGTATGCGTTGAGCATCCAGACACAGAACATTCACGCCTGTATCTTGACTTCGGACGTGGATTCTATCTAACCTCGCTGCACGAACAGGCAGTGAGGTATGCCCAGCGTTTCAAAAGAAGGGGTCAGCCAGCATGGCTTAATACCTATGAATTTACTTGCGACGAAACGCGTTGGAACATAAGACGTTTTGAAAGCTACGACAAGGAATGGCTTGACTTTGTTGCTGGGTGCCGTGAAGGAATGGACACAGGAAACTATGACATGATAATTGGCGGCATCGCAAACGACAGAGTCATTATCACACTCGACAGATATTTCACCGGTGAGATTTCTCAAGAAGAAGCCCTTGGATTGCTGAGATTTGAAAAGCCAAATATCCAATACTGCATACGCAATGACAGGATGTTGCACGAGTGTCTGACATTTATTGGGAGTGAACAACTATGAGTGACGAAAGCAAACAAATATTGAGAAGTTCCCAATGTGCAAGAATCATTGTCTGCATAAGTGAGATGTTTGGCGTTTCACTTGATAAAGCTACAGACATTTATTACAGTTCGGAAACGGCCGCCATGATAGAGGATGGCATTGCAGACCTTCATTGCCGTAGTGACAGGTATTTGGCAGGCGAAGTTTGGCGAGAACACCAAGAAAGTAAAAACCTGACAGACGGCGATTAATCTTATGACCGTAAGACATTATGTCTGTCAATACAACAAAATCCGCAGATTCTCCATTACGAGAAATCTGCGGATTCTGTTTTAATGTCAGAGGTTCAGAGCGTTATCGGGCCGTAGCCCATGCAGCTCGTAGTGCCCAGTGCCGTGATGACCGAGGCGATGATGCTGGCGATGATCTGGAGGATGGCCCTCCACGTTTCCCTGTTGTTCTTCATGGCTCAATGCGTTTTACTGAGGTCAGACATTAGGGCTCGGGAGTCACGTCGCCGCCGTCGCCGCCCTCCTTGGGCTTGGCGTTCAGCGCGTCGATGCTGATGAACTCAGCCTTCTTCAGGAACTGCCGACTCGAGAGGTTCGCCTCCTGCTCCTGGCCGGGCAGGAAGCGGATGTGGAGACCCTTGATGTGCTCCTGCACGTTGTACTTGTCCTTCGAGACAGCCCCGGCGCTCTCGAGCGTGGTGTAGAACGTGCCGAGGCCGTCGATCTTCACCTTCTTCGATTCCAGGAGCATCTCCACCAGACAGCTGCGGAACTTCTCGAGCACGCCGTAGACGACGTCGGGAGTGTAGATCGAGCCGTGCTCGGCGATGTGCTGTGCCAGCCGGCGCGTGTTGAGCGTCTCGAGCGACTTCGTGCGTCCGAACCACTGGCCGTAGCTCTTCGAGGCCGTGTTCATGTTCTTCTTTACGTCATACAGAATCTTTGCCATAGTCGTGTGTGTGTGTTTAAGTGGTTAATGGTTAGGGTTTACGGTTCTCAGGGTGTCATTTCCGGATTGACGTTGCAAAGTTACGACATTTTTCGCCACGCTCCAAATTTCCGCCCTCGATTTGATGCCATTTTCAGCACGAATTGACGGCATTTTCAGCACCCGTAATTTCGCGGCCTCGCCGCCGTCATTTCCGTGCCCCGGTGATTACGTCTCGC
>CAMOKH010000054.1 GCA_946617675.1 uncultured Prevotellaceae bacterium | reverse complement strand
GCCCGACGAGGATATCTTCATCCGCTACTTCCGCGAGCACCCCGGCTGGAAGCTCATCATTGCGCCCCACGTCATCGGCGAAGACCACCTCCAGCAGATAGAACGGAAACTGGAAGGCTGGAACGTGCAGCGCTACACAGCCCCCCCCTCGGGGGCCGTAGGGGGGGCTTTAATCATCGACTGCTTCGGACTGCTGAGCACCATCTACCGCTATGCCGACGTGGCTTATGTCGGCGGCGGCTTCGGCGTGAGCATTCATAACACGGTTGAGGCGGCCGTCTGGGGCGTGCCAGTCATCTTCGGCCCCGAGAATCAGAAGTTCCAGGAGGCCCAGGAGCTGAAAGCCTGTGGCGGCGGCATCGAGATCGGCGGCTACGACGACTTCTGCCGCGTGATGGACCGTCTGACCTCCGACACCGAAGCCTTGAAACAGGCCGGGCGCGCCGCCGGCGACTACGTCAAGGGTAAGTCCGGGGCCACGGCTAAGATTCTTGCTGCTGCAAAACTATAATGAAACTTATGTGGATGTTATTGTTCATGGCATTGCCGCTGCTGGCCATTGCCTATCTTTCGTGGCACGTCTGGGTGCTGCTGCCCTGGCCTAAGGTGTGGCGACTTCTGGTCATCGCCTTGGGTGCGGGTTCCTTCCTGCTGATGTTCCTCAACTTCGGGCGCCGCTTCGACACGCTGCCCCTCCCGGTGGCACAGGCGTGCTACGACGTCAGCACGTCGAGCCTCTTCGTCATGCTCTACCTCGTCATCCTGTTCCTGGTGCTCGACCTGGGGCGGCTCGTCCACCTCGTGCCCCGGCAGTGGCTCTGTCAGAACGGCTGGTCGGCGGCGGCCATCTTCGTCTTGATTTTCGGCATCTTCCTCTATGGCAATCTGCATTATAAGAATAAGGTACGCGTGACGTTGGACCTGACGACAGCCAAGCCGCTGCCTCGTGACTACAAGGTGGTGATGATGAGCGACCTGCACATCGGCTACCACAACACCCGCCGCGAGCTGGCCCGCTGGGTAGACCTCGTCAACGCCGAGCAGCCCGACTTCATCCTCATCGCCGGCGACATCATCGACGGCTCCATGCGCCCGCTCATCGAGGAGCACATGGCCGAGGAGTTCCGCCGTCTGAAGGCACCCGTCTACGCCAGCCTCGGCAACCACGAGTACTATGCCGGCTCGCCCGAGGCCCGCCAGTTCTACCGCGACGCCGGCATCAACCTGCTCATCGACGAGGCCGCCGTCATCGACAGCGCCATTGTCATCATCGGCCGCGACGACCGCACCAACCCCCGCCGCAAGCCCTTAGCCCACCTGGTGGCCCAAGCAAACGATGCCCCCTCGGGGGCCGTAGGGGGGGCTTATACCATCGTCCTCGACCACCAGCCCTACAACCTCGACCGCGCCGAGAAGGCCGGCGTCGACTTCCAGCTCAGCGGCCACACCCACCGCGGACAGGTATGGCCCATCTCGTGGATTACCGACGCCCTCTACGAGTGCTCGTGGGGCGAGCACCAACGCGGCGCTACCCGCTACTACGTCAGCAGCGGCATCGGTCTCTGGGGCGGCAAGTTCCGCATCGGCACCCAGTCGGAGTATGTTGTGGCTACACTGAGAAAGAACTGACAAGCAGCCGGGCCCGGGCTTAGTAGCCCGGATTCTGTACGAGGTGGCTGTTCAGTGCCATGACGTCGGCGGGTATGGGGAAGACGGTTGTGTGGCCGTCGCTCTCGTCAACCTTGGCATCGTAGGCGTCGCCCTCGAAGAGGCTTTCGTACTTCCCGAAGCGGATCATGTCCTGGCGGCGCCAGCCCTCCCAGCAGAGTTCCAGCAGCCGCTCGTCGTAGATGTTCTCCATCGTCAGAGGGCGCGTCGCCATGTGTGAGCGGCGCCTGACGGCGTTGAGGTAGGGCTGTCCCGCCTCAGGCTCACCGTTTCGCAGGTGGGCCTCGGCTTGCATCAGCATGACGTCGGCATAGCGGAAGAGCACGATGTCGTTGTCCATCAGCTTGCCGTCCAAGGTGGCGTTCATGTCAACTTCGTATTTCTTCATGCGCGCGCCGGCTGTCTCCACATACGGACTGCCGCTGAGGTCGAGCTTGACCTCCAGCGGGTGGTACATCAGCGGGTTGCCCAGGCGGTCGAGCACCATGTAGTCCTCGAAGGCGTTCACGTCGTCCGCCCAGTAGTTCTCATAGAAGCGGCTGTCAGTGTCGTCGGTGCCGTAGCCGAACACGCGGAGCGTGGCGAGCGTGGCGCACGAGCCGTTCTCGCCGGTGAAGCCGTAGGCCGCGGCGTGGCGGTAGTGGTAGGAGCGGTAGAGGTTCTGCTGCTGCGTCTTATAGAGGTCCTTGTCCATGGGAATCACCCAGATGTTCTCTGTCGACGTCTCGTTGTAGACCATGAAGTTGGCCGAGTAGCTGCTTTCGAGCTCGAAGTCCTCATCCTTGATGTCTTCGCAGAACCTGAGGGTGGCCTCCCAGGCGTTGTAGCTTTTCCCGTCGATCTTGAGGCGTATCTCGCGGCCGTCCTTCCGCTGGCCGTCCTTCCAGTTGTCGTCGGTATAGACCTCGGCGTTCAGTGCCAGCTTGGCCAGCACGAAGTTGGCCACCGACGCCGTCACCCGCCCGTAGACCATCGTGCGGTTGGCGCTGTGGCCGAAGGGCAGGTATTCGCGGACGTCCATCAGCTCGTCGTAGACGAAGCTGAAGAGCTCGCTGCGCTCGGCCTGCTGTATCTCGCTGATGGGGATGTTCGACGAGCGAATGATGGGCACGCGGCCAAAGAGGTCGAGCAGGTACCAGTAGTAGATGGCGCGCAGTGCGCGAACCTCGGCCTTGTAGGCCGTCGTCTGGTCGCCGCTGAGCATGTCCTTGTGCGTGTCAATCTGTTCGAGCGAGTGGTTGCAGAGCGCGATGACCTTATAGAGATAGTCCCACGACCTCTTGGCCGGCTCGAGTCCGGCGTCCCACGAGTGTTGGTACATGCTCTGCCAGAGCCCGCCGTCGTACCAGTCGCCGCCCCTTGTGGGCAGCATGGCCTCGTCTGAGCCGAACGTCTGCAGGTCGTAGACGCCGCGGCACGTGCCCTGCAGCCCCTGTCCGTCTTCGTTTCCCCCTATATAATTATATAAGGTGGCAACCGTGTTCTTGTAGATTTCTTCCACCGAGGTGTACACCACCTCCTCAGGTATCTGGTCGCGCGGCGCCTCGTCGAGCGAGCAGGCCGCCGTCATGGTGATGGCGACTAGATAGAATAGCCGTTTCATGTGCTTATATCTTTATGCTTAGACCGAATGTGTAGGAGCGGTAGACCGGCAGCGTGTTCTTGTCGTCGATGCCGAGTGTGCCGTTGATGACGCTTGAGTTGATCATTGGTGTCAGCCCGCTGTAGCCAGTGATGGTGGCCAGGTTGTTGACCGATACCGAGAGTCGCAGGCTCCGTATGTGCTTCGACTTGACGGGTACGTTCCAGCCCAGCGTGACGTAGTCGATGTTCACGTAGTCGCCGTCCTCCAGCCAGTAGTCGCTGATGGTCTGGTCCTGTATGCCCCGTTCGGGCGCGCCCTTCATGACGTTGTAGTTGGGCAGCGAGAGCAGGTTCGAGTAGGTGAGTGCCGTGCCGTTGAAAATCTTGTGACCGAAGGCGCCGTTAGCCTGCAGCGTCACGTCCCAGTGGCGGTAGCGGAAGGCGACGTTCGAGCCCATGGTGGCCTTCGGCGTGGCCTGTCCGCAGATGTAGCTCTCCTTGGTGACGTCGTAGTAGTAGCTGCCGTCGTCGTCTTTCACCAGTCCGTTGCAGTGGGGCAGGTGGAACACGCCCAGCTGCTCGCCCACGATCTGTTTCACTACGTCGCTGCCGCCGTGGAATCCGGGTCCCCAGAGAGCCGAGATGGTCTTCTGCTGTGGTGCCGTCAGGTGTTGCCCGTTGTAGTCGCCGTCAAGGGTGAGCAGCTTGTTACGCTCGAACGACCAGTTCATGTTGATGGCCAGTTCCATGTCCTTAGTGCGCAGCGGCGTGATGCCGAAGCCTATCTCCAGACCGCTGTTCTTCATCGAGCCGAGGTTGGCCAGCAGCTTGTCGTAGGTGAAGGGCGGCACGGGCACGTCGTAGACGTAGAGCATGTCGGTGGTCTTCGAGCGGTAGAAGTCGATGGAGAAGGCTATGCGGCTGCCCCAGAGCGAGGCGTCGATACCGACGTTGAACGTTTGCTTCACCTCCCACCGCAGGTCGGGGTTGGCGTTGCGTATGGCGCCCAGCGTGGTGGCAATGCCGCCGTTCATGGGTATCACGCCGTTGGGCTGTACCAGCTCCAAGGAGTGATATGAGCCGATGCCGCCGAGGTTTCCCGAGCGTCCGAAGCCGATGCGCAGCTTGGCGTTGTTGATCAGCCTGAGCGGCTTCATCCATTTCTCGTTGCTGATGACCCAGGCGCCGCTGACCGAGGGGAAGAAGCCCCAGCGGTGGTTCTTGCCCACCTTCGACGAGGCGTCGGCGCGGGCGTTGGCCGACAGCGTGTAGCGGTCGAGCAGGGTGTACTGCAGGTGCAGCAGGAACGACTCCATGTGCGAGTCTGAGTAGTCTGAGTCGGTGCCGTCCCACGGTCGCGAGGCGCCGGCTGTCAGCTTGTCGTAGCCGAAGGCGTCGGTGGTGAAGTTCGTCACCGTGGTGAAGAACCCCGTAGTCCGCTTTTCCTCGGCCTCGGCCAGTGCCATGACGTTCAGCGAGGAGTGGTCGGTGTTCAGCGTGTAGTCTACCGAGATGTTGCCCAGCTTCTCGACGCTCTTGTCGTTGCCCCTGTAGGCCTCGCCGCGGCTCCACACGATGGTGGGGTAGTAGTGGGCGTTGTTCACCGAGTTGTAGGAGTAAGAGCCGAACCCGCGCAGCTTCAGGTTCTTGGCCAGCGCGAGCGTGGCGTTCAGGTGTACGTTGAAGTGGGCGTTGTCCTCGTCCTGCTTCATCGTCAGCAGTGCGTTGGGGTTGGTTGCCCACAGCGCTTCTGTCACCTGGCCGTAGTTGCCGTCGTCGTTGGTGCCGTCGGGGAATGTGGGGTTGAAGGTGGCCGCCGAGTAGAGCAGCTTCTGCACGAACGGCAGGTAGTTGTTCTTCTGCAGCGAGCCGAACATGCCGAGGTCGACCGTCAGCATGTCGTTGAAGGCCTTGTGCGAGAGGTCGATTTTGGCAATGTAGTTGCGGTAGTTGTTGGTGCGGATGACGGTGCGGTGCTCCATCACGCCCACCGAGGCGCGGTAGTTGGCCGTGGCCGTGCCGCCGCCGAAGGCGATGTGGTGGTTCATCACGGTGCCGGTGCGCTCTATGCTGCGGTTGAAGTCGGTGTCGTAGCCCTTGTCGATGAACGGCAGCTTGAGCGACTGTGCGGCCTGCCGGAATTCCGGCGCACTGAGCATCTCCATCCGCTTGAAGACCGACTCCACGCTGACCGAGCCGTCGTATGAGATGTGGAACGGCTGGTTGCGGCCCTTCTTCGTGGCTACCTCGATGACGCCCGAGGCGCCGCGGCTGCCATACTGTGCCGTCTCCGAGGCATCCTTCAGGATGGTGAAGCTCTCAATCTCGGCGGGGTAGACCGTCGAGAGTGTGGCCAGGTCGGCAGCCACGCCGTCGATGATGACCAGCGGGTCGTTGCCGCCCGTCAGCGAGGTGGTGCCTCGCACGCGCACGGCCGACACCATGGCCTCCTGGTTGCCGCCCGACGTCACCTGGACGCCGGCCGACTGTCCGCTCAGCGCGTCGAGCGACGAGATGACCATACCCTTGTTCATGCGCTCCTGCGTCACTTTGTCAACGGCGCCCGTCAGCATGTTGATGTTACTGGCCGAGTAGCCTACTTTTACTGCCGCGACGGTGGTGTCGCGTTGTTCCGTCTGTGCTGTCAGCGTTGTCGTGGGTGCCAGTGCCAGCAGTGCTATGAGGTATCTGGTCATCATCGTTCTTGTAGGTTGTTTAGTCGCTCTGTTCTTCTAAGTAGTATTTCGAATAGGCCACGTAGTGCTTGGCGTTGTCGGTCTGGCCGGGGCGCACGGGCTTCAGGTACTTGGCCGGCACGCCGCCCCAGATCTCGCCCGGTGGAATCTTCGTGTTCTGCAGCACCAGGGCGCCGGCAGCCACGATGGAGCCTTCGCCCACCTCGCAGCCGTCGAGTAGGGTAGAGCCCATGCCTATCAGCGCACCATCGTGGATGGTGCAGGCGTGGACGGTGACGTTGTGGCCGATGGTGACGTAGGAGCCGATGTGCGTGGGGCCCGTCTCGTGGGTCACGTGTATGCACGACCCGTCCTGCACGTTGGTGCAGTCGCCGATGGTGATGGGAGCCACGTCGCCACGGACCACGGCGTTGAACCACACCGAGCACTCGTTGCCCAGGGTGACGTCGCCCACGATGGTGGCGTTCTCGCTGAAATAGCAGTCTCGCCCCCACTTGGGAGCGAGACCGCGGTAACTCTTAATCAAAGCCATTGATGGTGTCCTCTGTTACAGGTTGGGGTTGTCCTTGCCCCAGTCCTCAACGGCCGGGATGATGCCCAGACCGATAATCTCGTCGCGCATCTTCTGCAGGTGCTCGTAGGAAGCCTGGAGGGCTGCCATCTCCTCAGCCGTGCCTTCGGGGGCTGTGAAGTGTACGCCGTCCTTGTCGATGACGGTGGGCATAGCCATCATGACGTTCTTGAAGCCAAGCTCCTCGCTGTTGACGTAGCAGCCGGCAGGCCACTTGAAGGGCTCGCCGCCCATGGCGCCCTCAATCATCTTGACGGCCTGGTAGGCAGGGCTCTGGAACGACGAACGGCCGCGCAGCTTGATGATGTTCGAGCCGCCCTGGGTCGTCATGTGCTTGATCTCGGCCCAGCGCTCGTCGGAGAGGGGAAGCTCTGAGAGGGGCTTGCCGTCGATCATGGCCTTCGATGCGAAGACGGCCATCTGCTCGCCGTGGCCGCCGTAGGTGTAGGCACCCGTCACCTTGTCCTGCTGCACGCCGAACTCCAGGGCCAGCTGCTGCTGCAGACGGGTAGAGTCGAGGGCGGCCAGCGAGGTCAGCTGGTTGGGCTTCAGGCCGGAGTGGATGAGGGCTGTGAGGGCCGTCACGTCGGCGGGGTTGAAGATGACGACGACGTGCTTCACGTCGGGGCAGTACTTCTTGATGTTCTCGCCGAACTCGGCTGCAATCTGGCAGTTGCCCTTGAGCAGGTCCTCGCGCGTCATGCCCTCCTTGCGGGGAGCGCCGCCGCTCGAGATGATGTACTTAGCGCCCGTGAAGGCCTCGGCCGGGTCGACGGTGTAGCTGATGTTTGCGCCGGGGAAGGCACAGTGGCACATCTCGTCGTACACGCCGTGGACGCCGGGCTCGTAGATATCATACAGACAAATGTTGTTGGTAAGGCCGAGCATCAGCACGCTCTGGACCATGTTTGAGCCGATCATGCCGCCTGCGCCGACGATGACCAGTTTTTCGTTTGTTAATGTTGCCATGTTCTTGAATGTATTTTTAATTAGAATCGTGGTGCAAAGATACTGTTTTTTTCGCAGGATGAGGAGCGAATGGAGTTAAAAGGAGTTAACGCCAATGGTTTTTCCGAACTTCTTCGTACCTTTGTCAACTCTAAGTAGCAAAACTGAGCTAAGTTGAAGTATGCAAATCAGTAAAGAAACCTACATCCGCCGCCGCGCCCAGCTGAAGCGCGACATGGGCAGCGGACTGCTGCTCTTCCTCGGCAACGACGAGGCAGCAATGAACTACGCCGACAATACCTACCGGTTCCGTCAGGACTCGACGTTCCTCTATTTCTTCGGATTGGACTACGCCGGACTGGCCGCCGTCATCGACGTCGACAACGACCGGGAAATCATCTTCGGCAACGAACTGACCATCGACGACATCGTCTGGACAGGCACGATGCCGTCGCTCCGCGAGCTGGCCGCCACCGTGGGCATCACCAGTGTCCGGCCTATGAGCGAGCTGGCCACAATCGTCAAGGGGAAGTCTGTCCATTTCCTGCCCCCCTACCGGGGCGACCACCGTGTATGGCTGTGGGAACTCTTAGGCGTGGAGCCTGCCGCACAGCCCGCGAAGGCCAGCGTGCCTTTCATCAAGGCCATCGTCAGCCAGCGTAACCATAAGGACGAGGAGGAACTGCGGCTGATAGAGGAGTCGGTGGATCTGAGCACGAAGATGCACTTGGCCGCCTACCGCACCGTCCGCCCCGGCATCCATGAGTCGGAGGTGGCCGCCGTCGTCGAACAGGTAGCCTGTCGTCCCGGCGGCGCACTGTCGTTCCCGACCATCGCCACCGTACAGGGCCAGGTGCTTCATAACCACGGCTTTATCCACGACCTCCGCGAGGGCGACATCTTCCTTTTAGATGCCGGAGCCGAGACCCACTCGCACTACGCTGGCGACCTGTCGTCGTCGATGCCCGTTGGCGAACGCTTTACCCAGCGTCAGGCTGAAGTCTACGAGATCCACCTGCGCAGCTTCTGGGCCGCTGTCGACAAGCTGCAGTTGGGACGCCCCTTCCGCGAGGCCCACATCGCCGCTGCCACCGAGATTGCCCGTGGCATGAAGGAGCTGGGTCTGATGAAGGGCGACCCCGCCGAGGCTGCCGAAGCCGGTGCCTACGCCCTGTTCTTCCCCTGCGGCCTGGGCCACATGATGGGGCTCGACGTTCACGACATGGAGAACCTTGGCGAGCAGTACGTGGGCTATGCCGAGGGCACCGTGAAGTCTACGCAGTTTGGCTTCAAGTCGCTGCGCCTCGCCCGTCCCCTTGAGCCGGGTTTCGTCTTCACCGTCGAGCCAGGCATCTACTTCATCCCCGAGCTTATGGACAAGTGGCAGGCCGAAGGCCAGTTCCGTGACTTTATCTGCTACGACCGCCTCGGTCCGTGGCGCAACTTCACTGGTCTGCGCAACGAGCTGAACTACGTCATGACCGAGCAGGGCGCCCGTCTTCTTGGCACCATTAAGAAGCCGATGACCATCGAGGAAGTCTATGCCGCTAAGGGATAAGCTGGTTGCCCGCGATATGCACATGAAGACCGCTCGTTCTCACAAAAAACATTAAATAAGTTTAATTTTCCGCTTCGTTTGTGCTTTATATTTAATAATGTGGTAAATTTGCATATTAATATGCTCGCATCCGAGAGGGTAAGAACCAAAGACGTAAAAGTCTTTTACTGCTAATGCTCTATTCGGCGACACGAATGAGTTGGAATGATAATATTTAATGTACTAACAATAATTATTTATGAGAAAACTAAAACTATTTTTCGCGGCGTGCGCCACACTCGTTATGTGTGGGGCAGCCAATGCTCAGACGTGGACGGGAAATGCACCTGCTGAGGGAACTTTCTTCCTCTACAACGTAGGAGCTGAAAAGTTCATCAACAATGGCGACCCAAATGAGGAATGGGGTACTAACGCCTACCTGCAGGCTGGCTTCGGCCTTGACATCAAACTGGAAGCAAACAATGGTGCCTACAACCTGAACACCAATGTTTCAAATGGCGGAAGCAGCCATTATCTGGCCACATCGACATGGTGCGACGGTGCTGCAACCCCTTGGACTTTCACGGCTGTAGAAGGTCAGAACAATACCTACACCATCAGCGACGGCACTTCTTATCTGGTGGCTAACGAAGCGCTCAATGACATTGTCTATGGCGCATCTACCGGTGATAGTAAGTCATGGTGGAAACTTGTTTCACTCGACGATTTCAAGACTGCCATGCAGGCCAAGGCTTATTCAGCCACCGAACCCATGGACGTGTCCGTGTTCATTCAGGGCCGCAGTTTTGCACGTAATGACGGGCGCAACAGCAGTTGGACCACTACACATACCGGAGGCAACTGGACTTGGATTGGTGCTTCAGCAAACAAGTATTATGGCAATGAAGCCTGGAACAACACTTTCAGCGTCTCTCAGACCATCGAGAATCTGCCCGATGGAACATACGAACTGAAGTGTTCTGGATTTGGCACCAATGGTACAACTTACATTTTTGCCAACAATACGTCGCAAGCCATCCAGACAGATAACACCACCAGCTATGGCACAAACAAAGAGGCAAAATGGAAAGCCATCCACGAGGACAACGCCTTCGCTGGTCAGACCACGGGTAAGTTCACACTTTCTGGTGGCACACTTAACCTTGGATTGAAACGTGAGACCAATAAGAGTGGTGACTGGTGTGTCTACGACGAGTTCCGTCTCTATTACTACGGTCTCGACCTTTCGGAGTTTGCTGCCACGCTGGCCGCAGCCGTTGCTGAAGCTGAAGCTGTGGAAGGCACTGTTCCTGCTGCTGCCTACACTACTCTTGCCGCTGTCGTAACAGAAAACAACAAGACTTACACTACTGCAGCAGAATATACCGCAGCTGCAAATGCCATCGTGGAAGCAACAAACACGGCAAAGGCCCTGCAGACCAGCTATGCTCGCTATACCAGTGTTAAGACTGCTGCACTGGCCATTGCTTCAAGTCTGGACACCAGTGCAGCAGACAATGAAGCGAATGCCGCCACGACCAACGAGGACATCAATGCCGCCGTGGCCACCCTTCGCGCAGCATTCCTCGATGCACTGCCCGATGTGACAGTTCCTGAATCTGGTCTCGATGTTACGGCTGTGATGGTTGACAACGCTTCTGTCAGCACCAATACTGACTTCTGGACGATTGCCAACCTCTCTTCACAAGGTGGCAGCGCTGGCGTTTGCAACTATGGTGAATGTGAATTCTACAACCGTAACTTTAAGTTCTATCAGACCTTGGCTCTTACCCCCGGTACTTGGGAGTTTGGCGTGACTGGTTTCCACCGTGCCGGCAACCATAAGACCTATTTCTATGCAGGTGAGGACAAGATTCTGATTCCTGGTGTTGCAAGCTCTGTTGTCAACAACATGGCTCAAGCCAAGGATTATTTCGATGCCGGCAATGGAAAGGTTGCCCTGAAGTTCCTTGTTGAGGCAGCACAGAATATTGAAATTGGTATTGACAACCAGGACACTGAGACCGACAAGTGGACCATCTTCCGCAACTTCACGCTGAAGTACTATGGCGAGCCCGACTACTCTGTCTATGAGGCTCAGTGGACTGAGGCTGTAGCTGCCGCCGAGGCTGCCTTGACCACATACGCCGAGTTTGACGGCTTTGTGGCTACTGAGAAGAGTGCTCTTCAAACAGCCAAGGCTGACGTACCCACAGCAGCAGGCTTGAAGGCTGGTTATGTTGCAAAGATCAGCGCCCTCACCGATGCCACTACTGCTTACACAGATGCATGTCTGGCTTTTGAATCTGCCAAAAAGGCTATTGCTGATGCA
The DNA here is from genome assembly GCA_946617675.1 of uncultured Prevotellaceae bacterium. Lineage (GTDB taxonomy): Bacteria > Bacteroidota > Bacteroidia > Bacteroidales > Bacteroidaceae > Prevotella. The sequence continues at coordinate 6,458 of CAMOKH010000054.1, read as the reverse complement.
AACGCTGTCAAGGAGAACCACAATTTCGCTTCTGCTACTGCCACCACTACATTTGCCGACGCCATTAAGGCTATTTCCGACAAATACGATGCAGGTACACTGACCCGTGAAGAAGCAGCTGCCGCAGGAACCACCCTCGGTGTAGCTGTATCAGGTTGGCAGGCTAATGCCAATGGTGCTGCCTCTGCCTATATGAACGACGGTTTCAGCTTGAATGCTTTCACAGGAGCACTCTATGTGAACACATGGTCGGTGGAAGGTGCAAGCGACGGAACGAACTTCCTGGTGCCCTTCTATGAGAACTACGGCGCAGATGCCAACTCGCTGGCCACAAACACCTTCGCCGGCAATATTACAGGTCTGGAGAACGGTCTTTACAAAGTCTCTGTATGGGTACGTGCCCGTGTGAAGAACGACGTAGACTTGGCCGATGCCACTGGCATCACCATCAATGTGAACGATGGCGAAGCTGTAAATGCAGCAGCAGGCACACAGGTTGGCGAAAGCCGCTTCCTGATTGGCACCTTTGAGGCCGAGGGCCTTGTCAAGGACGGCAAGCTGAACTTCAACGTCAATGTGCTTGACGGCAACAACATCTCTTGGCTCTCGTTCAAGAACGTGAAGTACACCAAGGTGCGCGACCTTACTCCCGAGGAAATGGCCGTAGCTCCTACCGCTATTGCTCTGTACAACGGTGAGACTGAGGTAACCGAGGCTGTAGAACTGACAGCTACTGCCAATACCGTGACGCTGACCCCGAGTTACACACCGGCTGACGCTTCTGAGGGCTATATCACTTGGGCCTCTTCCGACGAGACCGTGGCCACTGTTGTTGACGGCGTTGTTACTGGTGTCGCTCCTGGTACTGCTACCATCACCGCAACATCAACGCTTGACGCCAATGTCAGCGCTACGGCTACAGTGACAGTAAGCTATCCTGAGAGCACCATTCCAGCCACCTACGAGACCATCGATGGCGCCACGAAGACTGTCTACACTCTGGCGCAGACCAATCTCTTCAAGAACGGCTCGTTCGAATATCCTAACCGCGTCTACGGCTGGAAGGCTACCAGCTACAGCACTGATGCCGTAGCCAGCAACTTCACATTCACAGCCACTGGTGGCGTGAACGACGGTGCTTACATCACTACAAGTGCTGGTGGCGCAGGTGCTGCTACCACTATTCGTCAGGCTGCAGCAGTCGAGGCTGGCAAGACTTACTATTTCGCTGTTTACACCAGCGGTAAGGCTCCTTCTTCAAACAACTTCCAGTATAATGCCCTCTTCAAGATGAGCAATGCAACAACCGAGAATGGCGTGTTAAAGCAGTTTGAGTGGCCGCAGGGCGCAGATAAGACGACTTCTGAATGGACAAAAACTGAGTATGTGTTCACCGCTACTGCAGAGAATCCGTTTGTCGGTGTCCGCATGGGCTGGAACTCTGATAGTCGCTTTGACGAGTTCGTACTGGCAGAGGTTACCGAAACCCAGACATACGACCTCTCAGCAACCGCTGAAGACTATGCTGCATTGCAGACGGCTATCGGCAATGCTCCTGCCCTGGGCTTCCAGGCTGATGAGGCTGCTCCCTACAACAACGTGGAGGCCGCCAAAGCTCTTGCAGCAGCAAAGGCTATTGACCCAGAAGGTGAGAATACACACGACGCCGTGGTTGCTGCCACCAATGCCCTGACGGCTGCAACATGGACGACCAACACCGAGGAGGTGAACGCTGTCTATGACGGCACTTTTGCCGCTGCAACCAACAATGGCGCACCTGCTGGTTGGAGAATGTCGAACAGCACACTTGGCGGTGACTACCACTCTCGCGCTTTCGTGGGAGATGATCGTCTCTCAGAGTTCAATACGTCCAATTCGGGCTTCTATATCCGCTTCGACGGCACCAACAGTAGCCGTGGATCGATGTACTACTATGGTGATACCGAGGGCTACACCATGCCGCTCGCTGCTGACACCTATTATCGCGTCACCGTCGACTTCGCCGGCTGGGGAAGCACGGGCAAGCCGCTGCGCATGAACGTTACGGGTCCTGAAGGATTTACAGCTGTTGGTCAGACGATTAACACCTCGGTTCAGGCAGATAATGCAGACAACGCACCGCAGCAGTTTAACATCCTGTTCAAGACGGCAGGAGCTGGCAATTATGTCATCAACTTCCAGACTCCAGGAGCTGACTCAAATACTCATGCTGTTCTTATCTCCAACGTCATGCTGAAGAAGGCTCTTGAGGATGTCACCATTACCAGTGCTGGCTATGCCACCTATTGCAGCGAGTATCCTCTTGACTTCTCTGAGGTTGAAGGTCTGACGGCCTACACAGCTACACTCGACGGAACAGAAGTCAGCTTCGAGGAAGTTACCGAAGCTATTCCCGCTAATACCGGTGTATTGCTGAAGGGTGCAGCTGGTACCTACTCCATTCCTGTTGCAAGCAGTTCGTCTGAGGTTACAAGTGCACTGAGAGGTGTCATCGAAGAAACGGTAGTTGAGAGTGAGGGTATCTTCGTGCTTCTGAACGGCGACAATGGTGTCGGTTTCTACAAGACCACAGCGACAAGCTTCACAGTTGGTGCCCATACCGCCTACTTCCCTGCCTTAACAGCAGATCCTTCTCGTAAATTTATTGCCATCGACGAGGCTACTGCCATCAAGGCCATTGAGAAGGCAGAGCGGCAGAACGGCGAGATCTACAACTTGGCTGGCCAGCGCGTGAAGAGCGCTCAGAAGGGCCTGTACATCATCGGCGGCAAGAAGGTGATTAAGTAATTTGAGGTATTTACCAAAAACAGAATAAAGTTATGAAGACATATCAGAAACCCGAGGTGGACATCCTCGACGTCATGACCGAAGAGATGATTGCTCTCTCAGAACCGATTACTGAGAAAGGCGGCGATCTTACTAAGACTCCCACGACCGATGCGACCGGCGGCAACCTGTCACGTCAGAACGACATGTGGGAAACTTACGAGGAACCTGAGTACTAAAAATCAAATCAGAGTGGCGGCTATACGGTCGCCACTTTTTCAATATGAACTACACCATTAAACACCCCGAGAACCTGGGCGGCATGAACGGCCGCATACGTCGGCTGCGCCAGCAGAGTATGGACACGCCGACGACGCTCTCCATCGAGCGCGCACTCATCGAGACCGAGTTCTACAAGCAGCACTACGGCACCATGTCGACGCCCGTGCTCCGTGCGCGCAACTTCTACGAAATCTGTAAGCGCAAGACCATCTACATAGGCCCCGACGAGCTCATCGTCGGCGAGCGCGGTCCGCGGCCGAAGGCCGTGCCCACGTTCCCCGAGCTGACCTGCCACTCGGTGGAAGACCTGCACACCCTCGACACGCGCGAGTTGCAGAGCTACCACATCTCGCAGCAGGACATCGACACCTACGAGCGCGAGGTGATACCCTACTGGCGGGGCAAGACGCAGCGCGAGCGCATCTTCGGCCACGTCAGCCGTGAGTGGGAGGAGGCCTACCATGCCGGCGTCTTCACCGAGTTCATGGAGCAGCGCGCCGCCGGCCATACGGCCATGGACGGCAAGATGTACCACGAAGGACTTCTGGACGTGAAGGCCCGCATCGAGGCGAAGATCAAGAGTCTCGACTACATCAACGACCCCGAGGCCACCGACAAGCAGCAGGAGCTGGAGGCGATGGCCATCTCGTGCGACGCCGCCATCCTCTTTGCTGAGCGGCATGCCGAACTGGCTGAGCAGATGGCAGCCGAGGAAACCGACGGGCAGCGCAAGAAGGAATTGCTGAAGATTGCCTCCGTCTGCCGCCACGTCCCGGCCCACGCTCCCCGCGACCTGTGGGAGGCCATCCAGATGTACTGGTTCGTTCACCTCGGCACGGTGACCGAGCTGAACGGCTGGGACTCCATGAATCCCGGCCACATCGACCAGCACCTTTGGCCCTTCTACGAGCAGGGACTCAGCGACGGCACGCTCACCCGCGACGAGGCGAAGGAGCTTCTGAGCTGTCTCTGGATCAAGTTCAACAACCAGCCCGCGCCGCCGAAGGTGGGCGTCACGGCCCTCGAGAGCGGTACCTACAACGACTTCACTAATATCAATATCGGTGGCATCGACCGCTACGGACGGAGCGCCGCCAACGAGCTGTCGACGATCATACTCGAGATACAGGAGGAGCTGCACCAGCTACAGCCCGGCCTCTCGATACATATAGCCCAGATCACGCCCGACGAGTTCCTGCTTGAGGGCATACGCGTCATCCGTCAGGGCCACGGCTACCCGAGTATCTTCAACCCCGACACCTACGTGCAGGAGCTGGTGCGCCAGGGCAAGACCATCGAGGACGCCCGCGAGGGCGGTTGTTCGGGCTGCATCGAGGTGGGCGCCTTCGGCAAGGAGGCCTACCTGCTGACGGGCTACCTCAACACGCCGAAAATCCTGGAGATAACGCTCAACGACGGCACCGACCCCGAGACGGGCAAGCGCCTGGGCCTGCAGACCGGCGACCCGCGCACGTTCCAGACCTTCGACGAGCTCTACGAGGCCTGGCGCCGACAGATGGAGTACTTCGTCAACCTGAAGCTGTCGGTCAACAACTACATCGAGCGCATGTTCTCGCTCTATGCCCCCGCCACGTTCCTCAGCCTGTTCATCGACGACTGCATCGAGAAAGGAAAAGATTACTACAGCGGCGGTGCCCGTTACAACACCACCTACATCCAGTGTACCGGCCTCGGCACCATCACCGACTGCTTCACCGCCCTGAAGAAGCACGTCTTCGAGGACAAACGCTACACGATGGACGAGATGCTGGAGGCATGCAGGAATAACTGGGGGCCCACCCCCTCCCCCTCCCCAAGGGAGGGGAGTTCAGATACTCTGCCGTCACAAGGTGAACAGTCCCCCCTCCCTTTGGGAGGGGTCGGGGGTGGGCTTATGCGTGCCTACATCCGCAACCACACGCCTTTCTTCGGCAATGACGACCCGTATGCCGACGAGATAGCCGTGCGCGTCTACGACGACCTGGTGCGTGCCATCGAGGGGCGGCCCAACACCCGCGGCGGCCAGACCCACCTGAACATGCTCTCGACGACCTGCCACAACTACTTCGGCTCGGTCTGCGGCGCCACGCCCAACGGTCGCTTTGCCCACTTCGCCATCAGCGACGGCACGTCGCCCGCCCACGGCAGCGACACCCACGGTCCGACGGCGGTCATCAAGTCGCTCGGCAAGCTCGACCAGACAAAGTCGGGCGGCACGCTGCTCAACGTGCGCTTCGTGCCGCAGCTGCTGCGTCGCGACGAGGATCAGCGCAAGCTGGCCTCGCTCATACGTACCTACTTCAAGTTCGGCGGCCACCACATCCAGTTCAACATCGTCGACACGGCCACCCTGCGCGACGCCCAGCAGCACCCCGACGACTACCGCGACCTGCTGGTGCGCGTGGCGGGCTACAGCGACTACTTCAACGACATGACGGCCCAGCTGCAGAACGAGATCATCGCCCGGACCGAGAACGCAGAAGTTTAGGAGTTTAGATATTTGCCGTCACCTCCACCTTTTTACCATAACTTATTGTGGCACATTGTATTAGGTAGGGTGGTTGAGGATTTTTTACCATCACCATCCTCCACCGAGTAAAACAACTTGTTTTACTCGGTGAAGGTGGCGGGTATCACGGCGTTTAGTGCCAGGTTACCTAAGCAAAACAACTTGTTTTACCAGGTGGAGGATGGTGGAAGTGAAAATTTCTCTTCCACCTTACCTAACACACTGTGCCACATTTGGTTATGGCGAAAAGGTGGAGGTGACGGCAAAAATTAAATTTTGGGAGTAGTTCTTCTGCCCTTTCAGGCCGTCTCTCGGATGCATGCGGATAATCATTGTTCTTTATCCGTCACCACCATCCATGTTGTTGTCGTCTTCCTTGATGCAGTTATCCGACTTGACCACCAGCGGTTTGTAGAAGACGGTGCCGCCCGTCAGCTGCTGAGGCGAGCAGAAGAGGAAGGTGACTGGGATTCAACGATGGTTAATAATTCAATGTCCGCTCCAGCTCTGATGGCTTGCAAGGCAAGCGCTCGACCTCCGGTCGCTTTGCAAAGCAAAGAACTTTGGCTATTTCAGTGCGTATTTTATGGGAAATGTGCTAAAATGCTTACAAATTCACGTTAAACTCTACAAATCTTATCGTTAATTGAAAAAAAAGTTGTACCTTTGCGGCGTGAACGCCGCTAAAGCGATAAGACAGGAGGCATGGAGCAAGCGCTGTTCTCCTTTCGCAATATCGGTCAATATTAAAAATGACAAATTGATAATAAGAAAGATAGATAACTATGGCAACAGCAATCAGAGCTATACCGACACTCTACGGTGAGACGGCTAAGTCGTTTGAGAGCGAAGCAAAGCGAACGGAACAGAATCCGGGTACGCAGGACTATCGCCATGAGGC
>CAMOKH010000053.1 GCA_946617675.1 uncultured Prevotellaceae bacterium | reverse complement strand
GTAGGAGCCCTGCATGTAGTCGTCGGCCCAGACGGCGAAGCCCACCTTGCCCCACGCGGTTAAGGCCCCCTCTGTCGCCCCTGCAGGGGGAAGGGGACTGAGGGTTTGCGGGGCTTGTGAATTGTTGAACGAGCCGCCGTGCTGGGGTATGGCCATGACGGCATGCACCTGCGGCGGCACGGAGTCGCTGATGAAGTCGTTTAGGAACTGGTAGGGGTCGAGCATGTTCCACGTCCGCGTGTCGTGTATTTCGAGGTGCAGGTGTGGAGCCGTCGACGAGCCGGTGTTGCCGCTGAGGGCGATGAACTGTCCGCGACTGACGGGCACCTCGACGGGCGACAGCCGGGCGTCGGCCTCGTTGGTCTGGTGGCGGTACTGGTAGCGGCGCAGTGCCCGCTTGATGCGCGGCGAGAAGGCCTTCAGGTGGCAATAGACGGAGGTATGGCCCGTGGGGTGGGTGATGTAGACGGCGTTGCCGAAGCCGTCCTTGCCGACGGTGATGCGGCTGACGTAGCCGTCGCCGATGGCGTAGATGTGCTTGCCCTCGACGCCCTCGGTGCGTATGTCGAGACCGCCGTGGAAGTGGTTGGGCCGCGGTTCGCCGAAGTTTCCCGCCAGCGAGATGGCGTAATCTACTGGGGGATGATAGAAGTCAGAGGTAAGTGGTGAGAGGTGAGAGAATACCTTTAACGGCAGTACAGCCATTAACGACAATAAGAAAGCGACTCTTATCTTATCTCTTGACATATCTCTCTCCACTTACCTCTTACCTCTAACCTCTAAAAACTCTTAGTTCTTTCTGCTTACTTCTTACTTCAAAAGTCAGCATGCCTTAAACGACATATCAAGGCCTTTGACGCTGTGGGTCAAAGCGCCGACACTGATGAAGTCGACACCCTGCTCGGCATAGTCGCGGATGGTGTCGAAGGTGATGCCGCCCGACGACTCAGTCTCGTAGCGGTGGTCGATGATGTCGACGGCCTTCTTCGTGTCGGCAACGGTGAAGTTGTCAAGCATGATGCGGTCAACGCCGCCGTGCTGGAGCACCTGCTGCAGCTCGTCGAACGAGCGCACCTCGATCTCGATCTTCAGGTCGAGCCCCTTCTCCTTGAGGTACTGGTGGCAGCGGTCGATGGCCGGCACGATGCCGCCGGCGAAGTCGACGTGGTTGTCCTTGAGCAGTATCATGTCGAAGAGTCCGATGCGGTGGTTGCAGCCGCCGCCAATCTTCACGGCCTGCTTCTCGAGCATGCGCATGCCGGGCGTCGTCTTGCGGGTGTCGAGCACGCGGGTGCCGGTGCCTTCGAGCCGCTTCACGTACTTGTCGGTCATGGTGGCGATGCCGCTCATGCGCTGCATGATGTTCAGCATCAGACGCTCCGTCTGCAGCAGCGAGCGCACGCGGCCGCTGACGACCATAGCGATGTCGCCCCGCTTGACGCGCGTGCCGTCGCCCATGAGCACCTCGACCTGCATCTCGGGGTCGAAGCGGCGGAACACCTCCTTGGCCACCTCGACGCCGGCCAGGATGCCGTCCTCCTTGATGAGCAGATGGCTGCGCCCCATGGCGTCCTCGGGTATGCAGCACAGCGTGGTATGGTCACCGTCGCCGATGTCCTCGGCAAACGACAGGTCGATGAGCCTGTCAACTAATTCGTCTACACTTAACATAAGCTTTACTCTCTGTATGGGTGGTTAGTTCTGGGTAGCATCCTTGAACAGGTAGACGCCGAGACCGATGCGCAGGCCTACCTGGCTGTAGTCGCTGTGGTTCTTGAACGACTGCTCGTAGTAGATTTCGGGCTCGATGGTCACCGTGCGGCTGACGAAGAAGGCATAACCCAGCTGGACGCTGGGCAGCAGGTCGTCGTAGCACTTGCTGTGCTTGAAGACGGCCGAGGCGCCGAGGTAGAGTCCGTTCTGCTCGATGTAGTAGCGTGCGCCGACACCGGCCGAGAGCGTGTAGCTCGTGTTCTTGGCAATGTCGTAGGCCAGCTGTCCCGTAGCCATGACGTTGTCGGCCAGCAGGTAGCCGCCCTTGCCCTGGAACCCGAAGTGCCCCCCGGTGAGACCGCTGTAGCTGAGGTCAAGGTTTGAGAGTGACGCGCCGATGTAGAACTTGTCGGCTTCGAACTGAGCGTGTGAGGCCAACGACACCATCATGGCCGCCACGATTAATGCTAATTTCTTCATAAAACTATTTACTATTTGTTTGTGAATGCTTTTTATACCAGACGCCGAACCAGACCAGCGAGACCACCAGGGCGGCGGCAGCCACGACCCACATCAGCTCGTCGGTGAGGCTGAAGGCCTTCTCGGCAAAGAAGAAGGTGGTGCAGACGACCGTCATGAACAGGGCGGGTATCAGCGTGATGAAGTAGTTCTTGCCATTGCGCACCAGGTAGACGGTGATGGCCCAGAGGGTGAAGACGGCCAGCGTCTGGTTGCTCCATCCGAACCAGCTCCAGATAATCTTGAAGCCGCCGGGGTCGGCCATCTGCCAGATGAGAAGCGCCATCGTGATGGCAAACAACGGCACGCAGACGTACAGACGGCTGCGGATGCTGCGCTGCTCGAGGTGCAGAAAGTCGGCAATGATGAGCCGGCAGGAACGCAGGGCCGTGTCGCCGCTGGTGATGGGTGCAGCCACCACGCCGAGCATGGCCAGTATGCCTCCGAAGACGCCCAGCCAGTCGTTGCATATCATGTGTACTATCGACGGTGCATCGTTGATGGCGGCCTCGCCGCCGGCGATGGTTGCATAGCCGGGATTGGGGCTGTCGTAGAAGAAGAACATGGCCACCGTTGCCCAGATGAGGGCTACGACGCCCTCGGTGATCATGGCGCCGTAGAACATCGGGCGGGCCATCTTCTCGTGCTTCACGCAGCGAGCCATCAGCGGGGTCTGCGTGGCGTGGAAACCACTGATGGCTCCGCAGGCGATGGTGATGAACAGGCAGGGGAAGAGGCGGTCCTTGGTCAGCAGTTCGCCACTGACGCCCGTCCACAACTCGGGAATGGCGGGCTGCTTCACAAACAGCATCACCAACAGGGCGGCGGCCATGAAGAGCAGCGAGAAGGCAAACAGCGGGTATATCTTACCAATAATCTTGTCGATGGGCAGCATCGTGGCTATCAGGTAGTAGGCAAACACCACGACGACCCAGAACACATAGGGGCCGAACTGCTCGACGAAGAAGGCGGGCTCCCAGATGCCGCCCAGAATCTTGGCCGGGCTGAACACGAACACCGCACCCACCATCATCAGCAGGAACACCGAGAAGACCAGCATCACCTGCTTGGTGGCGTTGCCTAAGTAGCAGCCAATGATTTCGGGCAGGTTGGCACCGCCGTGGCGGATGGATAGCATGCCCGACAGGTAGTCGTGGGTGGCTCCGGCGAAGATGCAGCCCAGCACGATCCACAGGTAGGCCGCGGGCCCGAACTGAGCGCCCATAATGGCTCCGAAGATGGGGCCTGTGCCGGCAATATTGAGGAACTGAATCATAAAGATTTTCCATGACGGCAGCACCATGAAGTCTACACCGTCGGCTTTCGCCACTGCTGGCGTCACACGGTTGTCGGGGCCAAAAACACGCTCGACAAACCGACCATAGAGCAGATAGCCCAAGATGAGAGCCACGAGGCTCAAACTAAACGAAATCATTGTTGTCTTGTTGTTTTGTTACACTAATTCCGTGCAAAAGTACGGTTTTTCTGCGACACTGCCAAATAAATGTCAAAGTTCCTTTGCGATGCGCTCTTTTTTTCGTAACTTTGCCCGCAAAAACAGTATGAAACTGCACATTTTCAACCCTGAGCACGACATTGCGCTGGCCAGCGGACTGGCAAACTTCACAGCGCCGCACGCCGGGCGCCAGCTGCGCCACGACTTGGGATTCCTGCCTGCACTGTGGGCCGGCGGGGACGATGTCGTGATGGTTGACGACGTCGAGCAGGCCGGGCGCGAATGGCGCAGACTGCAGCACCGCGCCGCCACCCTGCTGGCAACCGGCAGTCTGCTCCGGGCAAACCCACGGTTTACTCCGGCCAAACAGCCGGTTTGCTCCGACCAGACGGCGGGTGTCGAGCCCTGGGGCTGGAACAGCGCCCTACGCGCCGAACTGCTGCGCCGCGGTGTAGGCGAGCACCTGATGCCTTCGCTGTCGCAGCTGCAGACCATCCGCCAGCTGTCCCACCGCCGCACCGCCGCCCGGCTGCTGCCCACCCTCCGCATGGAGGGCACCGTCGGCGAGGCCTTCGAGTGCCGCGAGGGGAATGAGGTGGAGCGCCTGCTCGGGCAGTACGGCCAGCTGGTGATGAAGGCGCCGTGGTCGTCGAGCGGTCGCGGCCTGCGCTTCCTCGATGTCGCCCGCACGCCCTTCAGCATGCAGGCCCGGTGGTTCGGCAATGTCGTTGCCGCCCAGGGCTGCGTCATGGTGGAGCCATATTATAATAAGGTAAGGGACTTCGGCATGGAATTCTACAGCGACGGCGAGGGAACTATCAGCTATCTCGGCCTGTCGCTGTTCCACACCGCCAACGGTGCCTACACGGGTAACATCCTGGCTACTGAGACTGCAAAGCGCGAAATGATAAACCACTATGTGTCAGACGATTTGCTCTGCTCTGTTACAGAAAAGATTTGCGACGAGCTGAGTCCCGTCTTCAACGAGCAATACCGCGGACCGTTCGGCGTCGACATGATGATTGTCGGTACGCCCGGCGACGGCTTCCTGCTGCACCCCTGCGTCGAGATAAACCTGCGGCGCACGATGGGGCACGTGGCGCTGGCCCTTGCACCTGCCGACGACGACGTGGTGAGGGTCATGCGCATAGTTTACAACGACAACTACTACAAACTAACAATAAACCGATTATGAAAAGACTGATTTACCTGGCTATGGCAGCTCTGCCACTGACTGCCGCCGCACAGTACCGTTCACAGGTGTGGTCGCCCGACAACGGCGACGGCACCTACACCAATCCCGTCATCAATGCCGACTACAGCGACCCCGACGTCTGCGTGGGGCCCTCAGGCGAAGACTACTACATGACGGCCTCGTCGTTCCAGTGCATACCGGGACTGCCCATACTGCATTCGCGCGATCTGGTGAACTGGCAGATTGTGGGGCATGCCGTCAAGGAGCTGGAGCCGAAGTCGGTCTTCGACAAGCCACAGCACGGCGGCGGCATCTGGGCGCCCTCCATACGCTACCACAATGGCGAATACTACATCTACTGGGGCGACCCTGACTACGGCGTGATGATGGTCAAGACGAAGGACCCCGCCGGCGAGTGGTCGAAGCCCGTCTGCGTCATTGCCGGCAAGGGCTATATTGACACCACGCCGCTCTGGGACGACGACGGCCGCTGCTACCTCGTCAATGGTTGGGCTAACTCTCGAGCAAAATTTGCCTCTGTGCTCACCGTCAGGGAGTTATCGGCCGACGGTACACGCGCTATCGGACAGCCCGTCATCGTCTTCGACGGCAACGGCAACGAGAACCATACGTGCGAGGGACCGAAGTTCTATAAGCGCGACGGCTGGTACTGGATTCTGTGTCCGGCGGGTGGCGTGCCCACGGGCTTCCAGCTGGCCATGCGCTCGAAGTCGCCCTACGGACCCTATGAGCACCGCGTCGTGCTGGCCCAGGGCAAGACGGCCGTCAACGGCCCACACCAGGGCGGCTGGGTTCACACGAAGTACGGCGAAGACTGGTTCCTGCACTTCCAGGACAAGGAGGCCTACGGCCGCGTAGTCCATCTGCAGCCTGTCGACTGGTCGAATGGCTGGCCCGTCATGGGCAAAAAGGGGCAGCCCGTAACCACCTACAAGAAGCCCAAGTCGGCGACGACCACCATCGTAAACCCCGTCGAGAGCGACGAGTTCAACGCGCCCACAATGGGTCGCCAGTGGCAGTGGCATGCCAACTACGACGAGAAGTTCGGCGTGCCGACGGCCTTTGGCACCTTCCGCATCTATACCTACAAGCTCAGTGAGGGTTGGAAGAACTTCTGGGAGGTGCCCAACCTGCTGCTGCAGAAGACGCCCGCCGACCAGTTTACCGTCACCACGAAGCTGCGCATGACGTCGAAAGCCGACGGACAGTTTGGCGGTCTTATCATGATGGGGCTCGACTACTCGGCACTCGTTGTCCGCCGTCAGGGCCAGGAGTTCCAACTGGTGCAGATGACGTGCAAGGCGGCCGACAAGGGTCGCCAGCAGACGGAGCAGGTCATTGCCACGCTGAAGCCCACCGTTGTCGACAAGACGCAGTACAGACCAGGCATCCACGAGGACATCTACATGCGCCTGTCGGTCAGCGACTCGAAAGTGCGCTTCGCCTACAGTCACGACGGTAAGAAGTTTACCGCGTGCGGCTCGGAGTTCCAGATGAAGGAGGGCAAGTGGATTGGTGCGAAGTTCGGCTACATTGCCGCTGAGACCGACGCTAACGCCGACCGCGGCTGGGTGGAGGCCGACTGGATTCACGTTGAGAAGTGAGAAGTATGAAAAGGATATTATTTTTAGGCATTGTTGCGGCCAGCCTGACGGCTGCGGCGCAGAACCCGCAGCGGGGCAGTTACGGCTACCTTTACTGCCACATGAGCGACCGCGGACAGTACACCGCCTACGCCATCAGCCGCGACGGCTACCACTATGAGGACGTCATGGGCGGCGACGCCATCATGGACCCCAAGGAGCACGCCCGCATAGAGGGCGGACAGCGCGACGCCTACATCTGTCGCGCTGCCGACGGACGGGGCTACCTCATGGTAACCACCGACATGAACAACAGCATGACCAAAGCACTGGGCAAGCAGAGCGAGTGGGACAACTACGGCATCGACCTGCTGCGCAGCGACGACCTGCTCAACTGGACCTCGGTGTCGTTCGACTATCGCCGCGGACCGGCCATCTTCGCCGACCCCGACGCTGAGAGCGTCTACCGCGACTGGTCGACCATCAACCGCGTCTGGGCACCGCAGATATTCTGGGATTCTGCCTATACGTGGCCCGACGGCAGCCGCGGCGGCTATATGATCTACTACTCCATGTGGAACCGCGCCGAGGAGCAGTACGACCGCATGTACTACTCCTACGCCGACCGCTCGTTCACTAAGCTCACGCAGCCACGGCTGCTCTTCGACTGGGGCTACGCCACCATCGACGCCGACATCAACCTGCTCGACGACGGACTCTACCACATGCTCATCAAGAAAGAGGGCGGAAAGCCCGGCATCTACACAGCCACTTCGCAGCACCTCACCTTGGGCTGGGGCGAGCCCGTAGAGGACGACTACGTCTCGTTCGAGGGGCGCAAGAAGTGTGAAGGCTCAAGTGCCTTCCAGCTCATCGGCGACCGCACGTGGCGCGTGGCCTACATCCAGTATAGTGACCGCCCGAAGCACTACCGCATCTGCGAGGCCGACGAGCACCTGCGCTCCTTCAGCAATCCGCGCGACATCGAGGGCGTCACCGGTCCACAGCACGGCTCGTTCATGCGGCTCACCAAGCGTGAGTACAAGCGGCTGAAGAAATTAGTCAGAGAACCTCAACAAGAATAGAAGATTATGACAATGCGACCAACCATTTGCCATTTACTCCTCAGCATGGCTCTGCTGTGCTCAACGGCGACCAACGCCATTACCAGAAGCAATCTTGCCAACTATGCCAAGTCGCTGAAAGGCCTGAAGAAGGCTGAACTGAAGACCCGTGTACATCAGCTTGTCGGCTCGCCAAAGGTGCTTGGCTACGGCAGTGGGATTGACAAGACGTGGTGGGGCTTCTACTACACCGACCGCGACGAGCAGACCGACGAGTGCATCAACCGCTACAGCAGCCGGAAGTTCTACTTCCCTGCTACCAACAACGGTGCCGCCGTCAGTGGCATGAACATCGAGCACTCGTTCCCAAAGAGCTGGTGGGGCGGGAGCAATAACAGTGCCTACAAGGATCTCTATAACCTCTATCCCAGCGACACTAAGGCTAACTCGTCGAAGTCGAACTTTCCGATGGGTATCGTCGAGACGGTAAAGGAGGAGTCGGAAGGCTATGACAAGGTGGGCAAGGGAACCATTGACGGCGTAAAAGGACGCGACTGTTGGGAGCCGGGCGCACAGTACAAGGGCGACTTCGCCCGCGCCTACATGTATATGGCCACCGCCTATCAGAACCTTACTTGGAGCGGCACGCAGGGCAAGCAGCAGTTGGAAAACGGCGACTGGCCCACGCTGAAGCCCTGGGCCTACAAGCTCTACCTGAAATGGCTGAAAGCCGACCCCGTAGGCCAGCTGGAGGTGAAGCGCAACAATGCTGTTGCAAAGATACAGCTTAACCGCAATCTTTTTGTAGACTATCCTTACCTGGCCGAGTATATCTGGGGCGACAGCATCGACGTGGCCTTCGACCCCTATACTTCTGTCACCACCGCCTCCGACGACACCCGCTACATGGGAGTTCCCATCATCGACGACGACGATGACAATCCCGTCGACAACCCGCCGGTCATTGACCCCGACATCGACATCACGGCCGGCGACTTCGCCGAGACCTTCGACAAGTGCGAGGGGACAGGCGGCAACGACGGGAACTTCGGCAATGCCTCGGCAACGTTCAAACCAGACAACGAGGGTTGGATAGCTGCTGCCAGCTTTGGTGGGCTCGGCTGTGCCCGCTTCGGCAGTAGCAAGGTCGGAGGAACCGTCACCACACCAACGTTTACCATCGACGGTACGTCAACACTTATCTTCAAGGCTGCACCTTACGGCAGTGCCGACGGTACGTCGCTAACACTCAGCGTCAATGGCAATGCTAAACTCTCGGAGACGCAGCTGACGATGAAGTCAGGCGAATGGACCACTTACACGCTGACACTCACCGGCCAAGGGCAGGTAAGCATTACGTTCAGTCCCGAGAAGCGCCTGTTCCTCGACGACGTGATTGTGGTCTCTGAGAAAACTATTCCCGGCGACGTCGATGGTGACGGTGTCGTCGAAATTGCCGACGTCATAGCCCTGTCGAGCATCATTGCGGGCAAGGCCGTAGCCGATGACTACGATGCTGTCGCCGCTGACCTCGACGAGGACGGTAAGCTGACCATCACCGACATCGTGAGGCTCATTGACCTGCTGCTGAAGTAGAACGAATCGAAATGCCGATGCGGCTACATCTGTCGCAGGGCAGCTATGAGCTCGTTATTTTCGCTCTTGGTGCCGATGGTGATGCGCAGACAGTTGTGGCATAGCTGTACACGAGTGCGGTTGCGGACGATGATGCCCTGCTCGACGAGGCGGTCGTAGATGGCCTGTGCGTCGGTCATCTTGGCCAGGAAGAAGTTGGCGTCGGTGGGGTAGACCTCGAGGCAGATGGGCAACAGCCGGAAAGCGTCAATCATGCGCTCGCGCTCAATCTTGAGTATGCGCACCCACTTGTCAACCTGGAAGGGGTCGGCAAGTGCTTCGAGGGCCTGCTGCTGGGTGAGTTGGTTGACGTTGTAGGGGTACTTCACCTTGTTGAACACGCCGATAATCTCAGCCGAGGCGAAAGCCATGCCCAGACGGATGGCAGCGCAGCCCCAGGCCTTCGACATGGTGTTGAGCACGATGAGGTTCTGGTAGCGTGACAGTTCGGTACGCAGCGAAGGCTGGGCTGAGAAGTCACTGTAGGCCTCGTCGACGATGACGATGCCGTCGAAGCGGTTGATGACGCTCAGTATCTCGTCGCGGTCGAGGCTGTTGCCCGTGGGGTTGTTGGGCGAGCACAGCCAGATGATCTTCGTCTTGTCGTCGCAGGCTGCCAACAGGCTGTCGGCATGCATCTGGTAGTGGTCGTCGAGCAGCACCGGTCGGTATTCCACGTCGTTGATGTCGGCGCAAACCTTATACATGCCGTAGGTGGGCTCGATGGCCACGACGTTGTCAATGCCGGGCCGGCAGAAGCAGCGGTAGGGTAGGTCGATGGCCTCGTCGCTGCCGTTACCCAGGAAAATGTTTTCGGGGGCGACACCCTTGACGCGTGCCACCGCGGCCTTTACCTCGGTCTGCAACGGGTCGGGGTATCGGTTGTAGGGGTTGTTGTAGGGGTTCTCGTTGGCATCGAGAAACACGTGGGCCTCGTGGCCGGCATATTCATTGCGTGCACTGCTGTAGGGTGCCAGCGACCAGATGTTCGGTCGGCATAACTGTTGTAAGTTTTTCATAATTGTCACTTCTCACTCATCACTTCTCACTCATCACTCCTCACTCCTCAACGTCCCTCAGTCGTACCGTCATGGCATTCTTATGGGCGTCGAGCTGCTCGGCCTCAGCCATGAGTTCAACGGCGCGCCCGATGGAGCGCACACCCTCAGCAGTGAGGTGCTGGAACGTCACCTTACGGCAGTAGCTGTCGAGATTGACGCCGCTGTATGCCGTGGCGTAGCCGTGGGTGGGCAGCGTGTGGTTGGTGCCGCTGGCGTAGTCGCCGGCACTCTCGCAGGCGTAGCGGCCGAGGAAGACGCTGCCGGCATTGACCACGCGCTCGGCCATCTCTTCGTAGTCGGTGGTCTGCAGCACGAGGTGCTCGGGGGCATAGACGTTCGACAGTTCTATCGCTTCCTTATTGTCGCGCACGAGTATGATGCGGCTGTTCTCAAGGGCGCGCTGGGCTATCTCCTTACGGGGCAGCAGTTCCAGCTGGCGGTCTACCTCCTGCTGAACGTCGTCGATGAGCTTGTGCGACGTGGTGATGAGCACCACCTGCGAGTCGACGCCGTGCTCAGCCTGCGACAGCAGGTCGGCAGCCACAAACTCAGGCGAGGCCATATCGTCGGCGATGACGCAGACCTCAGAGGGGCCTGCGGGCATGTCGATGGCCACGTCGTGAAGGCTCACCTGCTGCTTGGCGGCCATGACGTACTGGTTGCCAGGGCCGAATATCTTGTACACCTTTGGTACCGTCTCCGTGCCGTAGGCCATAGCACCGATGGCCTGTACGCCACCTATTTTATAAATACGGCTGACGCCTGAGACGCGGGCGGCTATCAGGATGGCAGGGTTGACGCGCCCCTGACGGTCGGGAGGGGTGCAGAGCACAATCTCGCGGCAGCCGGCAATCTTGGCCGGAGTGGCCAGCATTAGCACGGTGGAAAACAGCGGTGCCGTTCCTCCGGGGATGTATAGTCCCACCTTCTCGATGGCCACACTCTTCTGCCAGCAGACGACACCTGGCTGGGTCTCGACTTTCTTTGAGCGGAAGCGCTGGGCCTCGTGGAACTTGTGGATGTTGTCATGGGCCAGGCAGATGGCCTGGCGCAGCTGGGGTGACACCAGGCTCTCGGCCTCGTCCATCTCCTTGTCGCTGACGGCTAATGCGTCGAGGTCAACGTGGTCGAACTTCAGCTCGTAACCTTTAACGGCCTCGTCGCCGCGCTGGCGCACGTCGGCCAGCACGTTGGCAACGGTCTGGTTGAGTTCTGCGACGTCGAGGTGTGGTCGCTCGACGATGGTTGCCCATTCTTCGCGGGCAGGATATTTAATGATGTTCACCTTAGTTGATTTTCGATTTACGATATTTACGTTATTTCCGATTTACGGTTTTCTTACCTCGCTCAAAGGATCATTTTCTCGATGGGCGTGACAAGAATGCCCTGGGCGCCCATTTCCTTCAGCTTGCCGATAATCTCCCAGAAGCGCTTCTGATCGAGAACGGTGTGAACGGAGCACCACTCCTCGTCGGCAAGGGGAATCACCGTGGGGCTCTTCAGGCCGGGCAGCACGCTGATGATTTCGTCGAGCCGGGCCTTCGGGGCGTTCATGCGGACATACTTCTTGTCCTCGGCGTCCTTCACGGCCTTGAAGCGGAACAGCATCTCGTCCAGGATGCGGCGCTTCTCGGCATCCATGCCCTTGTAGCCTATCAGCAGGGCCTCGCTCTGCATGACCACCTCAACCTCGCGAAGGTTGTTGCTTACCAGCGTCGAACCAGAGCTGACGATGTCGAAGATGGCGTCGGCCAGACCGATGCCCGGGCTGATTTCCACTGACCCTGTGATGACGTGAATCTCGGCCTCGATGCCTTTCTGGCAGAGGAAGTTGCGCAGGATGGCGGGATATGAGGTGGCAATCTTCTTGCCTTGGAACCACTCAACGCCCTCGTAGTTGACCTCCTTGGGGATGGCCAGCGACAGTCGGCAGCGCGAGAAGCCCAGCCGTGAGATGACTTCGGCATCCTCGGCACGCTCAACAAACTCGTTTTCACCCACGACGCCAATGTCGGCCACTCCCGTAGCCACACTCTGAGGGATGTCGTCGTCGCGCAGATAGAGCACTTCCAGTGGGAAGTTGCTCGACTGAACCAGTAACGTGCGCTTCGTGGCGCTCACCTTGATGTCTGCCTCGCTGAGCAGATTCATAGTGTCGTCAAACAGACGGCCTTTCGATTGAACAGCAATTCTTAACATGTATAAAAGCCTAATTATCTTGAAAAAGTGCTGCAAAATTACGCAAAAAATTCCGATTGTGCAATTAAATGTGTAATTTTGCGCTCAAATTGTACTGAAATTGAAGATAAAAGGCATTTATTTAGGTTTGTTGGCCCTCATTTTGGCGGCTTGCCACGAGCAGAAGCCGGTGACGAAGGTGGTGACGCCGTGGGGCGATGTCGTTGACTCGCTCGACGCGAGCGACGATTTCGACCTCGAGGAGATTCAGAGTAGCGGCGAGATGATTTTGCTCACGCTCAGCGGTCCTGAATACTACTATGATTACCATGGGCGGCATCTGGGCACGCAGTATCTGCTGGCCGAGAAGTTTGCCGCGCAGCTCGGTGTGCGTCTCCGCGTTGAGGTGTGCCGCGATTCAGCCGAGATGCAGCAGCGGCTTGATGCCGACGAGGGCGACCTCATGGCCGCCACCGAGGTGGGACGGCTGGTGGTCAGCCCGGCGAAGGACGACTTGAAGCGCGAGATGCAGGCGTGGTATCGCCCCGAACTGCTCGACGAGGTCAGGCGGCAGGAGGCCTACCTGTTGAGCAATCGCAGCGTGAAGCGTCGCGTCTTCTCGCCCATGCTCGACCGTAAGGGCGGCGTCATCTCTCACTACGACGGACTGTTCCAGCAGTATTGCCAGTCGATACGCTGGGACTGGCGCCTCATGGCGGCTCAGGCCTATCAGGAGTCGACCTTCGACCCGAAGGCTACGTCGTGGGCGGGTGCCAAGGGCTTGATGCAGATTATGCCGACCACCGCCGACCATCTGGGGCTGCCACGCGACCAGATGTACGACCCCGAGAAGAGCATTGCCGCCGCCGCGAAATATCTGGGCGAACTCGAGCAGGCCTTCAGCGATATTCGCGACCGTCGCGAGCGCACCAACTTTGTGCTGGCGTCATACAACGGCGGCAGTCACCACATCCGCGACGCGATGGCCCTCTGCCGCCGCGACGGGCGCAATGACCATCAGTGGGCCGACGTCTCGGAGTATGTACTGAAGCTGGCGCTGCCCCAATACTATAACGACCCCATCGTGAAGCACGGTTACATGCGCGGCACAGAGACTGCCGACTACGTGGCGAAGATCAACGAGCGCTGGCAGACATACCGTCAGGTGAAGGGACCGCGACAGGGCTTCACCCAGCAGCCCCGCAAGGCTTCCGGCAAGCGTAACAAGTATAATATCTAATCCACTTTCGCTTGCTACAGTATCCGAGGTGAGTGGTGAGAGGTATAATAGTAGCGAAACACAGAAAACAACCCGCACTTCCCGCACTTCCCGCACCTGACTTCGCCGCGAGAGGCGGCGGAAGGCGCGCGAAAGGCGCCGCGCCACGATGTTCCCACGGCCTGGGACAAACGTCCCAGGCCGTGGGACAATTATTCATCGCCCGTGAATGTCGGCCGCGGCTGCCAGGTGCAGGTTCGGGTGGCGGTTGGTTGGCAGCAGTCGGGGCTGGCGGCGGCGTAACCGTCTGACTGTGAGGGCGTGGTGCGGGAAGAGCGGGAAGTGCGGGGTATTACCTGCGATTAGCAACTATAGCATGAAAAACATAAAAGAGTGTGCCGTCTATTCCTCGATGTGCGAGAGTGAGTGGGCGAAGGAGGTGATGAAGTTTGTCAGCGTCTCGGCGGGATAGTAGCTGAAATACTTGGCCGAGCGGCGTACGCTCCAGAGCATGGCCGAGGAGTTGGAGGTGTGGACGAAGATGTCCTTGCCCTGCGAAAAATACCACTCTTCGGCGTGGGAGTTCTTCTGGCGGAACATATCGCGGATCTGACGGTCCATCTGCTCGTCGTCGGTCTGCTGCATGAAGGGCAGCTCGTCGGGCTCGAAGCCCAGTAGCCTGACCATCATGACCGCCGTGAGCTGGGCCATGGCGCCGAGCTTGAGTTGCTCTATCCACCCCTGCAGCTTGTCGTAGTCAACCTTCCGTGACGACTGGCGTATGAAGATGCCAAACTCGGCGATGCGCTTCACGGGAATGCCTGCGTTCATGATGAAGCGGCTCGTGCCCAAGAGGTGCAGCAGGGCGGTGCGCGTCTCGGTGTTGGAGTCTTCCTGGTCGAGAATATCCTGCAACTTGTGATTGAGCAGCGGGTTGGTCAGGTGGTCCGGGGCGAGCATGTCGTTCTCGTCGTCGGTGCCGTGACAGGTGGCCTTGCTCCACTGCGTCAGCAGCGCTTCGGGCACTTGTACGAAGAACTGGTCGCGGCAGCGCTCGATGCCCTGATAGACGAGTGGTGCCACGTCGTGCATCTCAGAAAGCTGGTAGAGCCTGTTCCACTTCCATGCCGAGAGTGGCTCTATCTGCTCGTCAGTGCCGAAAGCTCCGGCCCGCAGCAGGCGGTAGAAGTTACGCTGGATGATGTTCATGAGTAGCGGCGGGGAAAACGTAACAGGATGGCCAGCAGGGCAAAAATGCCCAGGGCGAAAGGATAGTAGAGGTAGGGTAGGATGGCGACGGGGTTGAGCTGAGCCAGTCCGGCGGCCATGAGCATCTGTGCGCCGTAGGGGATGAGCCCCTGGGCGAAGCACGAGAACGTGTCGAGCAGCGAGGCGCACTTACGGTTGTCGAGACCGTACTTGTCGCCGATGTGCTTTGAAATGCCGCCTACGGTGAGAATCGCCACCGTGTTGTTGGCCGTACAGACGTTGACCATCGTGACGAGGGCAGCTATCGAGAGCTCGGCGCCCCGCTTGCCGTGAACGCGCCGTGTCAGCAGGCGGATAATGAAGTCGATGCCGCCCTGCTGGCGGACAATCTCGAGCAGTC
>CAMOKH010000052.1 GCA_946617675.1 uncultured Prevotellaceae bacterium | reverse complement strand
TACGCCACCTATAATACGCTCAACTGCCCCAAGACGCTCAGCGTCTACCAGCAGACGGCCCACTTCTGGTATCAGGAGCAGTGGGACGAGTGGCAGCAGTGGCTGCTGCAGCAGATGAACATCATCACACCGGCCACAGAGCTGGCAACACGACTGGAGACGCTGCAGAAGCGCGGCTACATGGCCGGCCACCAGGATGACCCCTTCTACGGGCTGACCTGGGAGTGGGAGTGGGGGCGCAGCGACATCCGCGACCTCGTGGGCGACTATCCCGCCGTCATGGGCTTCGACCTCGGCGGCATCGAGATGGGCGACGAGAAGAACCTCGACAGCGTGCCCTTCATGCGTATCCGTGAACAGCTGGTGGCACACGTCGAGCGCGGCGGTATCGTCACCCTCAGCTGGCATCCGCGCAATCCCCTCACCGGCGGCACGGCCTGGGACGTAGAGACTCCCGGCGTCGTGACGAGCATCCTGCCCGGCGGTCAGCAGTACCAGAAGTTCCAGCAGTGGATGCAGCGCGTGGGCGACTTCATCGCCTCGCTGAAGGACGCCAACGGACAGCCCGTGCCCGTCATCTTCCGTCCCTGGCACGAGAACAACGGCTCGTGGTTCTGGTGGGGACAGAAGAACTGCACCGACCAGGAGTTCCACTCGCTGTGGAACATGCTGCAGGACTACCTGCGCGACGAGCGCGGACTGCATAACCTGCTCTGGAGCTACTCGCCAAACCTCGACGGCCAGTGGACTGAGAAGCGCTTCATGGAGCGTTACCCCGGCAACGACCGCGTGACGCTCATCGGCGAGGATGCCTACCAGTGGGGCACTGAGCAGGACTTCCGCCAGGCCGTCACTGCCGACCTGACGTTCATGACCGCCTTCTGCCGGAAGAACGGCAAGCTGCTGGCCCTCACCGAGTGTGGACTGAAGAACATGACCGACGCCACCTGGTGGACGCGTGTGCTGAAGCCCGTCATGGACCAGTTCCCCATCAGCTACTTCCTGCTCTGGCGCAACTACAAGAAGGAGTTCTTCGGCCCTTCGAAGAGTCATGCCTGCGGTGCTGACTACAAGCGGCTCTACGATGCTCCGAACACGCTGTTCCTCAACGACGTGAAGCAGTAACCCCCAAGCGTTGCCGACAGCGGCATACACATTTTTCTTTTCATCCGTCATCCGTCACCCATCACCGCCATCCGTCACCCCGCAGACTGCTGATAATCAGAAACATGTGCGGCGGTGACGGATGTGACGGATTTTATTAAAAATAATGTTGGGCGACTAACGACGAAACGACGGCACTTTTCGGTCGTCCTGACGGCTGAAAATGACGCTTCTGCAAACTTTTGCAAACTGAGGGAGCGGTTGTGAATTATTGCAAACTGAAAAATTTGGAGGATTGCAGAAAAAACCGTATCTTTGCACTATGATTTACGAATTGCTCATAGGTCTGGTGGTTTACGCCCTGCTGTTCGCGGTGACGGTGCAGAGCAGCCGACGCAAGGTGACAGCCATGCAGGAACGGCTCGACAAGGTGCGCGCGCTGCAGGCGCAACAGTTGGCTCAGAGCGCTCAGAGTATCGCTCAGAATGAGGCGAAGATACAGGAACTGGAGTTGCTGCTGAAGAAACTGGGCGACGAGAATTCACTGCTGAGACTGGAGCTTGAGGAGAAGAAGGCCACCCTTACATATAATAATAAGGTGGCGAAGATTGAGCAGGAGAAGCGGCAGCAGGCCGAGACGGCCATCTTCGCGTCGGATATCTACCAGCGGCTGCAGGACTGTCTGGCGAGCGGCCGCAGCCTGACAAACGGCGACTGGATGAAGCTGACGACGCTGGTTGACAGCATCTACACGGGGTTTACCGAGAAGCTCTACAGTCTCTACCGCATGACCGAACAGGAGTATCACGTGAGCCTGCTGATCAAGATCAGGATTCAGCCGAAGGACATCGCCCTGCTGACGGCCCATTCGAAGGAGAGCGTGGCCACGACGCGCAGCCGACTGTACCAGAAGGTGTTTAACAAGAAGGGCTCGTCGAAGGACTGGGACGACTTCGTGCTTACGCTGTGAGCTTTTAGCAATTGATAATTGAGAATTGATAATTGAGAATTTAGAATTGACATTTTAAACATAAAGGTTATGATTGACTATTTATCACAACATCTATGGCAGCTCTGGGCGGTGGTAGCCGTCGTCTGCCTGATTCTGGAACTGACGGCGGGTGACTTCTTCATCATCTGCTTCTCCATCGGTGCGGTCTTTGCAGCCGTCACCGCACTGATAGGCGGCAACATCTACTGGCAGCTGGCCATGTTTGTCCTGTTCACGCTGACGTGCCTCTTCTGGGTGCGCCCGTTTGCCAAGCGCTATCTGCACACCGACGAAGACACCCGCGTGAGCAACGCCGACGCGCTGATGGGGCGCCAGGGCAGGGTAGTGGAGCCGATAGCCCACGACGGCTTCGGTCGCGTACAGATTGACGGCGACGTGTGGAAGGCCGTCACCAACGAGCTGGCTGACATTCCCGCAGGCGCCAACGTGCGCGTGGTGGGCCGCGAGAGCACCATCATCACCGTAGAGACAATTAACCAATAAATAACAACCCCAAAAACAACTCAACATTATGACTTATGTACTTATTGCAATCGTAGTGTGTGTCATCCTCTTTGCCAAGATGGCACTGGTGATCATCCCCCAGTCGGAAACGAAGATTGTCGAGCGCCTCGGCCGCTATTACGCCACGCTCCAGCCGGGCATCAACATTATTATCCCGTTCATCGACCGCGCCAAGTCGATCGTCGTGCTCAACCACGGGCGCTACCAGTACTCGACGACCATCGACCTGAGGGAACAGGTGTATGACTTCCCGAAGCAGAACGTGATTACGAAGGACAACGTGCAGACCGAGATCAACGCGCTGCTCTACTTCCAGATCGTTGACCCGTTCAAGGCCACCTATGAGATTAACAACCTGCCCAACGCCATTGAGAAGCTGACGCAGACCACGCTGCGTAACATCATCGGCGAGCTGGAGCTCGACGAGACACTGACCTCGCGCGACACCATCAACAAGAAACTGTCGGCCGTGCTCGACGACGCTACCGACAAGTGGGGCGTCAAGGTGAATCGTGTGGAGCTGCAGGACATCACGCCGCCGGACTCCGTGCTGACCGCCATGGAGAAGCAGATGCAGGCCGAGCGTAACAAGCGCGCCCAGATCCTGACGTCGGAAGGTCAGAAGGCTGCCGAGATCCTGGCCTCTGAGGGTGAGAAGACGGCCATCGTCAACAAGGCTGAGGCCGCCAAGCAGGAGGCCATCCTGCAGGCAGAAGGTGAGGCCCAGGCCCGCATCCGTGTGGCCGAGGCTGAGGCTAAGGCCATCGAGCTGATTACCGAGGCCGTGGGTAAGTCGACCAACCCCGCCAACTACCTGCTGGCCCAGAAGTATATCCAGATGATGCAGGAGCTGGCCGAGGGCGACAAGACGAAGACCGTCTACCTGCCCTACGAGGCTACCAACCTGTTGGGCAGCATCGGTGGTATCAAGGATCTCTTTAAGTCGGAGTAGTAACATGCTGAATATCAAGCCTACAATCCTGGCAGCGGCCGTACTGACGACGGTCGCTGCCTCGGCGCAGGATGGCCCGCGGGCGTCGTCGAGCCGATACCTGCCCGCCTACAAGAAGGCCGACGTCTCGCTGGCCTTCGACGTCAGTGCTAAGGGCCGGCGCTTCGAACCGACCTGGGGACTCGACCAGGCGTGGATCAACCAGCAGAACCTGAAGAAGGGCATCAACCACATGCTGAAGGAGAACATCGGCATCGGGCGCGTGGCCTTCCGCTTCACCAAGCCGCTGATCAACGACTCCGTGCTGCCGGCCACGATAATCAGCGTCCTGCGCGAGCGCGTCAACAACTTCAACCAGGTGAGTACCACGCTGCCCCTGGTGCTGACCGCCGACCAGGAGGCCGGTACCGACGAGTACTACGTGAAGAACAAGACGGCCGACAACGCACACTGGGCAGCCATGATCAACAGTCACGTACACTGGCTGCAGCAGAACACGAAGCACCCCGTCGTCGGTGTGTCGCCCTTCAACGAGGGTGACTACTGGACGGTCGAGGAGGGCGCCTCGGCTGCCAAGCAGTGGCAGGTGGCCAAGCTGCTGAAGGAGCAGTATCCACGCTGTGCCGACGTCGCCATGGTGGGCGGCAACACCCTGAACGACGACAAGGCGCTGCTATGGTACACGCCCGGCAAGAACTACTACGACTGGGGCAACACCCACCAGTTGGCAGGCTCGTTCGACAACTTCGCCAAGTTCTACGAGCAGGTCGCGAGGGACGGCAAGGTGGCCTACGCCGACGAGATGCACAACGTGGGCGAGGCCATGATCGGCCTGGAGTACGGCATGACCGTCGGCATCTGGTGGGGCTTCGATAGCCGCGCCCGTGGCGAGTTCTGCCAGATAAGCCGCCACGGCGAGCGGCTGGCCTACGGCGAGCACCGCAACAACTGGACGGCCGCCTCGGTCTATCGTCATGACGACGGTCGCGTGAAGGCCTTCATCGGTTCCAGCGAGCGTCAGGCTGCGACCACCAGCTACCAGTTTGTCTCTACCGCCCGCGACGTCTACTACGACGGCCACGGTCCGCTCCGCGAGTTCAGAATGGAGATTCCCGGCGGCACGGGCTACCAGACGGGCCAGACCAACGCCGAGCGCGTCATCGACGTCACGTGGGGCGAGGACGTTGCCCCCGGCGTGCTCGACGGTGTCTACAAGATTGTCAACAAGCAGACGGGCAGCGTCGTCGCCTGGACCGCAACCGGCAGCAGCATCGTGCTGCAGAAGTTCTCGGCGGCAAACAAGAAGCAGCAGTGGACGGTAGCCCCCTGCAGCAGCCGCACCGGCGGCGACTACAGCTTCCTGGACATTGCCTCGGTGGCCGACTCAAAGGTACACATCAACGTCAGGGACTACTCCACGTCGGCAGGTGCTGAGATGATAGCCTGGTCGCAGGACAGCCCGACGAGCAACGAGCAGTGGTACGCAGAGTATGCCGGCAACGGCTACTACTACCTGCGTAACCGCGAGAGTGCGCTCTACCTGGCCTCGGCGGGCATCGCCGCCACGTCGCGGCTCATCCAGACAGGCATGCTGCCCGAGTCAACCCGTGGCCGCATGATGTTCCGCTTACTGCCCGTAGACGCCGACTACGACACCCAGGCTCCCGCAGCTCCCGAGGGACTGACGGCACAGGCCAACCCGGCCTCGGTGACGCTCAGCTGGAATGCCTCGGCCGAGGCCGACCTCGAGGGCTACATGCTGCTGCGCTCGCCGGCCGACAGTGCCGACTGGAACACCATAGCACGCAAGCTGACCGAGACCACCTTCACCGACAACACCTGCACGCCGGGCACCGCATATATATATAAGGTGAAGGCCATCGACAGGGCGCAGAACCTCTCAGAGCCCTCGGCTACGGCTGAAGCCACGCCGACGGCAGCGCGCTCGATGACGGCCTGCTGGCAGATGGAGAACGATGTCATCGACGCGACGGTGAACATGATGGACGCTGCCTGCTGCGGCACACCCGTCTATACCGACGACTGCAAGCAGGGCACGGCAGCACTGAGGCTCAACAGTGGGCAGGGCAACTACCTGCAGCTGCCTTACACCGTTGCCTCCGGCGACGAACTGACGGTCGCCCTGTGGGTGCGCCTGCGCAGCAGCTCGTCGTGGCAGCGCCTCTTCGACTTTGGCAACGACGAGAACCACTACCTCTTCCTGACGCCCAAGAACAGCTATACCAACGTCATGCGCTTTGCCATCAAGAACGGCGGCGACGAACAGACCCTCGACTGCAAGTCGGCCCTGCCCTCGTCGCAGTGGAAGCACGTCGTGCTGACCATCGGCAACGAGCGCACCGTCATCTACGTCGACGGCGAGGAAGCCGCCTCGTCGGCAACCATCAACATCAAGCCTGGCGACATCCGTCCCGTGCTGAACTTCATCGGGCGGAGCCAGTTTGCGGCCGACCCGCTGCTCTCGGCCGACATCGACGACGTCCGCATCTACAACTACGCCCTGACGGCCGACGACGTGAAGTCAGTCATGGCGGGCGGTCAGCTGACGGCCATCGACGCGCCCAGTAGCGACGCCTCGCCCCAGACCGTCTATGGCCTCGATGGCGTCAGGCGTCAGAGCCTTCGCCGCGGCCTGAACATTGTCGGCGGTAAGAAAGTTATAAGATAAATGATGTTTTTTGTGTAATTTGTTGCAGGAACGAATCTTTTTGTGTAATTTTGCACCGGATTTGACAGAAAAGGTAACATCATGGTTCAAAACATATTCCGGGGATTGGGCATCGCCCTGATAACCCCCTTTTGCGAAGACGGCTCCGTTGACTACGACGCGCTGAAACGTTTGGTTCAGTATCAGTTGGACAACGGTGCCGACTTCTTTTGTATTCTTGCCACTACCGGCGAGACACCCACACTGACAGCCGAGGAGAAGCTCAAGATCAAGAACCTCGTGGTAGACATCGTTCAGGCGCGCGTGCCCATCATCATGGGCTGCGGAGGCTACAATACCGCCGCCGTCGTCGAGGAGCTCAAGACGGGCGACTTCAAGGGCATCGATGGTATTCTCAGCATCTGTCCTTACTACAACAAGCCGTCGCAGGAGGGGCTCTACCAGCACTTCAAGGCCATCGCCGCTGCCACGGAGCTGCCCATCGTGCTCTACAACGTGCCGGGGCGTACGGGTGTCAACATGAAGGCCGAGACCACCGTCCGCCTGGCCCGCGACTGCCGCAACATCGTGGCCATCAAGGAGGCCAGCGGCAACCTGGAGCAGGTCGACGAGATTATCAAGAACAAGCCCCGCGACTTCGATGTCATCTCCGGCGACGACGCGCTGACGTTCCCCATGGTGTCGTGCGGTGCCGTGGGCGTCATCTCGGTCATCGGCAATGCCCTGCCGCGTGAGTTCTCGAAGATGATACGCCTGCAGATGCGCGGCGAGTACGACCCGGCGCGCAAGATTCACCACCGCTTCATCGACCTCTTCTCGCTGCTCTTCATCGACGGCAACCCCGCCGGCGTGAAGGCCATGCTCCACGAGATGGGGTTTATTGCCAACGTCCTACGTCTTCCTCTTGTACCCATGCGCATCAAGAACATGCAGCGCATGTCTGAAATCCTGAAAGAACTGAAGATATAGTCTACTGCTAAACACGTCTGCCTTATTGAAACCATTCAGATACCTTCTCTTTGCGGTAGTCCTGCTGACGTCGTGCGCCGAGACGAAGTACGTGCCTGACGGCAGCTATCTGCTTGACGACGTCAAGGTCGTCGTCGATGGTAAGCATAAGGACAAGAACATCAGCGCCGCCACCATGCGGAGCTACGTCCGCCAGCAGGGGAACGTGAAGTGGTTCTCGTTGGTGAAGCTGCCCCTGGGGCTCTACTCCCTGTCGGGGCGCGACTCTACGCGGTGGTACAACAGGCTGCTCAGGACCCTGGGCGAGCCGCCTGTGCTCTTTGACTCGCTGCAGGCTAACCGCACCGTCGGCGAACTGCAGCAGATGCTCAATAACTATGGCTACATGGACAGCAGGGTAGAGCTGTGGACGCGAGCCAAAGGCCGCAAGAAGTCAGCCATCTATAAAGTCTACCCCGGCGAGAGCTACCGTATAGGCCGGCTCGACTACGTCATCAACGACCCGCACATCAAGGAGGAGCTCCGCCTCGACGACCCACGTAACTGGGGTCTGAAGCCGGGCAGCCAGTTCAGCGTCGACGAGCTCGACAAGGAGCGCAAGCGCATCACCCAGCAGCTCAACGACATCGGCTATTACCGATTCCACAAGGACTTCATCAGCTACGAGGCCGACACCCTGGGCGGCGGGCGCAACGTCAACCTGAAACTCATCTTAGGGCTTAACAGGACCGCCGCCGACAGCGACACGCTGCACACCCGCTACAGGATAAGGCGGGTGGACTTTGTCAGCGGCGACAAGAACGACAGCGTGCTGCACCTGCGCCGGAAGGTGCTCACCGAGAGCACCTATATCCGCGAGAACGCCTACTACTCGGGCAGCGACCTCCAGAACACCTACAACCACTTCGGCCGTCTGGGTGCCGTGAAGTACACCAACATCCAGTTCCGCGAACAGCCCGACACGGCACTCCTTGACTGCCGCATACAACTGCAGACCAACAAGCCGTCGACCGTCAGTTTCCAGCCCGAGGGTACCAACACGGCGGGCGACCTCGGCGCTGCCGCCACGCTGACCTACCAGAACCGCAACCTCTTCCGCGGGGCCGAGAACCTGACCATCGAGCTCCGCGGAGCCTACGAGGCCATCGAGGGGCTCGAGGGCTACAGCAACCAGGACTTCGTGGAGTACAGCCTTGAGACCCGACTGAAGTTTCCCCGCTTCATCATGCCCTTCGTCAATGCCGAGACGCGCCGCCGCATCAACGCCACCAGCGAGGTGTCGCTGCTCTACGACATGCAGGATCGCCCCGAGTTCCACCGGCGACTCTGGTCGGCGGCCTGGCGCTACCGCTGGGCCCTGCCCGGCAACCGCTATCAGTACCAGCTCGACCTGATAGACATCAACTACGTGCTCATGCCCTGGATCAGCGAAACCTTCAAGACGCTGTACCTCGACGACGTGTCGTCGCGCAACGCCATCCTGCGCTACAACTACCAGAACCTCTTTATCACCAAGACGGGCTTCGGGCTGACGTACAACAACGGAAAGACGGCCCTGAAGACTAACATCGAGACGGCGGGCAACATCTTCAACCTCGCCTCGGGGCTGACGGGTGCCTCGAAGAACGCTGAAGGGCAGTACATGGTGTTCAACGTGGCCTATGCCCAGTATGTCAAGGCCGACATCGACCTGACCCGCGTTTTCCAGCTCGACTACAGCAACCAGCTCGTCTTCCACCTCGGCCTGGGCATAGCCTATCCCTACGGCAACTCCACCCAGCTGCCCTTCGAGAAGCGCTACTTCTCAGGCGGCGCCAACTCTCTGCGCGGATGGGCCGTGCGCAGCATTGGGCCCGGACGCTACAAGGGACGCGACGGACGAATAGACTTCATCAACCAGACGGGCGACATGAAGCTCGACCTCAATGCCGAGTACCGCACCCATCTGTTCTGGAAGCTCGACGGCGCCCTCTTCGTCGACGCCGGCAACATCTGGACGCTGCGCGACTATCCCGGGCAGCCCGACGGGCAGTTCTCGCTGCGCAACCTGCCCAGCCAGATAGCCGCCAACTACGGCTTGGGCTTCCGCTTTAACTTCGACTATTTCATTGTACGCTTCGACTTAGGCATGAAGGCCGTCAACCCCGCCTTCGACGAGGACGAGCACTATCCGCTGCTTCACCCGCGGTTCAGTCGCGACTTTGCCTTTCACTTCGCGGTAGGCCTTCCATTCTGACCTTATAGTCGCCGCCGCGCTCGACGACTACAAAGCGGAAGCGCCCCTCGTCGGCCATGCCGGCCGCAGCACCCAGGCTGTCTTTTACCAGGTAGTTTCTGACGCACATCGTGACCACCAGCGTCGAGTCGTCCAGACGCTCGTAGCCCTCAGCCTCAGCCGTGGCACCCTCCTCCTGGGCGTTCAGCAGGTCGACATCCTCTTGCGTGACGTTCGAGGCCATGAACCGCAGCCATTTCACGTCCTCGGGAGCCACCATCCCGCGTGCCTTCGTGAAGTCCATGTTGAAGTAGGCATCAGCAAAAGCCGCGGCAAACGCCACGACTTTAGCGTAGGGGTCGGCCTCCTTCTCTTCACAACCCATGAAGAGGACAAGGCACAGGCAAAACAGATATTTTTTCATGTGCTAAATCTTAATAAAGTACAAAGGTAAGAAATAAATATGAATTAAGGCCACCGAATCATGAATTATTTTGTACTTTTGCAAAAAATAACAACTGTAATGCTGAAATTCATATCCTTTGGCAGTGGCAGCAGTGGTAATTGCTATTACCTCTACACTGAGACAGAGGGGCTTTTGATAGATATTGGAATAGGAATACGCATGCTCAAGAAGCAGTTCAGAGACTTTGGCCTCAGCCTGAGTTCCATTCATCATGTGCTCATCACTCACGACCACGCCGACCATATCAAGTCGGTGGGAAGCATCAGCCACGAGTTCCACCTGCCTATCTATGCCACCAAGAACGTACACGAAGGCATCGGCCGCAACTATTGCGTCACACGTAAGCTGACGGCCGACATGAAGCGCTTCGTCACACCGGGAGAGACGCTGCAGCTGGGCGCCTTCAGCGTCACGCCCTTCTCCGTGCCCCACGATGCCACCGAGAACGTCGGCTACCAGATCGAGGCCTGCGGTGTCACCTTCTGCATCATCACCGACGCGGGCTCTATCACGGCCGAGATGCGCCCCTACATCTCGCGTGCCGACTATCTCGTCATCGAGGCCAACCATGATGTCGAGATGCTCCTGCAGGGCCCGTACCCCCAGCACCTGAAGGACCGCATACAAAGCAGCACCGGCCACCTGAGCAACCGTGACTGCGGCGTCGCCATCGCCGAGAACGTCAAGCCCGGCATCCGCCACGTCTGGCTGTGCCACCTCAGCGAGGAGAACAACCACCCCGAACTGGCGCGTAAGACCGTCGAGGCCGTACTGCGCGACTATGGCATCGTCGCCGGAAAGGACTTCAAGCTCGAGGTGCTCAAGCGCAAGACGCCGACCGGCATCTACGAGCTGGCGTAAAAAGAACAAGGCGGTTCAGCAAACTTTCTTTGGCACGGAAAAACACGGAGAAACACAGTTCTTCCATCCGCTACCAGTGTTCCTCCGCGTTTTTACGTGCAAAAAAAATAATTGAAACCGCCAAACATTTAGCAAGATTTTTCAAAGAAATGTGCCGACGGATCTACCCATGAATCATCAGCAGGAAGTCCATCAACTTAATGATTCCCACTTTGGGGAAGTCAATCTGCCGCAATATGTCATAGTGGTGGTCGTTGGTCACGATGTATCGCGCGTTGGTCTGTATGGCACAGTCGACAAATTTATTGTCATCGGGGTCGGCAGTGATGAGGTTGAAACGATAAGTAGGATTGCCCCGCACTATATGCTTGTTCTCCAAGATAGCGTTGATAACAGTCTCCGCAAATTGGGGGTTGAAGAAATTGCTCAGGATTTCTTCATATTCAAAGAGAATCTCGTTGGAGACACACAGGGTGTTTTGGCCGTTCAAGACAGACTGCCACACCCTGCGATACACGCTGTGATATGCCACACACTGGATGAGGCTGTTGGTGTCAAGAACGATACGCATTGCTACGCTTCTATTTTATCCTTAGCTTTATGTTCTCTCAGCCACTGATGAAGATCCATCTCGCTAATCTCATCAAGACGCTTCTGGTCAAGTTCGCCCGACTCCCACATTTTTTTTGTGAGTTCGTCGACCTTCTTGGCATAATAGTCAGTAACGAGTTGCTTGATATCATTCAGTTCCTCGTCACTCTTAACGCGCGAAAACAAATCCAGCAGATAGAGTTGGGCTGGGTTGAAAACAGTGGGTTGTACGTCTACCATAAAGTTTAATCTAATAGTTTACGCTGCAAAAATAAGCATAAATTCTGAAACGACAAAAATAATCTGCAAAAATATTAAAGTTATGGATGAAGACCTACCGCCTGGACGAGAAACAGGTGGACCCTCTCTGTTCCAATAAATCACGAGCTTGCTATTTAGGATACGACCCGCAGGCTTACCTGATGACCGAGCTCATAGAATTGGTCGGGCAATCATCAAGACTTTTTACAAAATAGCTCGGCAGGCGGGGGTGGCCTGAGCGAGATGGGGCGCAGGTTTCCCTCAAACCCTCACTTCCCTCAACCTGAGGGAAAAGAGTTGGAATACGTAAAAATGGTACTTTCCAAG
>CAMOKH010000051.1 GCA_946617675.1 uncultured Prevotellaceae bacterium | reverse complement strand
CGGCACCTTCGTCGTTACGGAACTCCTGTACGAGCCAGTCGATGATGACCTGGTCGAAGTCGTCGCCGCCGAGGTGGGTGTCACCGTTGGTTGAGAGCACCTCGAACACGCCGCCGCCGAACTCCAGGATGGAGATATCGAACGTACCGCCACCGAGGTCGAACACGGCAATCTTCATGTCCTTGTTGGCCTTGTCGACACCGTAGGCCAGAGCGGCAGCCGTCGGCTCGTTGACGATACGGCGCACGTTCAGACCGGCAATCTGACCGGCCTCCTTGGTAGCCTGGCGCTGAGAGTCAGAGAAGTAGGCAGGCACGGTGATGACGGCATCAGTCACCTCCTGGCCCAGATAGTCCTCGGCAGTCTTCTTCATTTTCTGCAGGATCATAGCCGAAATCTCCTGCGGGGTGTACTTGCGTCCGTCGATGTCGACGCGGGGGTAGCCCCCTTCGTTAACAACTGAATAAGGTACGCGCGAGATTTCCTTCTCCGTCTGCTGCCAGTTCTCACCCATGAAGCGCTTGATGGAGTACACCGTCTTCTTCGGGTTGGTGATAGCCTGACGCTTGGCGGGGTCGCCAATCTTGCGCTCACCGTTGTCCACAAAACCAACGACTGAAGGTGTCGTACGCTTACCCTCGCTGTTGGCAATCACTACCGGCTCGTTGCCTTCGAACACGGCGACGCAGCTGTTGGTAGTTCCTAAGTCAATTCCAATAATCTTTCCCATAATTCTTTATTTTTTTAATTGTTATTATTCATGTTCTGACACTAACGTCATAGCAAAGCACGTGCCAAAATGACTTCTTGCGGGATAAAACGTCAGTCGATGCGCCATTTTGTCACAGATGGCACACGCAACAGGGGCAGTCCTGCCACCAGCAGAACCGCCCCTGAGCAATGTCATCAGCCAAGCCGACAGTCAGTCCTTGTCGGCAATAGCCTGCATGATTTTAGCCTCCAGCTCTTCACACAGTTCGGGATTATCCTTCAGCAGAGCCTTTGTGGCATCGCGTCCCTGAGCCAGTTTCTGGTCGTCATAGCTGAACCACGAGCCGCTCTTCTTGATGATGCCGTACTCTACGCCGAGGTCCACGATTTCGCCAATCTTAGATATACCCTCGCCGAAGGTAATCTCAAACTCGGCCTTGCGGAAGGGCGGTGCCACCTTGTTCTTCACCACCTTCACGCGCACCTGGTTGCCAATGGGCTGGTCGCCGTCCTTCAGTGTAGTCACCTTGCGGATGTCCAGTCGCACCGACGAGTAGAACTTCAGTGCATTACCGCCGGTGGTAGTCTCCGGGTTGCCGAACATCACGCCAATCTTCTCGCGCAGCTGGTTGATGAAGATGCACGTCGTCTTAGTCTTCGAGATGGTCGATGTCAGTTTACGCAAAGCCTGGCTCATGAGCCTTGCCTGCAGTCCGACAGCCGAGTCGCCCATGTCGCCCTCGATTTCCTTCTTCGGCGTCAGCGCAGCCACGGAGTCGACGATGATGATGTCGATAGCCGCCGAGCGGATCAGCTGGTCGGCAATCTCGAGGGCCTGCTCGCCATTATCGGGCTGCGAGATGTACAGGTTGTCGATGTCGACGCCCAGTTTCTCGGCATAGAAGCGGTCGAAGGCATGCTCAGCGTCGATGAACGCAGCAATGCCGCCCGCCTTCTGTGCTTCGGCAATGGCATGAATGGCCAGTGTGGTCTTACCACTCGACTCCGGCCCGTAAATCTCGATGATGCGCCCCTTGGGGTAGCCGCCCACGCCGAGAGCGGCGTTCAGTCCTATCGACCCGGTGGGTATCACCTCGACGTTCTCTATCTTCTCTTCGCCCATGCGCATGATGCTTCCCTTGCCGAAGTCCTTCTCAATCTTCGACATGGCAGCCTGCAGGGCTTTCAGTTTCTCCTGCTGCGGATTCAGCTGTTCGGTTTCTTCTTTCTTTGCCATTGTATTCTTATTGTTTTGGTTTGCTATTATGACGCAAAGTTACAACAATTCCACTGGTCTGCAAAGAAACCTCCCGCTTTTTTAGGTTTTATTCATACTTTCCCCCGTCGTCTGGTCGGCATGACAGTATCGAGAAAGAAAAGCATAAAAGACTCAAACCACACAAGATTATACCGTTTCCAACGCCTCTTTAGCCATAGCTGAGGCGGTTGCAGCGCGGTGACGGATGTGACGGATGTAATTGCAAACTGAGTGACTACAGCTCCAGGTCGACGTCGTGCTGCTCGTGCCAAGGCAGGCCCTGCTGGTTGAGCTGCTCCATGAAGGGGTCGGGGTCGAACTCCTCGACGTTGTAGACACCGGGCTTGCGCCAGAGGCCCTTGCAGAACATCATGGCGCCGATCATGGCGGGCACGCCGGTGGTGTAGCTGACGCCCTGCATGCCCGTCTCCTGGTAGGCGGCGCGGTGCGAGCAGTTGTTATATACATAATAGGTGTGCTCCTTGCCGTCGTTGCCTATGCCGCGTATGCGGCAGCCGATGCTGGTCTCGCCCTCGTAGTTCTCGCCGAGGTCCTGGGGGTTGGGCAGCACGGCCTTGAGGAACTGCAGCGGCACGATCTTCACCTTGGCCGTGCCCGATCCGTCGGCCAGCGGCGCCTCGTAGACGACCTCGTCGATGCGGCTCATGCCGATGTTCTGAATCACCTCGAGGTGCTTCAGGTACTGCTGTCCGAAGGTCATCCAGAAGCGTGCGCGCTTAATCGTCGGGTAGTTGATGACGAGCGACTCTATCTCCTCGTGGTGCAGCAGGTAGCTGTCGCGCGGTCCGATGCCGGGGTACGTCAGGTCGCGGTGAATCTCCAGCGGCTCGGTCTCCACCCATTTGCCGTCCTGCCAGTAGAGGCCCTTCTGGGTGATCTCGCGGATGTTGATCTCGGGGTTGAAGTTGGTGGCGAAGGCCTTGTGGTGGTCGCCGGCGTTGCAGTCGACGATGTCGAGGTAGTGCAGCTCCTTGAAGTGGTGCTTGGCGGCGTAGGCGGTGAAGATGCTCGTCACGCCCGGGTCGAAGCCGCAGCCGAGTATGGCCGTCAGTCCGGCCTCGCGGAATCGGTCGCGGTAGGCCCATTGCCATGAGTACTCGAAGTGAGCCTCGTCCTTCGGCTCGTAGTTTGCCGTGTCGAGGTATGAGCACCCGCAGGCCAGACAGGCGTCCATGATGGACAGGTCCTGGTAAGGCAGCGCCAGGTTGATGACCAGCTCGGGCTTAAAGTCGGCGAAGAGCGCCTTCAGCTGCTCCACGTCGTCGGCATCCACCTGTGCCGCCTGTATTTTTATGGGTGTCGGGCGCTGGTCGCTGGGTGTCAGCAGGCCCTTGGCCCTGATTGCCTCCACAATCTGGTCGCACTTCACCTTGCGGCGACTTGCTATCATGAACTCAGTAAACACGTCGGCGTTCTGCGCTATCTTAAACGCAGCCACCGTGGCGACGCCTCCGGCGCCAATCATTAGTACTCTTGCCATTCTGCTTATTCGTTTTTAGTAATCATGGCACAAAGTAACAACATTTTTCAGAAATAACCAAATCTTTTCCCATGTTTTTTCACTTGCACAGCCTCACCTCGCTCAGACGCGGCGTCTGGCGGCCCTGCTCGGCGGCAATGGCGACGGTGACGTTGCCCTTCAGGCCCTCGGGCAGGCTGACGGTGGCCACGCCCTGGCGGTCGAAGCGGACGGTACCCACGCTGCGGCCGTCGATGCTGACCACCATGGCCTCGCGGTCGGCAAAGCCCTTCAGGCGGAGCGTCTTGGCGCCGTCGGCCTTCATGCGGTAGGCGAACTGGCTGCGCGTGCGGCGCCAGTGTATGCCCTCGTCGCTGCCGTTCCACGAGCCGTCGCCCTGATAGAAGTGGTCGCTCTCTGACTGCTGCTCGCCGCAGAACACCTTGTCGGCGGTCTGAGCCTCAAGAGCCATACGGGCCTGCTCCTGGGCAGCCATCTCCTGCTGGCGCGCCGTCCACTCCTGCTGCGAGTAGAGCGGGAAGTAAATCTGGTAACGGCACTCGTAGAGCTGGTAGAAGGGCTGGAGCGTCAGGCCCTCGTACTGCGGCAGCGTCAGTCCGGTCAGCCTGAAGCTGAGGGGCTTGCCCTCAATAGGCTGCAGGTGACTGAGTATCTGGTCGGCAGAACCGATAATCGCCGGCATCTGGTTCAGCGGAATCTTCGGACCGTTGGCAATGTGGCCGCCGCGGCTGTCGTCGGCATACATGCCGTCCTGGCGGTCGGTGCCGGTCTTGGCGGCGAGCACTACGGGCCCGTAGAGGAACGAGTACTGCGGCCGGCCGTCGGGGGTGGTCATGGCCGTCAGGTGCATGGGCGTCTCAACGCGCAGGCGGTCGCCGTCCTGCCACTTACGGTCGACGACGAGGTAGCCGTTCTCGGCCTTAGCGTCGACGGCTGAGCCATCGCCCAAGGTGACCTTCATGTCGTTGCACCACTGCGGAATGCGTATCTTCAGGGCGAAGCGGCGCGCCTTCTTCAGCGTCAGCGTCAGTGTGGTCGACGGCTCCTGGGGGAAGCGGTTCTCCTGGCTGACGACGAGGTCGCCCCACGTCAGCGTCGAGGGGATGAAGAGGTTCACCAGCAGGTCGCTGCCCTCGTGGGCGTAGATCATCTCGCCGTAGCGGGCGGGGTTCTCCATGCCCGTGCCCACACAGCACCACATCGATGTCTGTGGCTGTGAGTAGACGCGGTAGTGGCCCGGGCGCATCGGCGTGAAGTAGACGAAACCGCCCTGCACGGGGTTCAGTATCGACAGGATGTGGTTGTAGAGTGCGCGCTCGTAGTAGTCGATGTAGCTCTTGTCGGCCGATGTCTGGTAGAGCATCGACGTCAGTCGCAGCATGTTGTAGGTGTTGCAGCTCTCAGGCCCCTGCTCTGATGCCAGCAGCTCGCTGAAGTCGTCGGTGGGGTTGAAGTGCTCGCGCATGGAGTTGCCGCCGATGCTGACGCTGCGCTGGCCGATGACCACCTGCCAGAAGAACCGTGCCGCACGGTCCCAGTCGTCGAGGCCTTCGAGGTCGGCAATGCGCTTGTAGCCGATGACCTTCGGTATCTGCGTGTTGGCGTGCTTGCCGGTCAGGTTGTCCTCGCCGCGCAGCAGTGGCTCGAGCATGCGCTTGTCGCTGAACTGGTGGGCCAGTCGCAGGTACTTCTTGTCGCCGGTGATGGCGTAGACGTCGGCAAAGGTCTCGTTCAGTCCGCCCTGCTCCGAGATGAGCATCTTCTGAATCTGCTCGTCGCTGAGCTGGCTCACCTCCTGAATCATCCAGTCGGTGAGCTTCACCAACATCTCCTTAGCCTGCTTCCGTCCGGCTATGAGGTAGGCGTCGCGCAGCCCGGCGTAAATCTTGTGTATATTATAAAGAGGTACCCAGCGGTCGTTCAGTCCGAATGAGTTTGGGCGTATGTTGCCCTGGGCTATCTCGCCCCAGATTTTCTTCGGGTCGGGCACGCCGCTCAGGTAGCCGTCGCCGCTGGCGTCCTGGCATCGGCGCAGTTCGCTGAGCACGTAGTCGAGGCGTGCCCCGATTTCGCGGTTGCCGGTGGCGGCGAGCATGTAGCTCAGTGCCGACACGTAGTGGCCGCCTATGTGGCCGTCGAGTCCGGTGTTCTCCCAGTTGGTGTAGTTGTCGGCCTTGGGTGAGAGCCCGGCTCCCTTCAGGTAGGGTGCCAACAGCCGGTCGGCGTCGAGCCCCAGCAGGTAGCAGATGTCGGCCTGCTGGTTCTTGAGGAATTGGCTGTCGCCCAGTCGGACGCTGCTGATGGGGAATGTCTCAACCCGCGTAGGCAGGGCTGCCGCCCCAGCGCTCAGGGCAATAAAGGCTGCGCAGAACAGAAAAAGTCGTTTCATAATCTTTGTGGTAATGGTTTGTGGTTACAGTAATTTAAATTCGTCTACGTCGATATAGCCGCCGGTCTTCTTCGTAGCATAGTTGAAGATGGCAAACTTAGAGCCCATGAAGAAGCGGCGGTAGTCGAAGTTGCAGCGGTAGTTCTTCGACCCTATCTGCTTCCACTCCTGTCCGTCGAGACTGTAGTAGAAGTTGGCGGCGTCGCCGTGGCCGGGCCTGAAGTCACCGTCGATGCGCAGCCAGACCTGCTTGGCCTTGGGTGCCAACTTCGTCAGCGACACGCCTTCAATCATCTTGTCGTCGACGTTGGTGACGGCCTTCTCGCGGTCGGAGAGGCTGACTTTCTGCTCGCTCATCTCGAGGAAGACTGTCTTGCCGTTCTTCTTCAGGGTTAGCACGCCCGAGTCGCCGTTGAAGGCGCAGAAGCCGGCGCAGTCGCCGTCCTTCATCCTGGAGTAGTCGATGCAGACCACACCGCTGCACGTCGGACCGAACATACGCTGGGTCAGCGTGTTGGGTGCCAGATAGAGGTTGTCCACCACGCGGCTGGTCTTCAGGCGCAGGTATCCGGGACGTTCGCTGAGGCTCCAGGCAGCGTTGATGGGGTTGTGGTTCCACTGCCAGTGCAGGCCGAGAAGCCTCCCCCCAGCCCCCTCCGACTGGAGGGGGAGGTTGAAGTCGTCGCTGCAGACGATAGTCTTCTTGGGCTGACCGCTGACGATGGGGCGCACGACGTCGGGCACCTTGCCGTGCTCGTCGCCGAGCATCGGCCAGTCGTCAATCCAGCGCACGGGCGACAACGTCAGCACACGGCCCACACCGCCACGGTCCTGGAACATGATGCCATACCAGTCGCCATTCTCGCTGTCGACGATAGTTCCCTGAGCCAGATAGGAGAAGCCGCCGAAGTCGCTCTCCAGGATGACGTTCTTCTCCCACTTGCCGTTGAGGTCCTTCGTGCGGTAGCACACCTCGCGGCGGTGACGGCCGGGGGCATAGACATGGCTGATGAGCTGGGCGTAATAGGTGCCGCGATGCTTGATGACACGTGTACCCTCCAGCAGTCCACGCTCGTCGGCCTCGCGCTGGAAGTAGTGGCGCAGGCTACCATCAACGACGCCCTTCAGGTCGCGTGTCAGCTGACACATCTCGCCCGTACCGAAGAAGACGTAGGGCGTGCCGTCGTCGTCGAAGAAGAGCGTGGCGTCATGGAAGTGGCGCAGCCGGGCGTGGATGGTCCACGGCCCTTCGGCCTTCGGGGCGGTGAAGATATAGGTGTCGCCCATCGGGCCCGCCTCGTTGGGCGCCAACAGCGCCCAGAAGCGGCCGTCGTGATACTTCAGCGACGTGGCCCACTGGCCGCGGCCGTAGACGGTGCCCTCCTTGAGGTCGTACTTCGGCGAGTCGGTCAGGCGGTCGAAGATGTAGCCCACGGTCTCCCAGTTCTTCAGGTCCTTCGAGGCCATCACCGGCGCGCCGGGCATCAGGTGCATCGTGGTCGTTACCATATAGTAGGTGTCGCCCACGCGGATGACGTCGGGGTCGGGACAGTCGGCCCACAGCATGGGGTTGTGAATCAGTGCGCTGTCGCGGTCGGCAGCGAGCGTCGGCATGGCCAGGGCCAGCGTCAGGGCAATCAGAAATGTTCTCATCGTATGAAGTGTTTTAATGGTTTACCGTCTTTGCCACGGCTGATGACCAGCCCACGCGTCGGTCGGGCGACGCGGCGCCCCGTGAGGTCGTAGGTGTCATTAACGCTAACCTCAACCTTAACGCTAACTATGGCGTTGGGGGCTTCGCCGATGGCGATAAAGGAGCCGTCGTAGTCAGGGCGGGCATAGGCGCCGAACGGCTGTAGTGTGGAGGCAGCTTCTATGCGGCGCAGCCCTATTTGGCCATCCTGGCTGTCGAGCACGAAGTCGCCGGCAAACAGCGGCGCACTGGCGTATGTGCCGCGAAGCACATCGCCGAGCGGGCTGACGGCGTAGCTCACCTCGCCCTGACCGGTAAAGGTCGCCTCGCCCTGGCCCTTGACGAGCACGGGCTGGTGGGCCGGCACGGAGCGCATCTCAACCAGCGACAGGTCGTCGGCAATGGTATAGACCCTGACGCCCTCGGGCGCGTTGGCCGCGAAGGGCAGCATCAGCAGGCGGTAGCCGTCGAGGGTGCAGGTGAACGTGGCTTTCTCGGCCGTGAACGCCTTGGCGGGGCGGAAGTCGCCGCCGTCGGCGCGCAGCACGAGATTGCGGCAGACGCCGCCTGCCACGATGTTGTCGCCGGCGAGCGGACTGC
Source organism: uncultured Prevotellaceae bacterium (assembly GCA_946617675.1). Classification (GTDB taxonomy): domain Bacteria; phylum Bacteroidota; class Bacteroidia; order Bacteroidales; family Bacteroidaceae; genus Prevotella. The sequence goes on along the minus strand of CAMOKH010000051.1, from coordinate 2,852 downwards.
CCTCGGCGGTGTAGACCACGCGGTTGGTGCCCTCGAGCCACGGTAGCCGTGCGGGCAGGTCGGTGACGCTGCTCAGGTCGACGCTGGTGCAGGCCGGGTCGGCGCTGTAGTCCATCACGTTCGAGTCGTCGGCCACGTATGCTCCGCTGAGCATGCCGGCATAGTCATTGCCGAAGTAGACGTCGCCGAAGGTGATGGTCAGGTGCGACTGGCTGTTGTCGCAGGTCAGCGACAGCAGACCGATGCAGCCGTCCTGAAGCGTCGCCGGCGAGAGGTCGAAGACGAGGTCGAAGTTCTGCGCCTGGCTGAGGTCTATCCGGCCGTAGTCGTGGGTGGCCACCTTTCCCTTGGCGTTGACGTAGGTCAGCGTGGTGGCGCCGGCGGTCAGTGCGCTGGTGGTCGTCACCTTCTTGACGTGCATCACCAGCTGCGAGAAGCGGTCACTGAGGGCCAGATAGCCGTAGGTGGTGTTCTTGCGGCTGGAGATGAGGGGGTTCGAGTTGTCGAAGGTCTTGGCCTTGCCCGACAGCTTATAGGTCGTGCCGAAGCTGCTCTTCGTCGGGGTCATGTCGTCGATGCGGTCGAAGCGGGTGGCCTTTCCCGTCATGTCCGACGCCTGGCGGTCGCGCGTCCGAATGCAGAGCACCGTGGCGACGCTCTGGGCGGGTATGCTGACCGCGGGGCGGCACTGCTCCTCGTCGAGCGTCTGCCGCGTGGCGGTGAAGTTCTTGGCCTTGGTCGTGGTGTAGAGGGTCACGCCGTTGGTATAGAAGGGCAGGTCGACGGTCGTCTCAACGTCGGTGTCGGTGGCGTTGGCCAGCACGACGGCCACGGTGTCGGCCGATGCCGACAGATAGGCCGACCCTTCGAGCCCGCCGCCGAAGGTGGCCTCGATGCGGTCCATGCCGGTGACGAAGCGTGCGAAGTGGGCCATCACGTAGCCGCGCTTGGTGATGGTGCCGCTGCTGCCCGCCCCGCGCTGTCCGTCGCCCATCATGCCGTAGTAGCGCTTGGCGGCATAGTGAATCCAGGCGTTGAAGTTGCCGAGCATGCAGGTGTTGATGGCGCGGAAGAAGTTGAAGAAGTCCTTCGAGAAGTCGAAGCTGCGGGTGTTATTCTCGGTCTCGTTCCAGTTTATCAGGTACTCGGTCATCCACAGCTCCTTGCCCTTGGTGCCCAGCTGCTTGTAGGCCGACTGTATGCCGCCGTACTGGTGGCCGCCGTAGATGTCGAAGCAGTCGAGCACGTCGGCCTTGTTTAGGGCGTTGGCATACGAGTCGCTGACGGCCAGCGTCTCGGGGGCCATCACGCGGCAGCTGATGGTGCGGCCGTAGGTCTTGACGAACGTGGCAATGTCGGCGGCCGACCACAGGCAGCCGGCATAGTCGGCCGGCCAGTCGGGCTCGTTCTGTATGGAGATGGCGTCGAGCTCGACACCGTTCGCGCGCATGTACTGCACGTAGTCCTCAAGATACTGGGCGTAGTCGGCCCAGTGCTCCTTCTTCAGGTAGCCCTGTGTGCCGTCAGAGTTTCTGGCATTGCTGGTGCCGTTGGTCTTCCACTCTGCCGGCTGCCCCCAGGGCGAGGCGAAGACGATGAGCCCCATCTGCTTGGCCAGCTTGGCCGTCGCCAGCGACTGGCTCCAGGCGTTCTTGCCGATGGGTATGTAGAGGCGCATGATGTTGCAGCCGACGGTGCTCGTCGGCCCCCACACGCGCTTAATCTCCGTCGTCGTCATGTGATTATAGGTGAACTGCGGCGAGCAGACGAAGCCGCCGAAACCGGTGATGTGTTGATACTTGGTCTGGGCACTGACGCGCACGGTGGCACGCTGTGCCGACAGGGTTGCCGACAGCAGCAGTGAGCAGAGTAATAGCAGAGCCTTCTTCATATTAACAGTTTTTCCGGTGCAAAGGTAATAAAAAATGCGGCAACGGGTGCCGCATTTTGTATCGTTTACTTAAAATATTGTCACATATCGCTATTTAAACAGGCTCTGGGCCATCTGGCGGAGGCTGCGGCGCCAGGTCAGGAACTCGTGGCCCGTACCCTCAGAGACGTAGCCCTCGGCGTTGAAGCCGGCAGCCTTCAGTGCCTCGACCGACTTCTTGATGCCGTCGGGGTTCTCCTTCGAGCCGCAGCTCTGGAAGATGTACTTCACCTGGTTCTTGTCCTTAATCTCGTCGGGGGAGTACTGGCCGCCGCTGAGCAAGCCCCAGTAGCCGAACAGCTCGGGACGGCGCAGGGTGATGAGCTTGGTCTCCATGCCACCCATCGACAGGCCGGCCATGGCGCGGCTCCACTTGTTGGTCTTGGTCAGGTAGTTCTTGTCGATGAAGGGGATGAGTTCGTCGCAGAGGAGCGTCTCAAACTCCTTGGCGGTGAACTGTCCGATAGAGCCGAACTTGAAGTCGTTGGTCAGTCCGTAGGCCATCACGACGATGAAGGGTTTGATTTTGCCTTCGGCAATCAGGTTGTCCATGATGATGCCGGCCTTGCCCTGTACGGGCCAGCTGGTCTCGTTCTCGCCCCAGCCGTGCTGCAGATAGAGTACGGGATAGCGTGTCTGTTCGAGCTTGCCGTTCTTGCCCTTCACGAGCTTGCCGTAGCCATTGGGCAGATAGACATTGGCTGTCTGCATCTTGCCGGTGCTCTCCGACCAGAAGTTCACCTGCTGTATGTTGCCGTGAGCGATGTCCTTGCGCCAGGCGTAGAAGTCCTTGTCCTTGGCAGGAATCTCGATGCCGCTCTCCCACCGGCAGGAGCCGAAGTAGTTGTGCGTGCCGGGGTCGTTGACGGTGGCGCCGTCGATGGTCAGGTGGTAGTAGTGGAAGCCCTCGTCCATGGGGCCG
>CAMOKH010000050.1 GCA_946617675.1 uncultured Prevotellaceae bacterium | reverse complement strand
CCGCCGCCGATGTACTTCTTCACACCCTCGTTGATGCGTATCTCGTTGGCTATCCACTTGAAGCCGGTGTAGCAGTCCTTCAGCTCGACACCGTTCTTCTCGGCTATCTTGGCAATGACCTCGGTGGTGACGATGGTCTTCACGAGGAACTCGTTACCCTTCAGCTGGCCGAGCTTCTTCTTGTTGGCAATGATGTACCAGCAGAACATCATGCAGGTCTGGTTGCCGTTCAGTATCTCCCACTCGCCCTTTGCATTGCGGCAGACGATGGCCAGACGGTCAGCGTCGGGGTCGGAGGCAATGACGAGGTCGGCGTTGAGCTTCGTGCCGAGCTTCATGCCGAGGGTCATGGCCTCAGCATTCTCGGGATTGGGGCTGACGACGGTCGGGAAGTTGCCGTCGATGACCATCTGCTCGGGCACGACGTGTATATTCTGGAAGCCCCAAGAGCGCAGGGCCATCGGAATGATGACGCGGCCCGTGCCGTGCATGGGCGAGTAGACGATGTTGAGGTCCTTCTGACGCAGGATGACGTCCTGGTCGACCATTGCCTCCTTGACAGCCTGGATGTAGTCCCAGTCCATCTCGCCGCCAATGGGGATGATGAGATCCTTGTTGCCCTCAAACTTGACGTCCTCAATCTTTACCTTGTTCACCTCGTCGATGATACCCTTGTCATGGGGAGCCAGCACCTGTGCACCGTCGTCCCAGTAGGCTTTGTAGCCGTTATACTCGCGGGGGTTATGGCTTGCCGTCACGTTCACGCCGGCCTGTGCGCCGAGCTGACGGATGGCGAACGAAATCTCGGGCGTGGGGCGCAGGCTCTCGAAGAGGTAGACCTTGATGCCGTTGGCCGAGAAGATGTCGGCAACGGTTTCGGCAAACATGCGTCCGTTGTTGCGGCAGTCGTGACCTACAACGACTGCGGGCTGAATGTCGGGAAAGGCCATGTTAATGTAGTTGGCAAAGCCTTGTGTAGCCATACCGACCACATACTTGTTCATGCGGTTGGTGCCGGCACCCATGATGCCGCGCAGTCCTCCGGTACCAAACTCCAGAGTCTGATAGAACGCGTCGATGAGCGCTGTCTTGTCGTCAGCATCGAGCATAGCCTGTACTTCCTTGCGCGTCTCCTCGTCAAAGGCAGGAGTGAGCCACTGTTTTGCGACTGCCTCACACTGGGCAATCAGTTGAGCATTATTTTCCATAATTCATTTAAGTTTTAGATCAGTCAATCTTCAATCGACAAAGTTACGAAATAATACGCAATCGCCGACAAAAGAGCACTGTCTTTTTTGATTTTTTAGCAGTCGCCGCAAACCGTCACGATGCCGTGTCCCGCTGTAAACAGACTGCCGACCTGATAGACCAGCGCCGAGACGACCCACGCCACACACGTCGTGTAGACGGCGGCGACGACGGCCCAGCGCCACGAGCCGGTCTCGTTCTTGATGGCAGCGATGGTGGCTATGCAGGGGAAATAGAGCAGCACGAACAGCAGGTAGGCGTAGGCCACAAGGGGCGTCACGCCCTCAAGTCCGCCGAGCACGCCGATGGTCGAAGCCACAATCTCCTTAGCACCGACACCGGCCAGCAGGCTGACGTCGAGTTGCCAGTTGAAGCCCTGCAGGGCGAAAAGCGGTTCTACGAGGCGGCCCATGATGCCGATGAAGCTGCCGCCGATACTCTCGGCGACGCCCTGCGGTCCGAAGTAGCCAAGTGCCCAGACGATGATGGAGGCCACGAGAATGATGCCGCCCATCTTGCGCAAATACTCCTTGCCCTTCTCCCACGTGTGGCGGGCAATGGCCTTTGCCGTCGGGCGGCGGTAAGGGGGCAGTTCCATCACGAACGGGGTGTCCTCGCCCTTCAGCACGCAGCGCGACAGGATATTGCTCACGACGACCGACATCAGTATGCCGACGGCATAGAGCGAGATCATGACAAGCGACTGGTAACGTGGAGCGAACAGCAATCCCGTCACCATGATGTATATGGGCAATCGGGCCGAGCACGACATGAAGGGCAGCACGAGCATGGTGATGAGTCGCGAGCGGCGGCTCTCAATGGTGCGAGTGGCCATCACGGCGGGCACATTGCAGCCAAAGCCCATCAGCAGCGGTATGAACGACTTACCGTGCAGCCCCATCTTGTGCATCAGCCGATCCATGATGAAGGCGGCGCGAGCCATGTAGCCTGAGTCCTCCATCAGCGAGATGAAGAAGTAGAGTATCAGTATCTGGGGCAGGAAGACGATGACCGAGCCGACGCCGCCGACGACACCGTCGACGAGCATTGACCGCAGCGGACCGTCGGCCATTGCCGACGCTATCCAGTCACCTATCCACCCTACGCCCGCCTCAATCCAGTCCATGGGGTACTGGCCCAGGGCAAAGGTGGTCTGGAACATGACAAACAGAATAAGGAAGAAGATGGGGAAGCCGACGTACTTGTTTGACAGCACGCCGTCAACGACGTGGGTCATGCGGTAGAGATTCTCCTTGGTGCCTGTAAGGTAGCCGGCCTCGGTCAGCGCACCGTTGATGAAGCCGTATTTGGCATCCATGATGGCCGTCTCAGAGTCGCTGGCCGTCTCTTCAAGCACGCGGGCGGCAGCATGGTTGCGGGCGGCCAGCAGCTGGCGGCGGTCCTCAGGACGGTGCTCGTCGGCCATGTGCTGGCCGATGTACTGCGTGATGTTGGGGTCGTTCTCGAGCAGCTTGATGGCCAGGTAGCGTGTCGAGTAGCGCTGACTGATATGCTCGTCGGCCTTCAGGAAACGTTGTATCTCGCGAATGCCGTCCTCTATCTCGTGACCGTAGTTGATGTGTATGTGGCGCGAGGCGCCCTGCGTGCCTTCATAGACCTGGATGACGGCCTTGAAGAGTTCCTTGACGCCCATGCCGCTCTTGAACGAAGTGGGCACCATCGGCATGCCGAACAGCGTTGACAGAGTCTTGAGGTCTACGTGGTCGCCGCGGCGCTCAAACTCGTCGTACATGTTCAGGGCGCACACCATACGGACGTTCATGTCGACAAGCTGCGTAGTGAGATACAGGTTGCGCTCAAGGTTTGTGGCATCGACGACGTTGATGATGACGTCGGGGGTCTGCTCCGTCAGGTGCTGCCTGACGTATAGTTCCTCGGGCGAGTAGCAGCTCAGCGAGTAGGTGCCGGGCAGGTCGGTCAGCACGAAGTCGTAGCCGTAGAAGCGGGCCTCGGCCTCGGTGGCATCAACGGTGACACCGCTGTAGTTGCCCACACGGGCATGAGCCCCCGAGGCGTAGTTGAAGAGCGACGTCTTGCCACAGTTAGGATTGCCCACCAGCGCGACGTGCAGCCGGCGGTGCTCCTTGAGCGCCCGGCTGCGCAGATAGCGCTCAGTGATGGTTTCCGGCGCTTTGGCCGCTTCGCCGCCAGCGTGCTCGCTGTTGTCGGCACTACCCTCGCCTACCACCTCTATCATGTCGGCCTCCTGGTGTCGCAGCGACACCTCGTAGCCCATAACCTTGTACTTCACGGGGTCTTGCAGCGGGGCGTTGAGCAACACCTCGACCGTCTTACCCTTGATAAAGCCCATCTCGACGATGCGCTTGCGAAATCCTCCGTGGCCCGACACCCTGACGATGACGCCCTTTTCGCCTGTTTTGAGTTCTGATAGTTTCATGGGTGCAAAGTTACGAAAAAAGAATTGCAACTCGGTTGCATACCGGACTGCAATTCTGAAAATACCTAAAAATGATGACCCCTATCACCTCTTACCCCTCACCTCTAAAGACTCACCTCTGAAGTCTGGAGCTTCAGCGTGACGGGTTTCAGACCGTCGGCGGTGGCCGTGAGCACCACGCGACCCGGGGTGCGGCCTGCTCGCAGGATGACGGTGCAGACACCGTTGTAGAGGCGGCGGCTGGTGCCCACCATCGACTCGTCGGACGTGATGTCGCCGTTGACGACGCCTACGATGCGGGCGTCGCCGCTGACACTGAACGTAACGTTCTTGTCAGTGGTCTGCACGCGGCGACCCTTCTTGTCAAGGGCCACTATGCGCACGTGCTGCAGGTCCTGACCGTCAGCACGCCACAGGGCGCTCTCGCCAGACGGTGCGGCTTTAGGCGAACGGTCGGCCTCGGCGGTCAGCCTGGTGGCCTCGCCCGTCGTCTCTATCTTGTGGCGGGCCGCCACCTTATTATTATTATAAGCTACGGCCTCGAGTGTGCCCGGCTCGTAGGCAATGTCGTTCCAGCGTATCTGGTTGCGCTGCTTGGCGTCGGCGGTGTTGTTCTTCTTGCGGCCTAAGCTGCGGCCATTGAGCAGAAGCTCCACTTCGTCAGCATTGGTGTAGGTGATGAGCGACAGCCGCTGACCGGCCACGCGGTTCCAGTGGTCGCTCATGCCGTCGTTGCCCGTCTGCACGCCGTTCCACATCTGGTCGCCCTTGCGGTCGATGACGCCAATGTGGACTACGGGCTCGTCGGGCATGAAGAATGACTTCATGTAGTAGGCCTTCGGCTTAGGCTCCAGCGCGATGTCAAACACGCCCTGCGCCCATCCCTTAGCGGGCCAGCCCTGCGACTCGCCCAGGTAGTCGATAGCCCCCCAGTAGGCCAGTCCGATGACGCGGTCGAGGTTCATCTCGAAGAAGTTCTGACCCATAGCGGCCACCGAGGCCTCACTCTGGTAGAACGTCATCCAGGGGAAGCGACGACCGTCGCCGGGGAAGTACATATAGCGGTAGTTGTAAGCCTGAATGTCGGTCTCGAGGGCCAGGTCGCATGGCAGCGAGTCGGTCTCCCAGTTGCGGTAGCGGGGGTGCATGGCAACGGTGACGAGTCTGGTCGTGTCATAGCGCTGCAACAGCGTCTTCTGCAGCTTATACATCGTCACGCCGAAGTCGTTGAAGGGCTGGTTGGGGTCTTGCTGCAGTTCATTGCCCAGGCTCCATAGCACCACCGAGGGCGAGTTGCGGTCGCGCTTCACCCACTCAGGCACGTCCCTCTGCCACAGCTGCTCGAAGGGCACGCGGCCGCCAGTGTGCTGACGCGTCCACTTGTCGTAGAGCTCGTCGACCACGAGAATGCCGTACTTGTCGCACAGTTCGATGAACTCGCGGCTGTAGGGGTTGTGCGACGTACGTATGTGGTTTATGCCGTACTGCTTCATCAGCTGCAGCCGCTTCTCGATGGCCCGTGGATAGGCAGCGGCACCGAGGGCGCCCAGCGTGTGGTGGTTGGCATAGCCCTTGAGTAGCACCTTACGACCGTTTAGACGGAAGCCGAACTCAGGTCCGAACTCCAGCGTGCGTATGCCGAACGTCGAACAGGTCTGGTCGACGACTGTGCCGTCATCGGTGGTCAGCGTTACCTCGGCGCGGTAGAGGTTGGGCGTCTCAGTGTCCCACAGGCGGGGCGACTTAATCTCAACCTCGGGCAGCCGGGCCTCCGTTGTCCTCGAAGCCGTCTTGCGGCTCTGCTTCGACGTGCCTTCGTAAACGAGCGTACCGTCGGGGCCGTAGATTCTGGTCACGACGTTGACGCTCTTCTGTCGTCCGCGGAAGGTTATCTCGGCCGTTATGTTGACGTAACGGTTGTCGCGGGTGCTGATGCGCAGCGCGTGGCGCTCGAAGTAGAGCTCGCGGTTGGTGGCCACCAGGCGCACGGGGCGAATCAGTCCGCCGCCGGTGTACCAGCGCGAGTTGCCCGGTTCGCGGGTGTCGGCCCTGACGGCCAGCAGGTTGTCTTGACCGGTCTTCAGTTTCCCGGTGACGTCAATCTCGAAGCCTACGTAGCCGTAGTCGGTGCCCCCGATACGTTCGCCGTTCAGGTAAACGTCGCCGACGTACATCAAGCCGTCGAACTCTATCAGCAACCGACGGTTAGCCAGCGAGTCGGCAGGCTTCAGGTGCAGACGGTACCAGCCGATTCCCATCTCCTTGAAGCCTCGGCTCGACAGTCGACTCTTGATGTTAGCGGCCACGTCGGTGTTGTCGGCCTTCTCGTCAGCGGCCGGTTCCACCCAGGGCTGTTCTATCTGGAAGTCATGTGGCAGGTCTACCGTGCGCCAGTCGGCGTCAGCCGTAGCGATGGCGGCGCCGTCAGCGACGTCGCCGGCATGGAATCGCCATCCGAAGTTCAGGTTCTCCACCACCCTTTTCTGGGCGGTCATCGTCTGTGCTGCCACGATGGCGGCAGTCATCAGCAGTAGTCTTTGCAGTTTCTTCATTTTACTTTTCAATAATCATTTCTCTTTCCGGCTCCCTCCCTACAAGGTAGGGCCGGGATGTGGCTTCTTACTTCCACTCCGCCCCCTCGCGCAGTACGAACTGAATGCGGCTCTTCTTAGGCAGGCGGGGCTTCGACCACTCGCCGCCGAGAATCTGGATCGTCGTCAGCTGGGCTGAACGCGCCTGGGCAGCAGCCACCGCCTCATCCAGCGACAGGTAGTCGCCTCGCCCACGGCGATCGACGGTGATGTCGGCATCGCAGCGGTAGCGCTTCAGCAGGGGAATCTCGTCGCAGAGGGCGTCGGCCAGCAGACGGGCAACGACGTGAGCCCCGTAGACGTTGTAGTGAGTATTGTCCTGACGGCCCTCGGGCACGCTGGGTTCTTCGCCAGGCTTGAACCACATGTGCAGGCGCTTCGAGGCCTCAGTGCCCAGTCCCTGCTCCAGGTCGTGGGTTATGCGGTTGGCGTCAACGAAGTGAACATTCATCCGCTGGGCCACGTCGCGAGGTGCCACGCGGTAGAGTCCGTGGGTGTCAATCAGTGAGTCGCCCTCAACCATTTTCACGCCGTCCTTGAAGGTCGTCGTCCGCAGCTTCTCATCGTCATCGTTCTCGGGCGCGTTGACGAAGAAGTTACGGCGCACGACGCAGTTCATCAACACCGGTATGCCGCCTCGCTCACGGGTCTCACGGACGTAGCGCGCCAACATATAGTCAAAGGTTGAGCCTGGGTCGGTGTGACGGTCGGCCTTGGGCTTCTCGTCGTTGTGGCCAAACTGTATGACAACATAGTCGCCGGGCTTCATCCGGTCGAGCACCTTCTGCCAGCGACCCTCGTTGAAGAACGACAGCGACGAGCGTCCGTTCACGGCGTGGTTGTCCACCATGATGTTATCGTCGAAGTAGCACTGCAAAGCCATACCCCAGCCCCGCTCCTTGCGGTCGTGCGATATGTCCTTGTTGGCGGCCGTCGAGTCGCCTATTATAAATATTGTTGTCCGTTTCTCGTCAGTGGCAGCTGTCAGCATCAGCAGCGTCAGCGCCGCAGCAGTCAGTAGTCTTATCGGTTTCCGTAGCATATTGATAGTTAGGAGTCGTTTTAGGAATTTAGGAGTTTTGGAGATTTGAGATTTCTGGAAATCAGGAGTTTAGAAGTTAAGAAGTTTAGGAGCTTAGACATCACTTTTAAACCATTACAAGCAGGAATAAAACTATCGTCTAAACTCCTAAACTACTATACTCCTAAACTCCCAAAATCCTTAGACATGCGGAAGTCGAATAATTCGTATAATCCGTAAAATTCGTATTCAGCAACTAAAGCTCCTGATTCTCGGGGCGCAGCTTGCGCACGGTCTCGCCGGCGCGCCACATTTCCTGGTTACGCATGGCCTCGAGCTCCTTCTCCAGTCCGGCACGATAGTCGGGCTTCGAGTTGGCGTCGATGGTAATCTGAGCCTCGTTGCCCGTCAGCACCGAGTAGTAGAGCCACTCCATCACAGGCTTGATAGCGTCGTGGAAGCGGGGAGCCCAGTCGAGGGCACCACGCTGGGCCGTAGTCGAGCAGTTGGCGTACATCCAGTCCATGCCCTTAGCGCCGAAGAGCGGGCCGAGGCTCTGGGTCAGCTCCTCGACAGTCTCGTTGAAGGCCTCCGAGGGTGAGTGACCGTGCTCGCGCAGCACCTCGTACTGAGCCAGCAGCAGACCCTGGATAGCACCCATCAGCGAGCCACGCTCACCGGTGAGGTCCGACGTGGCCTCGCGCTCGAACGTCGTCTCAAACATATAGCCGGCACCGATGCCGATACCGAAAGCCAGCGTCTTCTCCTTAGCACGGCCGGTAGCGTCCTGATAGACGGCATACGAGCAGTTTAGGCCGCGACCCTCGCAGAACATCGTGCGCAGGCTCGTGCCCGAGCCCTTCGGGGCTACCATGATGACGTCAACGTCCTTCGGGGGTACCACGCCCGTGCGGTCGCTCCAGTTGATGGCGAAGCCGTGACTGTAGTACAGCGTCTTGCCGGGCTTCAGATATTGCTTGATGGTGGGCCACTGCTGAATCTGACCAGCGTCGGAGAGCAGCATGCAGAGGATCGTGCCACGCTCGGCGGCCTCCTCTATCGAGAACAGCGTCTTGCCCGGGACCCAGCCGTCGGCAACAGCCTTGTCGTAGGTCTTGCCTGGGCGCTGACCGACAATCACGTTGAAGCCGTTGTCGCGCAGGTTGCAGGCCTGTCCAGGGCCCTGCACGCCGTAGCCGATGACGGCAATTACTTCATCCTTTAACACTTCTCGAGCTTTCTCGAGTGAGAACTCCTTGCTGGTGACAACAGTCTCAACGACGCCACCGAAATTCATTTCTGCCATAATAGCTTTTGTTTTTGTTTTAATGTTGTACATTCCCCCCGGCGTACCCTGCCAGCCCTAACCCGAGAGCCGGTCGTCGTCTTTATCGGTGCGCCCCCCACCCTACACGAGGGTGCGGCGAAGGGGTTTAACTTGAAAATCGTCTGCAAAGTTACAAATAACGACGCAAACCACCAAACATTTTACGAGGTTTTTACACGTCGGCGAACACTACGCGGCTGCGGCAGCATTCGACGTCGCCATCCTTACAGATGCGGACGCAGTGACTGCCGTCGCCACCGTCCTCGGTGTAGAACGAAAGACGGTCGCCGGCATGGGCCTCGGCGACGTAGGCTATCTCGAAACGGGCGATGCAGTGGGTGCGGTACCAGTCGATGGGCCAGAGGTCGAGCACGTGTTCGATGTATTTCACGGAGTTGACGTGGCCGTTGATGTCGACGTCGTTATAGTAGG
>CAMOKH010000049.1 GCA_946617675.1 uncultured Prevotellaceae bacterium | reverse complement strand
GCAGATTGTCTAAAAATTAGACAGTAAAGCGTATGATTTTTAGACACCCTCGCCAGAGAATCGGGGCGAGAGGCTGCGGTACAGGTCGTAACCGCCAGTATCGGAGGGATAGATGATGGTATCGATAAAATAGTAGTTGCCGTCGCCGCCTACCAATACGTTGCCTGCAACAGCATCGAAGATGTCGTGTTGGCCGTTAGTGTAGTATTCGCCGTTGTCCTCAGGATGGAAACCTAAACGTAGGAACTCATCGTGGATTTCCGCTTTCGTGGCCAGGCGGGCATTAGCAATAAACGGCTGTTCCAATACAGCACAAACTTGCCCATCGCGATTCTCTGCTAAGCCAATCATGTTGTAGGGACAGCCATCAAAATATTTATTGTGTGCCTTGATGCGCTCAAAGAATGGGGTCAGGTTGTCATCTGAGTAACGGAAATCATTCAGCTTGATGATAGTCTTTCTATCAACAGACAAATACGTCTCATTCTCTGACCCACGGTCAAAGAAATCACCAAAAAGGTTGCGGTCTTCAAACCAGTAGCCCTGTTCTTGTGCCCATTGGCGAAGTCTTACCACTTGGACAGACTTCTTGCGTCCCGCTGGTAGCAAGCGACTAAAGTCGAGCAGCAAGCCGTTGTTCCCGCAAGTTTTTCAATTGCCTCAAGCACTCCTCGCGCGAAAGCGGATGCTGCATCCAATATGCTACACTTGCCCTCATTTCGGCATTTACCTTCTTGTGATAGTCGTTCAGTTTGATCTCCATTCATTCTTGCGTTTATACGTTTTCGTTGCAAAGATACAATAATTGTTTGAAATGAACAAGCAATTCGAGCGAAATCTATCCATACGCAGGTAGATTTCGCCCGAAGGTGTTACTCCGTCTTGATATTGTTGACAGGATTCTCAGAAGCAGCGCGCCAGCTCTGGATAACGACGGTGAGCAGGGAGATGATGAAGCAGGTAAACCCGGCAACAGCGAATATCCAGGGGCTGAGCGCGATGCGATACGAGAAGTTCGTGAGCCAGTCGCTCATGATATAATAGGAGATAGGTACGGCGACGACAAACGACACCAGCATCGGTACGGAAAACGTGCGCAGCATCAGCAGCAGCACCTCGCCCGACGTCGATCCCATCACCTTGCGGATGGCAATCTCCTTCTTGCGCTGGCGGATGAAGAAGAGCGACAGGCCCACGTAGCCCAGCACCGAGATGACGATGGCAATGAGGGTGAAGAGCGAGACGATGCGCAGCGTGTTCTGCTGCTCCTCGAAGGTGTCGGCGATGTTCTCCTCGATGCTGCTCACATACCAGCGCAGGTCATCCTCCGGCACGTCCAGTTCCTTCATAGTCTGCTCGAAGGCGCTTATGGCCTGCCTGTCTCCGCTTGTTCTCACAAGGAAGTTTGGCTCGTCCACATGTTCCCGGACGCTGATGGCGAAGGGTTCATAGTCGCCCAGCACGTTGACACGGTGGAAATCCTTGAGCACGCCGCTGATGGGTTTCTTCTCGTCCTTGCCCCAGGGCATCTCACGCTCGTCGTTGCCAAAGCCGAATCTGCGCATGGCTTCTTCGTTCAGGTAATAGCCGTCGCTCGTCGGACCGTAGTCCTTGAGTATCTGAAGACCATAGAGCCTGAAGGCCGTCGTGTCCATATCAGTGGTGAACAGGGTCACCATCTTGTCGCCTTTGGTGACAGAGCGCATCTGCGAGTTGTAGTTAGAGAAAGTCGTGCCCCGATACTCGCCGACAGACTCAACAAACGGCATCTTCTCCAGCAGGCTCCTCACCGTCTGGCTCTTGCCCATAGGGGAGTTGACGTAGTAGAGGTTCTCGGCATTGAAGCCTAACGGTGCATGGATGAGGTGGTGCAACTGTAGCCAGATGACGAGGGCCGAGGTGAGCATGGTGATGGTGACCACGTTCTGCACAACGATGAACAGGCGCCCCAACACCATCTTGGAGTGATAGCGGAACGACCCTTTCACGATGTCGATCGGTTGGAAGCGGGTAATCTGCCATGAGGGCATAGCGCCTGAGACGATGCCCAGCAGCAGGATAAAACCGAGGCACACGCTGACGCTGCCCGGACGAATGTCGTGTAGCAGGTCAATCTTTCCCTTGAACAGTTCGGCGGCATCGTCCTGAAAGCAGAAGGCCAGGGCCAGGCCGATGGCGAAGCAGACCGTCACCATCAGCGTCGATTCAATAATCAGTTTCAGCGATATCTCATGCTGGCTGCTGCCGAAGAGCCGTCGCGTGGCCATCTCCTTGGCGCGGAAGCCGGTGTTGGCGACGGTCAGGTTGATGTAGTTGCTGACGGCAAAGAACAGCAGGGCCAGCACGGCGGCCAGCAGGATGCGAAGCCGCGACTTGTCGCCCTTCTGCATGCCGGCACCGTTGTTCTGCGGGGCAAACATGATGTCGGTGAGCGGTGTCAGCGTGAAGTGTTGGCAGCCCATGCGGCTCCACAGCTTATAGTTGTTATTCAGGTGTTCTTCCACTGTTTTTGTCTTGGCGTCGAAGGTGGCGCCGGGGCGCAGCATCATGAAAGCCTTGCAGGCGCCTGTCGGCCCGTATGCGAAGGCTTCGTTCGTAAGCCTGTAGCCCATCACTTGCCCGAAGCGCTGCATGCTGGCAATGAGCTGCGTCTCGTTGGGCAGCACCGTGTGGTCGAAGTCCTTGGCAATGCCGCTGACGGTATAGACCAGCGTCGAGTCGTAGGGGTCTTCCTGCCCCATGCGCACATGCCGTTCGCCCACGATCTGCAGCTGTTCGCCGATGGGATTCTTGCCGGCAAAGAGCGTCCTGGCCAGCTGTTCGGTAATGACGCACTTGTCGGGGGCGTCGAGAACGGTCTTCGGGTCGCCCTCCACCAGCGGGAAGCTGAAGAACTTGAAGAACGTCGGGTCGGCCAGCATGATGTTGCCGTTATCGCTATCCTTGCCTTTGGCCTCGTGCTCGCCATACTTTATCCTGCCTTGCTGACTCATCACGCAGCAGGTCTGCTCCACCTCGGGGCACATCGCCTTGATCTCCTGTGCCGCCTGCGGCCACATGAAGAACTCCTCTTCGCTGCCCGCCAGGTAGATGCGGTCGGCATGCTCGTGCCACGAGTCGATGCTATATTGGCGCCACGTGTAGTCGCCCATCAGGATGATGAACATCAGCGACACCACCAGTCCAGCTATGTTGATTGAGGTATATAGCTTGTTGCGCGACAGGAATCTGAAATAACTCTTCATATCATTTACGATTTTGGCAATTTGCAATTTTCGGTTTGACGGTGCAAATTTACGGCAAGAAAGCGAATCCGCCAAGGCTTCAGGCCCCGGCGGAAGCAGATTGTCTAAAAATTAGACAGTAAAGCGTATGATTTTTAGACAGTCAGCTTACAGGAACCGCCTCCCCGAGTTAAGCGTCTACGGTTTTTCCTTGTGTAGAATACCTACGATGAGCAGCAGGTAGCCGCTCAGGCAGAGCAGCGGGGCCAGGACGATTCTGCGCGCTGAGAAGATGTCGGCGCAGAACGACTGCTCCGTGCTGCCGGGGCCGGCCATCAGGAGATAGCCCGTGGCTATCAGGAGGCAGGCGGCCACGGCGATGCGGCGGCGCGTGACGTGTGCCGACCAGGGGCGCTTAGTCTTGGGGGTATTGCTGGATGTGGTGTTCATATCGTTTGCTGTATTTCTGGTAAATGTCTGTTCGGTCATAATGCACGGCCACGGCGATGGCCTGCTGCATGGTCTGGAGCCAGGTGTACTGAGAGTAGAGTGAACCGCCGCGGCGGCCGGGACGGATGGTGGCTATCCACGCGAGCCACTCGTCAGCGCGGCGCAGCAGACTGCTGACTATCTTGTCGCCGTCCTCCTGTTGCCGGGCGGCATAATAGCACTGGGCCATCGAGAGGGCAGCATCGGTGTAGGGCACGTTCTCCTGAGGCATCTCCCGCTGCCACTTCCGGCACACACGGACAGCCCGCCCGGTGTCGCCCTGCTTCATCAGCGAGTCTATCAGTATGGCCATGACCATCTGGTGGGTTCTGGCCATATGCAGCACGTCGGCGTCGACGTAGATGCCCTTGCGGCTGAGGTTGCCGAAGCGGAAGCGGTGCATCACGTTGTCGTAGAGCCGCTCGGTGTCAACGCTCTTGCCGCTCACGGTCGGCGTGATGCGGTAGGCCAGGCCCTCGAGCACCATGTGGTCGCGGAGGAACGACAGCTGGTCGGGCCCCATGCTGATGGAGGCATAGACGGGACGGCTCCAGTCAGCGTGCGACAGCATCTCGAGCACCATCAGCTCGTTCTTGTAGAGTGCGCGCTTGCCCTTGAGGGAAATCTGCATCGTGCCCTCGCCGGACGTGATGGCGACGCTGTCCGTAGGGATGCACTGCATGTCGGGAGCGTCGCTGAGCACCCATTTCTGGATGATGTTCTTCAGCTCATAAGGGTTGTCGCCTAACAGCTGCCGGGCCTCTTCAGGGTGCTGGGCCCTGTAGGCCTCTATCTCCGCCTTCAGCTCCGGGCGGATGGGGATATACTCCCTCACGCCCTCCTGGTAGTCCGCGTGCTGCCAGCTGATGGGCAGGGGCGGCGAGTCGTAGGCCGGGCGCTTCATCTGGTCGATGTACCAGTCGGTCTGCAGGTATTCCATGTTGACGTCGCGCGTGTCGGTTCTCACGCCCTCCACCTCGTGGTTGTACCACAGCGGGAACGTGTCGTTGTCGCCGCTGGTCAGGATGATGGGATGTCCCTCGCGCTGCATACTCTCCAGATAGTTGGCACCGAAGTCGCGACAGGTGTAGCGGCCTGAGCGGTCGTGGTCGTCCCACGTCTGCGAGACCATCTGCAGGGGGACTAAGAGGCAGAGGAGGCCCACCCCCAGCCCCATTCCCGAGCAGAGCTCGCCTACCCGTTGCCTTTCCCCAAGGGAGGGGAGCTTTAATACTTTGCGGGCTATTTGGACTACGCCAGCCACGCCCAGCCCTACCCAGATGGCGAAGGCATAGAAGGAGCCGGCGTAGGCGTAGTCGCGCTCGCGAGGCTGCAGCGGCGTCTGGTTGAGGTAGGCCACGATGGCGAGTCCCGTCATCACGAAGAGCAGGGCGATGATCAGCAGCTGCTGCCGGCCCTCTCGCCTGCACCGCCACTGCCAGACGATGCCGGCGAGGCCCAGCAGCAGTGGCAGACCGTAGTACACGTTGCGCCCTTTGTTCTCGGCCAGGTCTGAGGGCAACTGTGACGTGTCGCACCCCAGCAGCCAGTCGTCTATCCAGCGGAAGCCCGTTATCCAGTTGCCGTGCTCCACTTCGCCGTGCCCTTGGATATTGTTCTGCCGACCTACGAAGTTCCACAGGAAGTAGCGCCAGTACATGAAGTTCACCTGATAGGTGAGGAAGAAGCGCAGGTTTTCGTGCGGAGTGGGCAGGTTGCCCTTTTTCTCCACGCCGCCCATCCAGTCCTCGTAGGCCTTGGCGTGGTTTTGGGAGTGCATACGCGGGAAGAGCATGTTTTCCTTAAAGCGGTACTCCCCCTCGCGCTGAAGGGCCTCGTAGTCCAGTTCGCTAGTGTAGGCCTGTCCGTAGAGCAGCGGCGTCTTGCCGTACTGCTCGCGGTTCAGGTAGCTGGCCAGGGCTGCGACGTTGCCAGGGGCATTCTCGCACATCGGCGGATTGGCGTTGGCGCGGATGTAGATGACGCCGTATGTGCTGTAGCCAGCCAGGACCATCAGCAGGCAGGCCAGCGAGAGCTTGTAGCGTCTGCGACGTACCTTGTAATAGAGGAACACGAGCACTGCCACGAGCGGTATGACATAGACGCCCAGCTTCACGACGCCGGGGATGATGGCATAGAGGATGACGGCCAGCAACAGGCATCCTGCCGCAAGGGTTTTCAGCAGGCCAAAGGTGGTAACCTGCTTGGTCTGACGGAAATAGACCACGAACGACATGGCCGGCAGACAGAGCAGGCAGAGCAGGTGGACGCCGATGGAGAGGCCCGTGATGTAGGCTATCAGGATGATCCAGCGGTCGCTGCCGGGGTCGTCGGCCTCCGTCTCCCACTTCAGTATGAGCCAGAACATCAGTGCCGTCAGGAAGCTGGAGAAGGCGTAGACCTCGGCCTCGACGGCCGAATACCAGAACGTGTCGCTGAAGGCATAGGCCAAGGCGCCCACCACGCCGCAGGCCTCGATGGTGATGACCTGTGGAAGGGAATAGTGCTCCATTCCCGAGCAAAGCTCGCCTACCCGTAGCCTTTCACTCTTCACTATTACCTTTTCACTTAAATGCGTGATGGTGAGGAAAAGGAAGAAGATGCAGCCGGCACTGAGCAGGGCCGACAGCAGATTGACCATCAGCGCCACTTCCGACGGGCTGCCGGCAAACTGAGAGAAGAGGTTGGCGGCCAGCATGAAGAAGGGCGCACCGGGCGGATGGCCAATCTCCAGCTTGTAGCCGCAGGCTATGAATTCAGGACAGTCCCACAGGCTCGCTGTAGGCTCAACGGTCAGTCCATACACCACGGCGGCGATGGCAAACATCAGCCACGCCATCGAGGTGTTGACTCTTGAAAAGGTTGTTTGTTGCATCATGCTTTGCAGTTTTTTTACGCTGCAAAGGTAGCAACAATCCTCCGGCAGGCCGAAAAAACCGTCTGACATTTGTCTGACATTTCGCTGTCAGACGTCTATCTATTTGATTGTCAGCCGGTAAGCCTTACTTCGGTCAGACTCGATTTTCAGGTTGGAATGTTGCTCTATGACGGGCTTCAGCCGGCGAATCAGCGTGTAGAGCGTGTCGCTGGCATCGGGTTTCTTGGGCCACAGGGCCTCGCAAATTTCTGACTTCGACAATGAGTGCGTGGGCGAATGGAAGAACATCTCCATCAGCTGGTGCTGCATGGGCGTCAGCTGCACGGGGTTGCCGTCGGCAGCATAGAAACGGCCTTCTGCTTCTGAATAGGTCAAGCCACCAAAGCCATTTCCGAGAATCACGGAGACAGGTTCATGATTCTGACCAGAACATAACAACATGTCCTCATGATTCTTGGCTCCGCGATACCACATGAACATCGCCCAGAATCCTGTCAACACCCAGAGCAATGCGGCTGGCCGCTGGTCGGAGAGGCTGAAGATTGTAGCCTCCGAGCAATGGGCATACGCCTTAAACAGCCTGCTGCGTGTATCGACGGCCAGCGTGGCCTTGCCGCGCAGTTCTGCTATCTGCAAGTGACTGTTAAACGAGCGGATAGTGTCTTGGCTGATGACATCGTTCTGCTGTTCCAGCATCGTGATAGCCAGTGCCCTGTCCATATCCTCGCTCACCCTTCGGCTCGTAGAGCGATAACTGTCAAGGCTCGTCAGGCTTGACGCCAATATCAGTGCAAGGAGCACAATGACTGCATATTGCTGTTTCATATTCTGTTTCAATTAAAATTCACAGGTACAAAGGTACGAGTTTTTCCCGAATTACAGTAACATCGCCCTCATCTTTTATATTTTATTATGGCTAAGGAATAAAAATCGGATTCTGCCGCCCGCTTCAATATAAAAGGGCGGGTGCTCCAAGATATAAGGGCGCCCGCCCGAATATATGTGGGCGGGCGGCAGCGACGAGCAACCCTATGACTTTCTCCCTGTTTCCCAGTATCTTTTCCCCTGTTTGCACGTATCTTTTCCCCTTCTGC
>CAMOKH010000048.1 GCA_946617675.1 uncultured Prevotellaceae bacterium | reverse complement strand
GGCCGCCATGAACGAGAACCTTTACATCAAGCAGGCCGAGGTACACGGCATGAGCCAGCGCGGCGGCGACGTGCAGTCGAACCTGCGCATATCGTCGGAGCCCATCCACAGCGACCTCATCGCCCGCGGCTCTGCCGACGTCATCATCTCGATGGAACCCATGGAGGCCCTGCGCTACCTGCCCTTCCTGGCCAAGGACGGCTGGATCATCACCTCTGCCACGCCCTTCAAGAACATTGCGAACTACCCCGACATGGACGTCATCAACGCCGACCTCGACCGGCTGCCCAACGTCATACGCATCGACATCGAGCAAATGGCCAAGGACGGCGGCGTGCCCCGCTCGGCCAACGTCATCCTGCTCGGAGCAGCGCAGAAGGCCCTCGGCATTGAGTACCAGAAGCTCGAGGACGCCATCCGCCGTGTCTTCGCCCGTAAAGGCGAGGCCGTCGTCGAGGCTAACATCAAGGCGCTGGCTCTGGGCCGCGAAGCCCAAAAGTAAGCTTTTGGGCAATTGAGAATTGAGAATTGAGAATTGACAATTGAGAATTATGAAAACACCTATTGACAAGGCGTTGGTCGACGGACTGATTGCCCAGATGGGCATCCAGGACTTCGCCAAGGCCACCATCCGCGAGGTGAAGCAGGTTGCTGCCACAGCCGAGAAGCAGAGCGGCGTGGAGTTCATCAAGATGGAAATGGGCATCCCCGGACTGCCTGCCGCACAGGTGGGCGTCGACGCCCAGATCAAGGCCCTGAGCGAGGGCATCGCCCACTCCTACCCCGACATCCAGGGCTACCCTGAGCTCAAGGCGCAGGCCTCACGATTCGTCAAGGCCTTCATCGGCGTCGACGTCAAGCCCGAGGGCTGCGTCCCCGTCACGGGCTCCATGCAGGGCACTTTCGCCTCGTTCCTCACCTGTTCACAGGCCGACCACACGAAGGACACCGTGCTCTTCATCGACCCCGGCTTCCCCGTCCAGAAGATGCAGCTCCAGGTGCAGGGCGTCAAGTACGAGACGTTCGACGTC
Organism: uncultured Prevotellaceae bacterium; assembly: GCA_946617675.1. GTDB lineage: Bacteria > Bacteroidota > Bacteroidia > Bacteroidales > Bacteroidaceae > Prevotella. The sequence goes on along the minus strand of CAMOKH010000048.1, from coordinate 10,665 downwards.
TACGACTTCCGCGGCGAGAAGCTCGGCCCCAAGCTCGAGAGCTACCTCTCGAAGGGTAACATCTGCGCCATCGTCTACTCAAACCCCAACAACCCGTCGTGGGTCTGCCTCACCGAGCAGGAGCTCGAGACCATCGGCCGGCTGGCCACCAGCTACGACTGCGTCATCATGGAGGACCTCGCCTACTTCGCCATGGACTTCCGCCAGGACCTGTCGAAGCCCTTCGAGCCACCCTACCAGCCCTCGGTGGCACGCTATACCGACAACTACATGCTGCTCATCTCAGGCTCCAAGGCCTTCAGCTATGCCGGCGAGCGTATCGGCGTGGTCTGCATCAGCGACAGCCTGTTCCACCGCCACTACCCCGACCTGGCCGCACGCTACGAGGGACTGCCCTTCGGACTGGTCTTCTCGACCCGCATGCTCTACGCCCTTTCGTCGGGCACGAGCCACTCGGCACAGTATGCGCTGGCAGCCATGTTCCGCGCAGCCTGCGACGGCGAGTATAACTTCCGCTCGGAGGTGAAGGTCTACGGCGACCGTGCCCACAAGCTCAAGGAAATCTTCCTGCGCCACGGCTTCCACATCGTCTACGACCGCGACCTTGACCGCCCCGTGGCCGACGGCTTTTACTTCACCATCGGCTATCGTGGCATGACCAGCGGACAACTGGCCCGCGAGCTGATGTACTACGGCGTGTCGGCTATCTGTCTCGTCACTACCGGCAGCCGTCAGGAGGGCTTGCGCGTGTGTACATCATTTATTGAAGACCACCAGTACCAGCAGCTCGACGAGCGCATGGCCGTCTTCGCCCAGAACAACCCGATATGAAAGCATCGAAAGCAAGATACCTGCTCGTAGCCGCAGCATTCTGCCTGTTGGCCATCGTCCTGCTGGGCTATTACTTCTTCCTGACCAGTTTCTCGACCGCCGACGACACCCGCTATGTGTGCATCGACGACGACGACACCATCGACTCCGTGCTCACCAAGCTGCGCCCCGTAGCCTCCGAGCACGCCCTCACCGGGTTCTCGACGCTCATACGCCACTCCAACTACGCCAAGCACCCACGCTCGGGTCGCTACGCCATCGCCCCCGGCGAGAGCACGTTCGCCGTGGCACGCAAGCTGAAGAACGGGCAGCAGCAGGCCGTGATGCTCACCATCCCCGAGTCGCGCACCATGCCCAAGCTGGCCGCCGTGCTCGGCCGCAAGCTGATGCTCGACTCGGCACAGATTGCCACGGCACTCATCGACAATCCCTACTGCCAGCGCTGGGGCTACGACACCTGCACCATCGCCGCCCTCTTCGTGCCCAACACCTACGAGGTGTACTGGAACACCACGCTCGACCACTTCATGGAGCGCATGCAGAAAGAGCACGACGCCTTCTGGAACGACGAGCGCCGCTCGAAGGCCGAGGCCGCACAGCTGACGCCCGACGAGGTGGCGACGCTGGCCAGCATCATCGACGAGGAGACGGCCAACAACCAGGAGAAGCCGATGATTGCCGGCATGTACATCAACCGTCTTCGCAAGGGCATGGCCCTGCAGGCCGACCCCACGGTGAAGTTTGCCCTGAAGAACTTCGCGCTGCGGCGCATCTACCACGACATGCTCTTCTACGACAACCCCTACAACACCTACCGCAACACCGGCCTGCCCCCGGGGCCAATCAAGATTGCCTCGGTAGCGGGCATCGACGCCGTGCTCAACTACGTCAGCCACGACTACCTCTACATGTGTGCCAAGGAGGACCTCTCGGGCACCCACAACTTCGCCGTCAGCTACGCCGAGCACCTGCGCAACGCCGCCCGCTACGCCAAGGCGCTGAACGAGCGCGGCATCAAATGACAAAAAACAGACTGCAAAAAAATGAGAAAAATAGCATTGATTATCACCAACGTCGTCGTCGCTATAGCCACGCTGGCCATCACCGGCTGCTACAGCCGCGAGTCGAACCCCGTCGCCACTGTTGCACCGACCGACGACAACAGCCAGTTTGTCACACTCACCGACGCCGTGCCCGATGCCATTCTCGAGATACGCTACTACGGCACCTACAACTTCGTAGGCCAGCGCATCGACGGCTACGACGAGCCCACGGCGCTGCTCACCCGACAGGCTGCCCAGGCGCTGAAGGCCGTCAGCGACGACGTGCGTAGCCAGGGCTACCGGCTGAAGATCTACGACGCCTACCGCCCACAGAAGGCCGTCGACCACTTCGTGCGCTGGGCCGCCGACCTCACGGCCACCGAGATGAAGTCCTACTTCTACCCCGACCTCGACAAGAGCGTACTCTTCGAGCAGGAGTACATCTACGAGCGCAGCGGCCACACCCGGGGCTCCACCGTCGACCTGACGCTCTTCGACATGCGCACTGAGAAGGAGCTCGACATGGGCGGCACCTTCGACTGGTTCGGCCCCGAGAGCCACCCCGACTTCTGCGGCAATCCCGAGACGGGCCAGTACACCGGCGACAACCACAAGAGCCCCACAGGCCGGACCATCACCGCCGAGCAGTTTGCCAACCGCATGACGCTGCGCCGCGCCATGCTCGCCCACGGCTTCAAGGCCCTCGACACCGAGTGGTGGCACTTCACGTTGGCCGACGAGCCCTTCCCTGACACCTACTTCACATTCCCCGTCAGGCAGATCGTCAGGCAAGAGAACGACGAGCGATGAAAAAGTAATGATTTTTCTAGATGTTACCACCAAAAGCGTGACTATTTCTCGTTTCCACAGTGTTTACTGCTGTTTCCGGCAATGGTAACATTACCACAGGTAACATTAAGCGTTTTCTGAATTCTGAAATTGATATTCAGTAAATAATTTACTATTATATATATTATATATAATATATATAATAGTAATTTCGTGCTCAAAAACACAATGATTTCGCTTAATGTTACCTGTTACCCGTTACCTTTCCGTAAAGAAAATTCACAATCATCTCGCGCCGCGCCACGTCGCTGAAGCGCCGCCTCACAAGCGCCAGGCGCCGCCTCACTGACGCCAGGCGCCGCGGGGTAACGGGAGAGGCAATCTCTTACCACTCACCTCTTACCCCTCACCTCTGATAAAAAATACGGGGAACAATTTGGTAACGTCGAAAATTATGTGTACCTTTGCAGGCTGAAACAAGAAATGCTGAAATATGACCGAGAAAACAACAACTGAGATGGAGGAAAAGAAGTCTGTGAGCTTCGTTGAACAGAAAGTGATTGACGACCTGGCCGCCGGCAAGAACGGCGGACGACTGCAGACGCGATTCCCGCCAGAGCCGAACGGATACCTGCACATCGGCCACGCCAAGGCTATCGCCATCGACTTCGGGTTGGCTAAGAAGTACGGCGGCGAGTGCAACCTGCGCTTCGACGACACCAACCCCGTGAAGGAGGACACTGAATATATTGAGAACATCGAGGCCGACATCAAGTGGCTCGGATTCCAGTGGGCCCACGTCTACTACGCCTCAGACTACTTCCAGCAGCTGTGGGACTTCGCCGTGTGGCTCATCAAGCAGGGCCGCGCCTACGTCGACGAGCAGTCGGCCGAGGTGATAGCCCAGCAGAAGGGCACGACGACGCAGGCGGGCACCAACTCGCCCTTCCGCGACCGTCCCACCGAGGAGAACCTCAGGCTGTTCGAGTTTATGAACAGCGGCCAGTGTGAGCCGGGCCGCATGGTGCTGCGCGCCAAGATTGACATGGCCCACCCCAACATGCTCTTCCGCGACCCGCTGATCTACCGCGTGCTGAACATTCCCCACGTGAAGACGGGCACGCGCTGGAACGCCTACCCGATGTATGACTTCACCCACGGCCAGAGCGACTACCTGGAGGGCGTCACCCACTCATGGTGCACGCTGGAGTTCGTGGAGCACCGCCCCCTGTACGACCTCTTCGTGACGTGGATGAAGGAGTGGCGAGGCGAGACAGACAACATCGAGGACAACCGCCCGCGCCAGACGGAGTTCAACAAGCTGAACCTGAACTACACGCTGATGTCGAAGCGCAACCTGCTGGCCATGGTCAACGAGGGCATGGTGGCCGGATGGGACGACCCCCGCATGCCGACCATCTGCGGTCTGCGCCGCCGCGGCTACTCGCCCGAGAGCATTATCAAGTTTATCGACAAGATAGGCTACACGAAGATTGACGCGCTGAACGACATGGCACTGCTCGAGAGCGTCGTGCGCGACGACCTGAACGGCCGTGCCCAGCGCGTGGCTGCCGTGCTCGACCCCGTGCGGGTGGTCATCACCAACTACCCCGAGGGTCAGACCGAGATGCTGACGGCGGTGAACAACCCCGAGCGCGAGGCCGACGGAACCCACGAGGTGGAGTTCAGCCGCGAGCTGTGGATCGAGCGCGACGACTTCCAGCAGGTGGCCGAGAAGAAGTTCATGCGCCTGGCCCCCGGCAAGGAGGTGCGCCTGAAGAACGCCTACATCATCAAGTGCGACGAGGAGCACCCATGCGACGTCGACGCCGACGGCCGCGTGACGTGCATCTACTGCACCTACGACCCCGAGACGCGCAGCGGACTGCCCGGTGCCGACCGCAAGATCAAGGGCAAGACGCTCCACTGGGTGTCGTGCCACAACGCCGTGCGTGCCGAGGTACGGCTGTACGACCGTCTGTGGAAGGTTGAGAACCCGCGCGACGAGATGGCAGCCATCCGCGAGGCCCAGCAGTGCGACGCCGTGACGGCCATGAAGCAGATTGTGAACCCCGACTCGCTGACCGTGCTGCGCGACTGCTACGTCGAGCCGTTTGCCACGACGATGCCCGCACTGAGCTACCTGCAGTTCCAGCGCATCGGCTACTTCAACGTCGACCCTGACTCTACGCCCGCCAAGCCAGTGTTTAACAAGACCGTCGGGCTGAAGGACACGTGGAAGAAGTGAGGAGTGTGAAGTGTGAAGTGAGGAGTAAGAAGTGAGGGACGACGATTATTTTAACGACGAGGAGTTCCGCGAGCTGCTGGAGGACTACGAGCAGACGGTGAGGGCTGGACAGCCGGTGTTTATGGACGCCGACGACCTGGCCGACATTGCCGACTACTACCAGCAGGAGGGACACTACGACAAGGCGCAGCAGGCGCTCGAACGGGCGCTCGAACTGCAGCCCGACTCGGTCGTTGCCCTGAACTACCAGATACGCAACGCCATCAACCAGGGCGACTTCGACGCCGCCGAGGACTACCTCAGCCAGATCATCGACCGCGAACTGCCGGAGTACATCTACAGCCGGGCGGAGATTTGGATAGCACAAGAGATGACCGACGAGGCCGACGAATACCTGCTCAAGGAGCTGGAGGAGTGTCCGCCAGACGAGCGCCAGGACTTCGTGCTCGACATCGTCAACCTCTACACCGACTACGGCTACGGCGAGAAGGCCATGGAGTGGATGAAGCGCGCCAAGCAGGACGGCAGCGAAGACTTCAAGGAGATGCTGGGGCGCACGCTCTTCGGACTGGGCAAGTACGACGACTCAGAGCGCATCTTCAACGAGCTGATTGACCGTAACCCCTTCCAGAAGCGCTACTGGAACGCTCTGGCCAGCACGCAGTATATGAAGGAGGACTACAGCGCATCGGTGACCAGCAGCGAGTATGCCATAGCCATCGACCCCGACGACGCCGACGGACTGCTGGCCAAGGCCAACGGCCTGTACCGGCTGGAGAACTACGAGGAGGCCTACGAATACTACCGCCGCTACAGCGAGAAGGTGCCCGACGACGAGTTCGGACTGCTACACCAGGGCACCTGTCTCATCAACCTCAACCGATTCCAGGAGGGCGTCGACCGCCTGCTCGAGGCCGAGAGGGTGGCTCCCGACGACTCACCCTACCTGGAGGACATCTACCAGGAGCTGGGCTTCGGCTACGGCGAGCTGAAGATGCCCGAGACGGCGCTCTACTACATCGACCAGACGGAGAAGCTCGACTGCGACCACGCCGACATGCACGTCGTGAAGGGCCACATCCTGCTGGGCAACGGCCGCATTGACGAGGCCCAGAAGCAGTTCGACGAGGCCGTCAGACAGTCAAGCAACAGCCTGCGTACGATCATGCGCATCATCGTGTCGTTCTACGACAACCACTACGTCGAGACGGCCTACAACATGTTCAAGAGTTTCTTCAAGTTAGCCGACCACGACTGGGCCGACGGCTACGGCTACATGGCCCTCTGCTGCTACGACCTGAAGCGCGACGATGAGTTCCTCAGCTATATGAAAATCTGCTGCGAGCGCAACCCCGGCGAGGCCCGGCAGGTGCTGGCCCCGCTCTTCCCTCAAGGAATGAAGCCCGAGGACTATTATGACTATATAGTGAAGAGTGAAAAGTGAAGAGTGAAAAGTGAAAAGTGAGAAGTGAGAAGTGAGAAGTGAAGAGTGATGAATATTATAAGCACCCTGTTAAATAACCTGAACTATCCGGCCATCTTCTTCCTGATGCTGCTGGAGAGCACCGTCGTGCCCGTGCCGTCGGAGTTTGTCGTCACGCCGGCTGCCTACCACGCCGCCGCCGGTCAGCTCGACGTCGTGCTCATCATCCTCTTTGCCACACTTGGCGCCGACGTGGGGGCGTCAATCAACTACTTCGTCGCCAAATACGTCGGGCGGCCCGTCGTCTACCGGTTTGCCAACAGCCGACTGGGCCACCTCTGCCTGCTCAACCAGGAGAAGGTAGAGCGCAGCGAGCGATACTTCGACGAGCACGGCGTGGCCGCCACGCTCACCGGCCGCTTCGTGCCCGTGATACGCCACCTCATCAGCATCCCCGCCGGACTGGCGCAGATGAACTACGGCAAGTTCCTGCTCTTCACCACCATCGGCGCCGGCGGGTGGCACACCGTGCTGGCCGCCCTGGGCTGGTATCTGCACGCCATCGTGCCCGAGGAGCAACTCAACGACAAGATCGGCGAATATGCCGAGTATATCAAGCTCGTCATCGTCGGCCTGCTGGCCGTCGGTGCCGCGTACCTTATTATCAAGCACATATTCAAGAAAAAGACTGTAAAGCATGAAACAAATTAACAACCACTTGGTCATCATGGCCGGCGGCGTCGGCAGCCGCTTCTACCCCATGAGCACCGCCGAGCAGCCCAAGCAGTTCATCGACGTGCTGGGCGTGGGCAAGACGCTGCTGCAGATGACCGTCGAGCGCTTCGGCAACCTGATCAAACCCGAGAACATCTGGGTGGTGACCAACCAGAAATATGCCGACATCGTGGCACAACAGCTGCCCGACATGCCCCGCACGAATATTCTCTGCGAGCCATGCCGGCGCAACACCGCCCCGTGCATAGCCTACATCTCGTGGCGCATCAAGTCGACCGACCCCAAGGCTAACGTCGTCGTCACACCCTCAGACCACGTGGTGATGAACGTCCCCGAGTTCCAGCGTGTCGTCAAGCAGTGCATGGACTTCACCTGCGACACCGACGCCATCGTCACGCTCGGCATGAAGCCCACCAGGCCCGAGACAGGCTACGGCTACATACAGGCCAACCTCGCCGCCAGCTCGCTGCGCAACAAGGGCGTGTTCCACGTCGACTCCTTCCGCGAGAAGCCCGACCTGGAGACGGCCAAGCAGTACATCAAGCAGCCCAACTACTACTGGAACGCCGGCATCTTCATCTGGAACATCAACACCATCGTCAACGCCTTCCGCATGTACCAGCCGGCCATGGCCAAGATCTTCGAGTCGATGCTGCCCGTCTACGGCACCGACCGCGAGCAGGCCGTCGTCAACGAGCGGTTCCCCGAGTGCGAAAGCATCTCGGTGGACTACGCCATCATGGAGAAGGCCGAGGAGATATTCGTCTGCCCCGCCGACTTCGGCTGGAGCGACCTCGGCACGTGGGGCTCGCTCTACCAGCAGAGCCACAAGGACCTCTACGGCAACGTCTGCATAGGCCGCGACATCAACATGTTCGAGAGCCACAACTGCATCGTCCACACCACCGAGGAGAAGCGCGTCGTCGTGCAGGGCCTCGAGGGCTACATCGTGGCCGAGTGTAACGACACGCTGCTCATCTGCAAGCTCTCCGAGGAGCAGCGCATCAAGCAGTTCAGCGGAGAAAGCTAAGAAGGGAAAAGTGAATTGTGAATTGTGAATTCTGAATTATGAATTATGAATTGTGAATTATGAAGATATGGAACAGAAGAAAATAGCACTTATTACCGGCATTACAGGCCAGGACGGAAGCTACCTGGCCGAGTTTCTGATTGAGAAAGGCTACGAGGTACACGGCCTCATGCGCCGCTCGTCGTCGTTCAACACCGCCCGCATCGAGCACCTCTACCTCGACGAGTGGGTGCGCGACATGAAGAAGGCCCGACTGGTGAACCTCCACTGGGCCGACATGACCGACTCGTCGTCGCTCGTGCGCGTCATCTCGAAGGTGCGCCCCACGGAAATCTATAACCTCGCCGCACAGAGCCACGTCAAGGTGAGCTTCGACGTGCCCGAGTACACCGCCGACACCGACGCCAACGGCGTGCTGCGACTGCTCGAGGCCGTGCGCATCTGCGGCCTGGCCGACACGTGCCGCATCTATCAGGCCTCAACCTCAGAGCTCTACGGCAAGGTGCAGGAGGTGCCCCAGTCGGAGACCACGCCCTTCTACCCCCGCTCGCCCTACGCCGTGGCCAAGCTCTACGGCTTCTGGATCATGAAGAACTACCGCGAGTCGTACGGCATGTTCTGCTGCAACGGCATACTGTTCAACCACGAGTCGGAGCGCCGAGGCGAGACCTTCGTCACACGCAAGATAACGCTCGCCGCAGCACGCATCGCTCAGGGCTACCAGGACAAGCTCTACCTGGGCAACCTCAACTCGCTGCGCGACTGGGGCTACGCCCGCGACTACATTGAGTGCATGTGGCTCATCCTGCAGCAGCCCGAGCCCGACGACTTCGTCATTGCCACCGGCGAGTACCACACCGTGCGCGAGTTCTGCACGCTGGCCTTCCGCGAGGTGGGCATCGAGCTGGAGTGGCGCGGCGACGGCATCGACGAGAAGGGCTACGACAAGGCCACGGGCCGCTCGCTGGTTGAGGTCGACCCGAAGTACTTCCGTCCCGCCGAGGTCGACCAGCTGCTGGGCAACCCCGCCAAGGCCAAGGCCAAGCTGGGCTGGAACCCGCAGAAGACGTCGTTCGAGCAGCTGGTGAAGATCATGGTCAAGCACGACATGAAGTTTGTCAAAAAACTGTTTATTAAAGCTCACATGGACGATGCTCAGTAAGGACAGCAAGATATATGTGGCCGGCCACCACGGGCTGGTGGGCTCGGCCATCTGGAACAACCTACGCCAGCGCGGCTACAACAAACTCGTAGGCCGCACACACAAGGAACTGGACCTCACCGACCAGCTGGCCGTCCGCCGGTTCTTCGACGACGAGCGCCCCGACGCCGTCGTGCTGGCTGCCGCCTTCGTCGGCGGCATCATGGCCAACTCGCTCTACCGCGCTGACTTCATCATGCAGAACATGAAGATGCAGTGCAACGTCATCTCTGAGAGCTACGCCCACGGCGTCAAGAAGCTGCTCTTCCTCGGCTCGACCTGCATCTACCCCAAGAACGCTCCGCAGCCGATGAAGGAGGACTGCCTGCTGACGTCGCCTCTGGAGTACACCAACGAGGAGTATGCCATCGCCAAGATTGCCGGACTGAAGATGTGCGAGTCGTACAACCTGCAGTACGGCACCAACTACATCGCCGTCATGCCCACCAACCTCTACGGCCCCAACGACAACTTCCACCTGGAGAACTCGCACGTCATGCCCGCCATGATGCGCAAGGTCTACCTGGCCAAGCTCATCAACGACGGCGACTGGCAGGCCATACGCCGCGACCTCGACATACGGCCCGTTGAGGGCTTCAGCGGGTCGTCGACGACCGACGACATACTGGCCGTGCTGGCCAAGTACGGCATATATAATAATAAGGTGGTGCTCTGGGGCACTGGCACGCCACTGCGCGAGTTCCTCTGGAGCGAGGACATGGCCGACGCCTCGGTTCACGTGCTGCTGAACGTCGACTTCAGCGACATCATCGGCATCGAGAAGTACTCGAGCGTCCACTACGGCGCTGCCACCGACGGCACCGTCGACCGTAACCACTCGGCCGGCCGGGGCGGCGCGCTGCCCAAGCTCGGCGAGATACGCAACTGCCACATCAACGTCGGCACGGGCAAGGAGCTGACCATCCGCGAGCTGTCTGAGCTCGTCGTGAAGGCCGTTGGATTCGAGGGCACGGTGGAGTTCGACGCCTCGAAGCCTGACGGCACCATGCGCAAGCTCATCGACGTCGCCAAGCTCCACTCCCTTGGCTGGACCCACAAGGTGGAGATCGAGGACGGCGTCGCCCGCCTGTTCCAATGGTACAAGGAATCACTGAACAATACACACTAAACATAAAACAGGAACATGACCAACAACAACACAATTGTCGGAGACAAGATTAAGGGCATCAGAGAATCCAAGAACCTCACCATTGAGGAGGTCTCCGAGCGCAGCGGTCTGTCAACAGACCAGATTACATCTATCGAGAACGACGAGAACCTGCCCTCACTCGGGCCGCTCATCAAGATTGCACGTGCACTGGGCGTACGCTTAGGCACATTCATGGACGACAACGACGCGCTGGG
>CAMOKH010000047.1 GCA_946617675.1 uncultured Prevotellaceae bacterium | reverse complement strand
GCCGTGCTGCTCTACGTGCTGAAGAAGGTGTGGACAGACGTTGACCCCGACATCAAGGCGCGTGCGCGCGAAAAGCTGTCGAAGTGGTTCGACGACGACGAGATCAGCGAGATCGACTCGCTGTTCGATTAGCGCATGTAGGGATTCATGCGCACCTCCTCGCCGATGGTTGTCGTCGGGCCGTGGCCGGGGTAGACCTTCGTCTGTGCGGGCAGTTTCGCCAGCACCTGCGTCAGGCTGTGGTGCATGGCCGTCCAGCTGCCGCCCTCGAAGTCGGTGCGGCCGATGCTCATGCGGAACAGCGTGTCGCCGGCAAAGGCGGCGTGCTCGGCCTCGCAGTAGAATGTCACCGAGCCGGGCGAGTGTCCCGGCGTAGGCAGTATCTTCAGGCTGTGCGAGCCGAAGTTGATCGTGTCGGTGGTGCTGGGCAGCAGCTTGGCCGCCACCTGCTCCACGTCGTAGCTGACGCCCATCATCTGCCTCATCTGCCGGCGCAGGTCCATCAGCCCCTCGTCCTCGGCAGCCACCTCGGCCTGAAGTCCGTAGCGGTGCCAGACGAAGGCGTTGCCGAAGTTATGGTCAAAGTGGCCGTGGGTAGCCAGCAACCTGACGGGCTTCAGCCCTTCGCGCTCAATATAGTCGGCCAGCGCCTGCTGCTCCTCGGGGTAGAGTGCGCCGCAGTCGATGATGACGGCTTGGCGAGTCTCGTCGCTCACCACGTAGCAGTTCTCCTGCAGCATGTTGCATACGAAAGTCTTTATCTGAATCATAGCGGTAAGTAAACGACGTTCTTCTCCTGGAACCACTCCTCGCAGAACCAGCTGCTGATGGGCGTCACCTCGACGATGTTGCGGTAGGGCTGCAGCTCGGCCTCGAGGGCGCCCCCCTTCAGGCATATCAGGCCGTTGGGCGTGGCGTTCTGCTGTCGGCTGCTGATGTTCTTGCGCACAATCTTTGCCAGGTCGGGCAGTGGCATCACGGCGCGGCTCACCACGAAGTCGTAGCTTCCCCGCTCGTCCTCGCCGCGCAGGTGTTCAGCGCGGCAGTTCTTCAGCCCTATGGCAGCAGCCACCTCGCTGGCCACGCGCACCTTCTTGCCCGTGCCGTCGATCAGCTTGAAGCGGCACTCAGGCACCAGGATGGCCAGCGGCACGCCTGGGAACCCGCCGCCCGTGCCGAAGTCAAGAATCTCGGTGCCGGGACGGAAGTTCACGGCCTTGGCGATGGCCAGCGAGTGTAGTACGTGGTGCTCGTAGAGGTTGTCAATGTCGCGCCGCGAGATGACGTTGATCTTCGCGTTCCAGTCGTGGTAGAGCTCGTCGAGCATGGCGAACTGCCGCAGTTGCTCGTCAGTCAGCTTTTTGAAGTATTTCTTTACAATCTCCATAGTCGATGGTCAGTTCCGTAATTCCGTTTTCGTAGGGTGCAATCTCGTAGGCGTTATAGACGAAGGTGATGGCATCCTTGCCCAGGGCGAAGTTCTCGGTGGCAAACATCTCCGTCTGCTGCAGGAAGCCCTTCGCGCGCAACCCTTCCATGTCGTCGGCGCCCGCCTGAGCCATGAGGCGCTCTGTCAGCATGCTGCTCAGCTGGCGCTCGTAGCCAGGGGCGAAGACGTCGGCCAGCGTCAGCCGTCGGCCCGTCTTGTTGTCGAAGTTCAGCAGCAGCCGCTGGCTGACGCCGTGGGCGCCTCCCTCGTAGTAGCTGACGTTAGCCGTATAGACGGTCACGCCGCTGCGCCCCTCGTCGGCCTTGCCCTCGGCACTGTAGCGGTATTCATACCACTGGCGTTTCGCTGGGTCGCCGCGGTCGTCGCGATAGAGTGGCCCTATGTTCTGGCGGTAGCTCTCGGTGTAAGCCCTGGCAAACGAGTCGGCGGCGGTCTTCAGGTTGGTCGTCTCGAGGTCGAGCAGCTCGCGTGCCAGCGTCTCGTTGACGGCTGCAGCCCTCTGTCCCTGGCTCTCGGCGGCGGCTTCCAGCTTCACGTTGACGCTGCACGTCGGCGCGCCCTCCTCGCTCGCTATGCTCACCGTCCTGTCGGCACTGACGGCCTGAAACTCCAGCGTGGCGCTGTCGCTGCCGCTGCCGCATGCGGTCATCACTGCCGCCGCCAGTATGATTATCCACTTCATCGTCTTTTTCATTGTCATGTTCTGTTAGTCGGCTGCAAAGTTACGAAAAATATTCCATATACAGATGTTTTCGCCCGAAAATTCGCCAATTTTCGCCGCTCAATTCGGCTCATTTTCGACGAGCCGTAATACCTGGCGCCGGGCGCCGTAATTTCCGGTGCCCGGATATTACGCTTCCCTGCATTTCTCTTACCTCTCACCTCTTAGAAAACTGTTCGAACTGTTCGTTCGCCCATGCCGACAGCCGACCAGAATAGACGAGAAAACCGAACGAACAGTTCGAACAGTTTTTTGTGAGCGAACGGACATAGAGGGATAATTATATTAATATAATTATAGGGCTAAATTCATGTTCACGCAGAAACTGTTCGAACTGTTCGTTCGCTCAAGCCCAGCCGTGAGGTATTCTCCGTTGTCGCGATAATCGCCTGGTTGTGAGTTGTTTGCGCGTTTGTTGCGAAATTGGCGCGTAATTTTGCATATTTTATTTGCTCTATTCAATTTTTATTCGTAACTTTGAACCCGAAAAATACGAACAGCTGATATGGATACCAAACTAATACTCGATTTCCTGCGCGCGGTCGCCTCGAACAACAACCGGGAGTGGTTTCAGAGCCACCGCGCCGACTACGACGCTGCCCGTGGCGAGTTTGAGCGCGGGGTGGAGCAAGCTATAGGGCGCATAGCCGACTTTGACGCCAGCATCGCCGCCGTGACGGTGAAGGATGCCACCTACCGCTTCTACCGCGACACCCGCTTCTCGGCCGACAAGTCGCCCTACAAAAACCACTTCGGCGCCTACATCAACGCCCACGGCAAGAAAGCGCTGCGCGGTGGCTACTACCTCCACATGGAGCCAGGCAACTGTCTGCTGGCCGTAGGCAACTACTGGCTGCCGACGAACATACTGACGGCCTGCCGCAACGAGATGATGGCCAATGAGGAGCAGTGGCTCAAGTGTGTGGAGAGCCGCTCGTTCAGGAAGTACTTCGGCAGCAAGGTGGAAACGACGGAATGGGCCGAGTCGTGGGACGTGCCCCAGGGTTTCGGTTTGACCAAGCTGAAGACGTGCCCGGCCGGATTTCCCCGCGACTATGCCCATGTGAACTATCTGCGGCTGAAGGACTACTGTGCGTGGCACCACGTGGCCGATGACTTCTTTGCCGCCGAGGGCTGGCTCGACGAGACGGCGCGGATTCTGCGAGCTGCCAAGCCCATGATGGACTTCATGAACGCCGTGATCGACGACTACGAGTGAAATACTTAAACAACCAATAACGATATGAGAAAACTACTGTTAGGAATGGCGTGCATGACCGTGATGACGGTCAGCGCACAAAAGACGCCGGTGTGGAAAGACCCGGGCGTAAACCAGGTGAACCGCGAAATGCGCCGTGCGGCCTTCTTCGCTTTCGAGAATGCCGACAAGGCGCGTGAGAACGACAAGACGAAGTCGGAGCGCTACCTCTCGATGGAGGGAAAGTGGAAGTTTAACTTCGTGAAGGACCACAACAAGGCCCCGAAGGACTTCTACAGCGTGAAGTACGACGACTCGAAGTGGGTGGACTTCCCCGTTCCGGGGCTCTTCGAGATTGAGGGCTACGGCGACAAGACCTACAAGAACGCAGGATATGCCTGGTGTACGACGTTCGACAACAACCCGCCCTACATCGGCGAAACCAACAACTACACCGGCTCATACCGCCGCACGTTCGAGCTGCCCTCAGGTTGGAATGGCCAGGAGGTCTACTTCCACGTAGGCTCGGCCACGAGCAACCTCGCCGTGTGGGTCAACGGCAAGTACGTCGGCTACTCGGAGGACTCGAAGGTGGCTGCCGAGTTTAACATCACCAAGTATCTGAAGAAGGGTCAGAACCTGATAGCCATGCAGGTAATGCGCTGGTGCGACGGCTCGTGGCTTGAGGATCAGGATTTCTGGCGCTTCACCGGCATCGCCCGCGAGGTGTACCTCTACGCCCGCCCGAAGGTGCATATTGAAGACATCACCGTCACAACAGACTTTGTCGGTGAGGCTGGTAAGATAAACATCAAGCTGGCAGCTCCCAAGGCCAAAGGCAAGAAGTTCGGCGTCAGACTGTTGGCTCCTGACGGCACGGAAGCTCAACAGATAACATCCCTGCAGATTAAGAACGACGGCAACGGCGAGGCCGAGGCGCTGATTCCCAATCCTAAGAAGTGGACGGCCGAGACGCCCAACCTCTATACGGCCATTATCTCACTCTACGACGGCGACAAGCTTGTGGAATCCATCCGCCAACGCATCGGTATCCGCAAGGTTGAGATCAAGGGCGGACAACTGCTGGTAAACGGCCAGCCGATACTCATCAAGGGTGCCGACCGCCACGAACTGGACCCCGACGGCGGCTATATTGTCTCCGTGGAGCGTATGATTCAGGACATCAAGATCATGAAGCAGCTGAACATCAACGCCGTGCGCACGTGTCACTATCCTGACGACCCGCGGTGGTATGACCTCTGCGACGAGTACGGCCTCTACGTCACCGCCGAGGCAAACCTCGAGAGCCACGGCATGGGCTACGGCGAGCAGACGCTGGCCAAGCGCAAGGACTTCGAACTGATGCACCTGGAGCGCAACGAGGCCAACGTGCGCGTGCTGAAGAACCACCCCTCGATCATCGTGTGGTCTCTGGGCAACGAGGCCGGTTTCGGCCCTAACTTCGAGAAGTGCTACACCTGGATCAAGAAGTACGACACGACGCGCCCCGTTCAGTATGAGCGTGCCCCGTGGGACAGCGGATATACCGACATCACCTGCCCCATGTATGCCGACTACGGCTGGTGTGAGCGCTACTGCAAGAGCAACAACCCGAGGCCGCTCATACAGTGTGAGTACGCCCACGCCATGGGTAACTCGATGGGCGGATTCAAGGAGTACTGGGACCTCGTGCGCAAGGAGCCGAAGTATCAGGGCGGCTACATCTGGGACTTCGTTGACCAGGGCATGCGCGACAAGAGCCCCATCACCGGCCGGACCATCTTCACCTACGGTGGAGACTACGGCGAATATCCCGCCTCTGACTATAACTTCAATTGTAACGGCATCATTGCCCCCGACCGCCGACTGAATCCCCATGCCTACGAGGTGCAGTACTTCTACCAGGACATCTGGGTGAGCGACAAAGGCCTGAAGGAGGGCAAGTTCGAAGTCTACAACGAGTACTTCTTCAAGACGCTCGACGACGTTGAGCTGGAGTGGTTTGTAGGCGGTGCCGGCGACCATCATCACGACAACCCCGGACGCCCCGCAGGCATGACGTTCGGCCACGGCGGCAAGATCGACCTCGGCGGCATAAAGCCCCAGCAGCGCAAGCTCATCAGCGACGAGCAGCTGCAGCAGACGGTCAGCCGCGTGCTCGGCCACCACGGCGACGACAGCGAGGTGTTCGTCATCTTCCAGTTCAAGTCGAAGAACGGCGCCCCGCTCATCGAGAAGGGTCAGGTGCTGGCTCGCCAGCAGTTCGCGCTCAACGCCTACAAGTTCCCTGAGCTGAAGACCGTCGAGGAAGCCGGCGTTACCAAGGAGGAAACCAATACCTACGTGAAGCTCTCGGCCGCCGGTACCGACATTGCCGTTGGCAAGCATACGGGATTGATTGACTATCTGAACGTCAACGGCCAGCGCATGCTGCAGTTCCGCGAGAGCATACGTCCCGAGTTCTGGCGCGCCCCGACTGACAACGACTATGGTGCCAACCTGCAGCGTCGGTTCCAGACGTGGAAGAACCCGCAGATGAAGCTGAAGAAGTTTGAGGTCAAGGGCAACAGCATTGAGGTGGAGTTCGACATGCCCGACCAGAAGGCAGAGCTCGAGCTGACCTATACGCTGCGAGCTGACGGCCAGGTGATTGTGAGCCAGGAGCTGGATGCTGACGACGACGCCAAGGTCAGCGATATGTTCCGCTTCGGAATGACGCTGCAGATGCCTAAGCAGTTTGACCGCATTGAGTACTATGGCCGCGGCCCTGCCGAGAACTATATTGACCGCAATGCGTCGGAGTTTATCGGCGTGTATAATAACAAGGTGCAGGACGAATACTTTGAGTATGTCCGTCCGCAGGAGTCGGGCAACCATACCGACGTGCGCTGGTTCCGCGTGCTCGATGAAAAGGGTGGGGGACTTGAGTTCTACTCAAATGCACCGATGGAGGCCAGCGCCATGCCCTACACCATGGATCAGCTGGACGACGGCATGAGCAAGAACAAGGCCTGGGGCCACCACTCAGGCGACCTCATACCGGCGGGGCGCACGCAGGTGTTCGTCGAGCAGCGGCAGTTTGGCCTTGGCTGCGTCAACTCTTGGGGAGCTTGGCCGCGCGACGAATATCGCCTCGGCTACGGCGATAAGACGTTCACCTTTGCCATCAAGCCCGTCGGCAAATGACGAGAATCAACATCCTGATAGTGGCACTGCTCTGCGCGGTGCCACTATCTGTTTCAGCACAGCAGCTGCGCCTGAACCGCCAGCAGAAGTTTCACGACGACATGCCAGCGGGAAACTACAGTGGCATAACGCCCATCGGCGGCGACCGCTATGCCGTGGTCAGCGATAAGACGGCCGACGGCTTCTACGTGTTCCACATCAGCATCGACTCCGTCTCGGGGCGCATCGTCAGCGTCGGGAACGAGGGCTTTCGACCCTCCGGCCACGATAGCCGCGACCAGGAAGGCATAGCTTGGTGCCCTCGCACGCGTACATTATTTATTAGTGGCGAGGCCGACAACCAGATACTGGAGTACGACGCCGACGGCCGGCGCACGGGTAGGCGGCTACAGGTGCCGGCCACGTTCAGCCAGCTGAGCGGCAACTACGGCTTGGAGTCGCTCTGCTACGACGCCGTGAGCCATCGGTTCTATACCGTCAGCGAGCGTCCGGCGCGCGGCGACAGCCTTCTCCGCCTGACGGCCTTCGACGACAGCGGGCGCGTCGTGGCTCAATATGCCTATGCCCTCGACGGCGTCAAACCCAAGCGGAGGGGCACGCTCGTCAACGGCGTCAGCGAGCTCTGCGCCCTCGGCGACGGCCGTCTGCTGGTGCTTGAGCGCACGCTGCGTGTGACGCCGCTGAAGATTGGCTCCTATGCCGAGACGCGCCTCTACGTGGTCAGCCCTACGGCCGACGCCCAGCCGCTGGCCAAAAGTCTGCTCTGCAGCTTCCGCACGCGTATCAACCTCTTTCGTCGCAATTTCGCCAACTACGAGGGCCTCTGCGTGGCTCGTCGTGGCGCTGACGGGACGCTGGTGCTGCTGCTCATTGCCGACTCGCAGAACCGCTACCGCGGATTGCTGCGCGACTGGCTGCGCACTATTGTCGTTAACGACAACGGCGGCTGAACAAGCAGCTTACAGGCAGTAATGATAATAGCGGCAATGGGGGTGTTCCACTGCCGCTATTGTCTTTATACGTTGTCCGTTTTGGCTGGAGAAATCAGTTGTTGTACTCCTGCCAGGCCTTGATCTGAATGTCTTTCTGACTCATGGCGGTGAAGGCCTCGATGAAAGCCTTGGCCAGCCGGACATTTGTCATCAGCGGAATGTTGTGGTCAATGGCACCGCGGCGTATGCGGTAGCCGTTGGTCAGTTCGCGCTTGCTGTGGTTCTTGGGCACGTTAACGATGAGGTCGAACTTGTGGTCGGCAATCATGTCCATCACCTTGTTCTCGCCGTCCTCGTCGGGCCATGACACGGGCGTGGCCTTCACGCCGTTCTCGTTGAAGAACTTGGCCGTGCCGGCGGTGGCATAGACCTCGAAGCCCTTCTTGACCAGCTGCTGGGCAGGCTCAAGCAGGCTCACCTTGCCCTTGGCGTCACCCGAGGAGATGAGCACCGACTTCTTAGGCAGACGGTAGCCTGTTGCTATCAAGGCGTTGAGCAGAGCCTCGTTAAGGCTGTCGCCAAGGCAGCCAACCTCGCCTGTCGACGACATGTCAACACCCAGCACGGGGTCGGCATTCTGAAGGCGTGCAAACGAGAACTGCGAAGCCTTCACACCGATGCGGTCGATGTCGAACTCTGACTTGTCGGGCTTCTCGTAGGGGGCATCGAGCATGATGCGCGTAGCCGTCTCGATGAAGTTACGCTTCAGGATCTTCGAGACGAAGGGGAACGAGCGGCTGGCCCTGAGGTTGCACTCGATGACCTTCACCTCGCGGTTCTTGGCCAGGAACTGGATGTTGAAAGGTCCGCTGATGTTCAGCTCGTGTGCTATCTTGCGCGAGATGTGCTTAATCTGGCGGATGGTGCTGTAATAGATGTGCTGGGCGGGGAACACCATCGTAGCGTCGCCGCTATGCACGCCGGCATACTCGATGTGCTCGGAGATGGCGTACTCGATGACCTCGCCCTTGTCGGCCACGGCGTCAAACTCAATCTCCTTGGTGTCCTGCATGAACTGCGACACCACCACGGGGAACTCCTTCGACACCTCGGTAGCCATGTTGAGGAAGCGGTGCAGCTCTTCGTCGTCGTAGCAGACGTTCATGGCGGCTCCGGAGAGCACGTACGACGGACGCACGAGCACGGGATAGCCTACATGGTCGACGAAGTCCTTGACGTCCTCGAAGCTCGTCAACGCACGCCATGCCGGCTGGTCGATGCCCAGCTTGTCGAGCATGGCCGAGAACTTATCGCGGTTCTCTGCACGGTCGATGTTTACCGGACTTGTACCCAACACGGGCACGCCCTGGCGGTGCAGTTTCATGGCCAGGTTGTTGGGTATCTGTCCGCCTACGGAGACGATGACGCCGCGGGGCGACTCGAGGTCGATGACGTCGAGCACGCGCTCAAGCGACAGCTCGTCGAAGTAGAGGCGGTCGCACATGTCGTAGTCGGTCGACACGGTTTCGGGGTTGTAGTTGATCATGATGCTCTTATACCCCAGCTTGCGAGCCGTGTTGATGGCGTTGACCGAGCACCAGTCGAACTCCACCGAGCTGCCGATGCGATAGGCACCAGAGCCGAGCACCACCACCGACTTGTCGTTCTGGTAGTAGTTGACGTCGTGCTTCACCCGGTACTGCTCGCCCTCAGGATTTCCGAAGGCGGGCGTGTGGGTGTAGGTGAAGTAGAGGTAGTTGGTCAGCTCGGGATGCTCGCTGGCCACGGTGGGAATGCGCTTCACCGAGGGCACGATGCCGCGCTCCTTACGGTACTGGCGCACCACGAGGTTCTCCTTCTCCATGTTGCCGCCCTCGGGCTTCAGTACGAAGCGGGCAATCTGGAAGTCGCTGAATCCGCAGCGCTTCACTTCGAGCAGGAATTCGTCGGGCAGCTCCTCTAACTTGTTATACGACTGCAGCTTGTGCTTTAGGTCGACGATGTGCTTCAGGCGCTCCAGGAACCAGACGTCAATCTTGGTCAGCTCCTCAATGCGCTCCACGGTGTAGCCCTCTTCGAGTGCCTGGGCGATAGCGAAGATACGCAGGTCGGTGGGGTTGGCCAGCTCCTGGTCGAGGTTCTCGAACTTGGTGTGGTCGTTGCCCACGAAGCCGTGCATGCCCTGGCCAATCATGCGCAATCCCTTCTGGATCATCTCTTCGAACGAGCGACCTATCGACATAATCTCGCCCACCGACTTCATGCTCGAGCCGATGAGACGGCTGACGCCGGCAAACTTGGTCAGGTCCCAGCGCGGTATCTTGCAGATCATGTAGTCGAGACTTGGGGCGACGTAGGCGGAGCTGGTGGTGCCCATCTCGCCAATCTGGTCGAGCGTGTAACCCAGGGCAATCTTAGCGGCGACAAAGGCCAGGGGATAGCCAGTAGCCTTAGAGGCCAGTGCCGAAGAGCGCGAAAGGCGGGCGTTAATCTCGATGATGCGGTAGTCGTTGGTCACGGCATTGAAGGCAAACTGGATGTTGCACTCGCCGATGATGCCAAGGTGCTTGACGCAGCGGATGGTGATGTCCTGAAGCATCTTGACCTGATCCTCGGTGAGCGAGCAGGTGGGGGCAACGACGATCGACTCGCCGGTGTGGATGCCTAAGGGGTCGAAGTTCTCCATCGAGGCTACGGTGAAGCAGCGGTCGTTGGCGTCGCGTATACACTCGAACTCAATCTCCTTCCAGCCCTTCAGACTTTCTTCGACGAGGATCTGTGGAGCAAACGTGAAGGCCGACTCTGCTAACTCTACGAACGCCTTTTCATCGGGACAGATGCCGCTGCCGAGTCCACCGAGTGCATAAGCCGAGCGAATCATGATGGGGAAACCAATCTCGCGGGCGGCGCGCAGCGCATCATCCATGTTCTCGACGGCATGGCTTACGGGCACCTTCAGGTCAACCTCGGCCAGCTTCTTGACGAAGAGGTCGCGGTCCTCGGTGTTCATGATGGCCTCGACGCTGGTGCCAAGCACCTCGACGCCGTACTCCTTCAGCACGCCGTTCTGGTAGAGCTCCGTACCGCAGTTGAGTGCCGTCTGGCCACCGAAGGCCAGGAGTATTCCGTCAGGACGCTCCTTCTTGATGATCTCGGTGACGAAGTAGGGGGTTACCGGCTGGAAGTACACCTTGTCGGCGATGCCTTCCGAAGTCTGGATAGTAGCGATGTTGGGGTTAACTAACACGGAGGAAATTCCCTCCTCGCGAAGTGCTTTCAACGCCTGCGAGCCACTGTAGTCAAACTCGCCTGCCTGTCCGATTTTCAGGGCGCCCGAACCAAGCACGAGCACCTTCTTCATTTGCTTTTTCATTATCCTTGTCATTATTGTTGGTTTGCAAATTGTGTGCAAAGTTACTAAGTTTTTTCTAATATGCAAAACATACTCCGAAAAAAGTTTCCGGAGCAGCTCGCTACGACCTGTCGGCAGCCGTCTCCTTGTCGTACTGCTCGTAGGCGTTGACGATACGGGTGACGAGCTTGTGGCGGACGATGTCGCGGCGGTCGAGGTTGACGACGCCGATGCCCTCGACGCCCGTGAGTATGTGCAGGGCTTCTATCAATCCTGACTTCTGGGTGCGGGGCAGGTCAATCTGCGTCATGTCGCCGGTAATGATCATCTTCGTGTTCCACCCCATGCGGGTAAGGAACATACGTATTTGCGCCGGCGTCGTGTTCTGAGCCTCGTCGAGGATGACGACGGCGTCAGAGAGTGTGCGGCCGCGCATGAAGGCCAGTGGGGCTATCTGTATGATGTGCTTCTCCATCATGTCCTGCAGCTTTACCTGGGGCAGCATGTCCTCCAGGGCGTCGTAGAGAGGCTGCAGGTAGGGGTCAATCTTGTCTTTCATGTCGCCGGGCAGGAATCCTAGCTTCTCGCCAGCCTCTACGGCCGGTCGCGAAAGGATGATTTTCTTGGCCGTCTTCTCCTTGAGTGCCTTTACGGCGAGGGCTATCGAGAGGTAGGTCTTACCCGTGCCGGCGGGACCTACGGCGAAGACCATGTCGTTCTCCTTGTAGGCCTCGATGAGCCGTTGCTGGTTTTCAGAGCGCGCCTTAATGGGGCGGCCCGACATGGAGTAGACAACGACGTCGTCAGGAATGTCGCGACTGTGCCCGCCGCGAATAATGTCGAGAATGTCTTCTTCGCGTAAGGAGTTGAACTTCAGGATGTGCCGACGAATGTGCTCAACGCTTTCTTCAAATGCAGCCATCTGCTCTTCGTCGCCCAGCACGCGGATGACGTTGTCGCGTGCCACAATCCTCAGTTTGGGGTAGAGCGAGCGTATCATCTGCAGATGACTGTTGCCCACGCCATAGAACACCACGGTGTCGATGTCCTCAAGTACGATATGCTTTTCTATCAAACCAAAAATCCGTTTTATTGTTTCAGCGCGCAAAATTACGCAAAAAATCGCTAACTGCCGCATTTTTTACCGAATATTTTCGTACCTTTGCAGAACTTATGAAAATGTTTACAGGAAAAAGTACGCCGGGTGACTATAGTCACTACGTCGTTGAAGAGGAAGCTCCTCTGCTGGAATGGCTGCTGAAGAACGTGGCGCAGAGTCGGTCGAAGATCAAGGCTACGCTGCAGGGGCGTGGCGTCAAGGTCGACGGTAAGACGGTTTCGCAGTTTGACTTCCCTCTGCTGCCCGGCATGAAGGTTGCCGTGTCGAACACGAAGCGCAACCAGCAGGGCTTCAAGAACCGCTTCGTGAAGATTGTCTACGAGGACCAATGGATCATTGTCATCGAAAAGGCCGAAGGTATCCTGTCGATGGCAGCCGGCCATTCGGCGCTAAATGTGAAGGCGGTGCTCGACGACTATTTCCACAAGAGCAGGCAGAGGTGTACGGCTCACGTGGTTCATCGTCTTGATCGCGATACCAGCGGCTTGATGGTATACGCCAAGGATATGGAGACCGAGCAGACGCTGGAGCACAACTGGCACGACATCGTCTACGACCGTCGCTACGTGGCTGTCGTGAGCGGCGAGATGGAGCAGGACGACGGCACGATAGCCAACTGGCTGAAGGACAACAAGGCATACGTCACCTATTCCTCAGCCACTGACCCCGGCGGCGGCAAGTATGCCGTGACCCACTTCCACGTGCTCGACCGCACGACGGAGCACTCGCTCGTGGAGTTTAAGCTCGAGACGGGGCGCAAGAACCAGATTCGTGTTCACTCTGCCGACATGGGCCATCCTGTCTGCGGCGACGTGAAGTACGGCAACGGCGACGACCCTCTGCACCGTCTTTGCCTGCATGCCTGGCTGCTCTGCTTCACTCACCCCGTTACGGGTCGCCCGATGGAGTTCGAGACGCCCATCCCCGCTGCATTCAGAAAACTATTCAAGTGATAAAACGACAATAATGGAAAATAACATCGGATATTACGTCTTTGTATTGGTGGCCATCATCGTGGCCTTCATCATTATTAAAAAGGTAACGACCTGTCTGTTGAAGTCGGCGGTGCTCATTGTACTGGTGGCCGTGCTGGCCGCTGTTTATTACTACTATATCAGATGACGTTCGAGTATCAGATTAGGGTAACGCCCCAAGTGGCTGCTAATGAGCAGAATCTGAAGTCGTGGCTGGCCGACGAGCATGGCTTTGACGTCAGAACGTGTACCGCTGTGCGTATCTTGAAGCGCAGCATTGACGCCCGCCAGCGCAACATCTTCGTTAACCTGAAGGTGCGCGTCTACCTGAACGAACTGCCAACCGACGACGAGTACGTGCATACGGAGTACGGCGACGTATCTGATGCGGCGCCTGTTATCGTGGTAGGTGCCGGACCTGGCGGCCTTTTTGCGGCCTTGCGGCTCATAGAGCTGGGCCTTCGCCCCATTGTCCTTGAACGGGGCAAGAATGTTCACGACCGTAAGCGCGACCTGGCCGAAATCACGCGGACACAGCAAGTTGACCCCGAAAGTAACTACTGCTTTGGCGAGGGTGGGGCGGGAGCCTACTCTGACGGTAAACTCTACACGCGCTCGAAGAAACGCGGCAACACGGATAAAATCTTGAATGTCTTCTGTCAGCACGGAGCTTCGACTGCCATTCTGTCCGACGCTCACCCCCATATAGGAACCGACCGTTTGCCCCGTGTGATTGAAAATATGCGCAACACGATCCTGCGCTGCGGTGGCGAGGTACACTTCCAGACAAGGATGACCGGCCTTATCGTCGAGGGCAACAAGGTGGTAGGTTGCATAGCAGACAAGGAGTATATCGGCCCTGTAATTCTGGCTACAGGACATTCAGCCAGAGACGTTTACGAATATCTGGCTAAAGCAAAGGTTGAGATTGAGGCAAAGGGCATCGCCGTCGGCGTCAGGTTGGAACATCCTTCGCAACTGATCGACCAGATACAGTATCACTCTCGTCAGGGACGCGGGCGTTTCCTTCCTGCTGCCGAGTATTCGTTTGTAACCCAGGTCGATGGGCGTGGCGTCTATTCGTTCTGTATGTGTCCCGGCGGCTTTGTCATCCCGGCAGCCACCGACCGCGAGCAGGTCGTGGTCAACGGCATGAGTCCGGCCAATCGTGGAACGGCGTGGTCGAACAGCGGGATGGTTGTCGAGGTTCGTCCCGACGATCTTGAAGGTGGCGACGATGTGTTGAAGGTCATGCGCTTCCAGCAGCAACTGGAGCGGCTCTGCTGGCAGCAGGCTAACATGAAACAGACGGCGCCGGCACAGCGTATGGCCGACTTTGTGAACGGGCGCCTCAGTTACGACCTGCCCCGCAGCAGCTATGCGCCGGGCTTGCTTTCAAGTCCGCTGCACTTCTGGTTGCCACCGATGATCAGCCATCGCCTGCAGCAGGGCTTTAAGACCTTTGGTCGCCAGGCTCACGGTTTCCTGACCAATGAGGCTGTTCTGATAGCGGTCGAGACGCGCACCAGCAGTCCTGTACGCATCGTTCGCGACGCTGCCACCCTGCAGCATGTCCGCCTCGAAGGGCTCTTCCCCTGTGGCGAAGGTGCAGGCTATGCCGGCGGTATCGTCTCGGCTGCTGTCGACGGTGAACGTTGTGCCGAAATGTGTGCCAAATATCTCGGCCGATAATTTTTTTTAGGGAATTATCAACCTGAAACGTATTATAAGCGTAAGTCAAAAACATTCATTAAATTATGGCTAATAGATATTTGTTAGGCTTTGACGTCGGCAGCTCGTCAGTCAAAGCATCATTGGTAAACGCCGACAGCGGCAAGTGTGTAGCTTCAGCCTTCTACCCTGAGAAGGAGGCTCCGATAATGGCAGCCAAGGCCGGATGGGCAGAGCAGGAGCCTGATTCGTGGTGGGAGTATGCAAAGCTCTCGCTGAAGAAGATTATGGCCGATGCCGGCGCTACGGCCGACGAAGTGAAGGCCATTGGTATCTCCTACCAGATGCACGGTTTGGTTTGCGTCGATAAGAATCTTCAGGTGCTTCGGCCCTCAATCATCTGGTGTGACTCGCGCGCCGTGCCATACGGTGAGAAAGCATTCAATGACTTAGGCGCCGACAAGTGCCTGAGCCACTTGCTGAACTCGCCCGGCAACTTCACTGCAGCTAAACTGGCTTGGGTGAAGGCCAACGAACCCGAACTGTATAGTAAGATATATAAGGTGATGCTGCCCGGCGACTATCTGGCAATGCGCCTGAGCGGTGTCGCCAATACGACGGTCAGCGGACTTTCCGAGGGCATGTTCTGGGACTTCAAGGAGAATCAGCCCGCTCAGTTCCTGCTTGACTATTATGGCTTCGACCGTCAG
>CAMOKH010000046.1 GCA_946617675.1 uncultured Prevotellaceae bacterium | reverse complement strand
GCGGCCGACATTCATGGGCGGTGAATAATTGTCCCACGGCCTGGGACGTTTGTCCCAGGCCGTGGGAACATCGTGGCGCGCCGCCTTTCGCGCGCCTTCCGCCGCCTCTCAAGGCGAAGTCAGGTGCGGGAAGTGCGGGAAGTGCGGGTTGTTTTCTATGTTTCGCTACTATTATACCTCTCTCTACTCGCCTCGATTGCCTAAACGGTTTGATAATCAAGAAATTACTTGGTGACGGATGAGGGTGACGGATGACGGATGGCCATCAAGTTCTGAAATTAGTTGAATTCGTATAATTCGTAGTTGATAGCGTCACCCCGTGACATTTATTTCATGAGTTGGTCGATTTCATCGAACTGGCGGCCCATGTTGAGGTTCAGATAGATGCGATATAGAGCCGGGCCCCATTTCTGCTTCTGGTCGGGCGCCAGCTGACGGTAGCGCTCCATGTAGGGGCGCGCTTTCTGGTAGGTCTGCTTCAGCAGCTTCTTCTCGCGCAGCGGGTGCAGCTTCAGCGCCTTGTTAAGGTAGGCCGTACCGGCGTTGTAGTAAGGGTCGGGCATGGAGTCGTTCTGGGCAATGAGGGTGTCGCTAAGGGCGATACTCTCGTCGTAGCGGCCCATGTTGAACAGCACCGACGACTTGGCGTAGCGGTAGAGCCAGCTGCTGTCGTTCACTTCGAGAGCCCTGTTGACGACGTTCAGGGCTTCGTCGTTCATTCCGTGGGCCGTGTAGAAGTCCATCAGCCGCGGAAAGAAATAGCTGTTTGTGGGGAACAGGCGAAACCCCTCGCGCAGGGTTTCGGTGTAGAGCGAGTCGTCCTTTAGCAGGCGTCGTGCCTCGCTCATGTACTGCAGTGTGTATTCCATCCGTGCCGTGTCCTTGAGCGCCAGCTTGCGGTAGCGCAGCGTCAGCACGGGGTCGCCGATGCGATAGCCGCTGTAGGTGGCCCAGTAGGCCGCCTCGGGCATGCGCGTGTCGAGCGAGTCGAGATGATAGTCGGCGAAGAGCGGCTGCCGGGCGCAGTCCATATACGACTCCATGAAGTCGTAGGCGCGG
This sequence comes from uncultured Prevotellaceae bacterium, assembly GCA_946617675.1. Classification (GTDB taxonomy): domain Bacteria; phylum Bacteroidota; class Bacteroidia; order Bacteroidales; family Bacteroidaceae; genus Prevotella. The sequence goes on along the minus strand of CAMOKH010000046.1, from coordinate 21,918 downwards.
CGGAAGTCGCCCTTGCGCACGTAGTAAGTAGAGCCGACGAAGAGGTTCGGCCGGAACTTCATGAGTTGCTCGGCGTTGTCGCGCCGATAATCCAGTTCCACCCTACCCTTCCGGTTGGGACGCATGTCGAGCGAGTCGAGGGCTTCGGCCACGCTGAAGAGGCGGCGCGTCAGTTCAAAGAACTGTGCCGTGTCCTGCCGTTGCTTCATGTAGAGTTTCTCGTTGACGGCCTGATACTGCATGAGAACCGACTCAAACCAGACGGCATAGATACGTTTGTCCTGCCGGTTGGCTGAGTCCTTCAGCAGTTTGGTTGCTATCTGCTCAGCCTGCTCTACTCCTCGCTTGCTCTTCAAGATAGTCCGTGCCTGACTCAACTCCTGACGGACGCTTTTCTCGTTCGTCTTCTGAGCCGCCGTCAGGCACGGAATTATCATTAGTAAGAGAAGCGTAATAATCTTTTCACTTCTCACTTCTTACTTCTTTCTTCTTTCTTCTTACTTCATCAGTTTCCTCCTACGAGGCTCTCCAGTTCGGCTGCCTTGGCGTTGTCGCCAAGCGAGTAGTACATCTGGTAGAGTGCGTAAGCCCAGTTCACGGTCTTGCGGTCGGGGTCGAGTTCGCGCACCTTCTCCAGATAGACCTTGGCGTCGCTTAGAATAGCCTTGATCTTGTTGGCGTTCTCAACGGTCAGCTTACCGGTCTTCTTGTCGGCCAGCTGGTCCTTCAGCTCGATAGCCTTGGAGTTGAGCGACACACCGGCCTGATAGGCAGCAGCGATGTAGGTGGGGTCAATCTCGAAGGCCTTCTTGTAGCACTCCACAGCCTCGTCGAACTTACCCGAGAGACGCAGCGCCTCGCCCTTGTAGGTATAGCCGAACTTATCGTTGGGCTTCTTGGCAATCTCGTCCTCGGCCCACTTCAGCAGGTCGTCGGTCTTGTTGGAGTTCAGGTAGTAGTCGCCAATCCAAGCTGAGTAGCGGTTGTCGGCGGGGAACTTCTGGCTGGCTTCCTTCAGCATGCTGATATACTCGAGCGTGTCCTGCGGGGTCTTCATCGTCTCGCGCTTCGAGAAGACCAGGATTTCGGTAGCATCCTTAGCCTTGGCGGTGTCCTGGGCTGCAATCTGGGCGTACTTGATGACGTTGTTGTAGTCCTTGTCCTGATAGGCCGACAGACTGGCGAAGTAAGCCACCTCAGCCTTATACTGGTCCTGCGTCATGTCCATGCCGGTGAAGAGGGGCGAGTCGCCGCTGTCGACATAGAGAGCGAAGGCCTTGAAGGCACCGGCGTAGTCCTTCTCGTTATAGAGATACTGTCCGGCGTTGATGCACTGCAGGCGTCCGTTCTGGTAGATCTTCTGGTTCTCCGAGCGGAACTTAGGCTTCACCTTACCCTTCTCGTTGGGCTGGGCGTCAAACTCGTCGCACTTCATGGCAGCCTCGAGCGATGCCACGGCGGCCTGGTGCATGCCGGCCTCGTCGACGGGGTTGTTGGCCTGCTTCACCTGGTTCTCAATCTTCACGGCCTGAATGTCTGAGAACTTCTTGTACTGTGCAGCACTGAGCAGGTTCCAGGCGGCAGCTTTCTCCTCGGCCGAACCCGTGTTCAGAGCTGGCTGGACGGCCTTAATGGCCTCTTCGACTTCGCCCTTGTCAAGGAGCTTCTTTGCATTCTTCACAACATCCGACTGTGCGAAGGCAGTCGTTGCTGCAGCGGCCATCATGGCCATCATCATGATCTTTTTCATAAGCTTATCAATTATTGGTTAAACATTATCCTCTGTTGAGAACTCCACCAGCGGTGCGTCGTTCTCTGGGGTTTCTACTTCGGTCGGAACCTCGGCCTCCTCGATGTCCTCGTCCTGGCTCGACGTCACCTTGCACACTGAGGCTATGGTGTCGTTCTTCTTCGTCAGGTTAATCAGGCGCACGCCCTGCGTGTTGCGGCCTGCCACACGCACGTCGGCACACTTCAGGCGGATAAGGATGCCCGACTTGTTGATAATCATCAGGTCGTTCTCGTCGGTGACGACCTTAATGGCCACCAGTCGGCCCGTCTTCTCGGTGACGTTGAGCGTCTTCACGCCCTTGGCGCCGCGGGCTGTCTTGCGGTAGTCCGCCACCTCGGAGCGCTTGCCGTAGCCGTTCTCTGAGACGACCATGATGGTCTCCGTCTGCGGATCGTTGACGCAGACCATGCCTACCACCTCGTCGTCGCCATCGTCGAGTCGCATGCCGATGACGCCGGTTGAGACGCGGCCCATCGAGCGGATGTCGCCCTCGTCGAAGCGTACGGCACGTCCGTTGCGGTTGGCCAGCAGCAGTTCGTTGCTGCCGTTGGTCAGGCGTACGCCTACGACCTCGTCGCCCTCGTTGATGTTGATGGCGCGGACACCGGCGGCACGCACGTTCTTATACTGGTCGAGGCGGGTCTTCTTGATGATGCCCTGGCGGGTGGCGAAGACGACGTAGTGAGACTTCAGGAACTCCTCGTCGCCGAAGTTCTTGATGCGCAGCACGGCGTTGATGGCGTCGTCGGGCTCGATGTTGAGCATGTTCTGAATGGCGCGGCCCTTCGACGACTTGTCGCCCTCGGGAATCTCGTAGCACTTCTGCCAGTAGCAGCGTCCCTTCTTGGTGAAGAAGAGCAGCGTGTTGTGCATCGTGGCCGGATAGATGTACTCCGTGAAGTCGTTGTCGCGGTGGCGGGCAGCCTTTGTGCCTACGCCGCCACGGCCCTGCTCGTGGAACTCGTCGAGGTTGGTGCGCTTGATGTAGCCCATGTGCGAGATGGTGATAACCACGGGGTCGTCGGGATAGAAGTCTTCGGCGTTGAACTCATGGTCGAAGGGTATGATCTCCGTGCGGCGCTCGTCGCCGTACTTCTCCTTCACCTCCTGCAGGTCCTGCTTCATCACCTCACGGCAGCGCACGGGGTTGTCGAGAATCTCCTGCAGGTCGGCAATGAGCTTCTGTAGGTCGTCGTACTCCTGGTGCAGCTGGTCGACGCGCAGGCCTGTCAGCTGTGCCAGGCGCATGTCGACGATGGCCTTCGACTGCAGCTCGTCCAGCTCGAAGCGTGCTTCGAGGTTGCGCTGGGCGTCGGTCGGCGTCTTCGAGTTACGTATGATGTGTACCACCTCGTCGATGTTGTTCACGGCTATGATTAAGCCCTCCAGGATGTGGGCCCGCTCCTGAGCCTTGCGCAGGTCGTACTTGGTGCGGCGGATGGTGACGTCGTGGCGGTGCTCGACGAAGTACTTCACGCAATCCTTCAGCGTCAGCAGGCGGGGACGGCCCTTCACCAGCGCGATGCTATTCACTGAGAATGAGCTCTGTAGAGCCGTCATCTTAAACAGCTTGTTGAGCAGCACGTTGGCGTTGGCGTCGCGCTTGCAGTCGACGACGATACGCATGCCCTGGCGGCCCGACTCGTCGTTGACGTTGGCCACGCCCTCAATCTTGTGCTGGTTGGCCAGGTCGGCAATATAGGCCACGAGGTCGGCTTTGTTCACGCCGTAGGGAATCTCGGTGACGACAATCTTGTCGTGCTGGTCGCCGCTCTCAATCTCGGCCTTGGCGCGCATGACGATGCGGCCGCGGCCCGTCTCGTAGGCGTCGCGAACGCCCTGCAGTCCGTAAATGTAAGCCCCCGTGGGGAAGTCCGGACCGGGAATGTACTTCATCAGCCCGTCGGTGTCGATGTCGGGGTTGTCGATATAGGCGCAGCAGCCGTCGATGACCTCACCCAGGTTGTGGGTCGGCATGTTGGTAGCCATACCCACGGCGATGCCGTTGCCGCCGTTGACCAGCAGGTTGGGCACCTTCGTCGGCATGACGGTAGGCTCCTGCAGTGAGTCGTCGAAGTTGTTCTGCATGTCGACGGTCTCCTTGTCGAGGTCGTCCATGATGTGCTCGCCCATCTTCGAGAGTCGGCACTCCGTGTAACGCATGGCAGCCGGCGAGTCGCCGTCGACGCTGCCGAAGTTACCCTGTCCGTCGACCAGCGTATAGCGCATGTTCCAGTCCTGGGCCATGCGCACGAGTGCGCCGTAGACCGATGAGTCGCCGTGGGGGTGATACTTACCGAGCACCTCACCGACGACGCGTGCGCATTTCTTATAAGGTTGCGTCGAGACGTTGTTAATGTTCATCATACCGTACAGGATACGGCGGTGGACGGGTTTGAAGCCGTCCCTGACGTCAGGGAGTGCACGTGCCACGATGACCGACATGGAGTAGTCGATGTACGAGGACTTCATTTCCTCCTCGATGTTGATTTTGATAATTCTGTCGTTGTCGAATGTTTGATCCATAAAAACTATAAATTTCGCGTTTAAGGCACTTTTCAGCCCCTCTGGCGCGTTTTTAACTGTGCAAAGGTACGAATAAAATCCCGAACGCGTGCAATCCTTTAAGTTATTTTAGTGGTTATTTTCTGCCGCTCCTTTTTTTATTTCGGTTTTTGGCACGATGTTTGCAGAATTATTCGTAACTTTGCACCCCAAGGAGGGAGAGGAGGAAACCATACATTATATAATAAGGTAAGAGAAGTGACGAATCAGTTTTCACCAAAAGTATCAGAGGTACTGGCCTTTTCGCGCGAAGAGGCAGCACGCCTTGCCAGCCGCTACGTAGGGCCTGAGCACTTGTTGCTTGGACTGCTGCGCATGAGCGACGGTCCGGTGTACGACGTGTTCAACCGCATGCGCCTTAACCGGCAGTCGGTGAAGTCGCAGCTGGAGAGCAGGGTCAGGCAAGACCAGATCACGATGACCATCCAGATGAGCGACCTCACGCTGAACGAGAAGGCCAACAACATCCTGAAGCTCGCCGTGCTCGAAGCGCGCATACAGCGTACCGATAAAGTAAACGAACAACATCTGCTGCTGGCCATCCTGCACGACCAGGTGGACAATGGCGCCAAACAGGTATTAGTAGATAACAACATGAACTACGACAACGTACTGGCAGCACTCAGTGCGCCACAACAGAAAGGCATCAGCGACGGCATCGGACTGCCCGAGGAAGATGAAGAGGAGTACGAGAGCACGGGCAATGCAAACGCCTCAGGCCGCAACGAGAAGAACACGACGACGGCCAAGAAGAAAGAGTCGAAGACACCCGTGCTCGACAACTTCGGCACCGACCTCACCCAGGCTGCCCTCAACGGCGAGCTCGACCCCTGTGTGGGCCGCGAGCGTGAGATTCAGCGTGTGGTCGAGATTCTTGGCCGCCGCAAGAAGAACAACCCCATTCTCATTGGCGAGCCCGGCGTGGGCAAGAGCGCCATCGTCGAGGGTCTGGCCCAGATGATAGCCCAGCGCCACACGTCGCCCATGCTCTTCGGCAAGCGCGTCTACACGCTCGACATGACGGGCGTCGTGGCCGGCACGAAGTACCGCGGACAGTTTGAGGAGCGGCTGAAGCAGCTCATGAAGGAGCTGGAGCAGAACAAGGACATCATCATCTTCATCGACGAGATACACACCATCATCGGCGCCGGTTCGGCACCGGGCACGATGGACGCCGCCAACATCCTGAAACCCGCTCTGGCACGTGGCACCGTGCAGTGTATCGGAGCCACCACGCTCGACGAGTACCGCAACTCCATCGAGAAGGACGGCGCACTCGAGCGCCGCTTCCAGAAGGTGCAGGTAGAACCGACCACCAACGAGGCCACGCTCCAGATACTCCATAACATCAAGGACCGCTACGAGCACCACCACCACGTCAGCTATACGGATGACGCACTGGCAGCATGTGTCAAACTGACAGACCGCTATGTCAACGACCGCTTCATGCCCGACAAGGCCATCGACGCCATGGACGAGGTGGGCTCGCGCGTTCACCTCGGCAACGTGCAGATTCCGCCCGAGATTACCGCCAAGGAGCAGGAGATAGCACAGGTGAAGGAGCGCAAGCAGGGAGCCGTGAAGAACCAGAACTACGAGCTCGCCGCCAGCTATCGTGACCGCCAGCTCGTGCTCGAGAAGGAGCTCGAGGACCTGAACCAGAAATGGCAGAACGGAGACGACAGCGACCGCCAGACCGTCACGGAGCGTGAGGTCGCCGACGTCGTGTCGATGATGACCGGCATCCCCGTGCAGCGCATGGCCGAGCAGGAGGGCATCCGCCTGAAGGGAATGTCCCAGGAGCTCAAGGGCGCCGTCATTGCTCAGGACCAGGCCATCGACAAGATGGTGCGTGCCATACAGCGCAACCGCGTGGGCCTGAAAGAGCCCAACCACCCCATCGGCGCATTTATGTTCCTCGGTCCGACGGGCGTCGGCAAGACCTACCTGGCCAAGAAACTGGCCGAGTTTATGTTCGGCTCGGCCGATGCACTGATACGTGTCGACATGAGCGAGTACACCGAGGCCTTCAACACCTCGCGGCTCATCGGTGCGCCCCCGGGCTACGTCGGCTATGAGGAGGGCGGACAGCTCACCGAGCGCGTGCGCCGTCACCCCTACTCTATCGTTCTGCTCGACGAGATTGAGAAGGCCCACCCCAACGTGTTCAACCTACTGTTGCAGGTGCTCGACGAGGGACGGCTCACCGACGGCAACGGCCGTCTGGTGGACTTCCGCAATACGGTCATCATCATGACCTCCAACGCCGGCACCCGACAGCTGAAGGACTTCGGCCGCGGCATTGGCTTCAACGCAGGCAGCCTCGGACTGGCTATGGACGACAAGGACAAGGAGCACGCCCGCTCGATTGTGCAGAAGGCCCTCTCGCGGCAGTTCTCGCCTGAGTTCCTGAACCGTCTCGACGAGATCATCACCTTCGACCAGCTCGACCTGCAGGCTATCAAGCAAATCATCGACATCGAGCTGCTCGGCCTCTACAAGCGTATTGCCGACCTCGGCTATACCATCGAGCTGACCGACGAGGCCAAGGAGCTGGTGGCTACGAAGGGCTACGACGTGCAGTTCGGTGCCCGTCCGCTGAAGCGTGCCATCCAGACTTACATCGAGGACGGTCTCTCTGAGCGCATCATCAACGGCGAGATTGCTCCCGGTGCCGTCATTCGCATCACGAAGTCGCCCGACAAGGACGAACTGCTGTTCGACTGACGACGATACACCGCATACGTCAACTACGAATTTCACGAATTATACGAATTGAGCCGCTTGGGTAAGCGTTCATTCGTATAATTCGTGAAATTCGTAGTTACCTATTTCGTAGTTGCCTATTCCGTAGTTTGCGATTAAGGTTTTAGACGTTCGACGTCCTTCAGCCAGAGAGCGCTGGAGGCATCGCTGGGCATACGCCAGTCGCCACGGGGCGACAGGCTGACGCTGCCGACCTTCGGACCGTCTGGCATACAGGAGCGCTTGAACTGCTGGCTGAAGAAGCGGCGACAGAACGTCTGCAGCCACTTACGGATGACCTCGGTGTCGTAGGTGCCCTCAAAGGCCTTGCTGGCCATCATGAAAATCTTAGACGGACGGAAACCGTAGCGCAGGAAGTAGTAGATGAAGAAGTCGTGAAGCTCGTAAGGGCCGACGAGGTCTTCGGTCTTCTGCTTAATCTCTCCGTTCTCGTCGGCGGGTATGAGCTCAGGCGAGATGGGGGTGGCTACAATGTCGAGCAGCACGTCGGTGGCCATCTCGCCGGCAATATAGCCCACGAGATAGCGGACGAGCGTCTTCGGCACACCGGCATTGACACCGTACATGGACATGTGGTCGCCGTTGTAGGTGGCCCAGCCTAAGGCCAGCTCAGAGAGGTCGCCGGTACCGATGACGATGGCGTTCTCCTTATTGGCCACGTCCATGAGTATCTGTGTGCGCTCGCGGGCCTGGGCGTTCTCGTAGGTGACGTCGTGGACGGCGGCGTCGTGGCCGATGTCCTTGAAGTGCTGGCTGACGGCCTTGGCGATGCTGATCTCGCGGATTGTGACACCGAGCTCGTTCATGAGCTTCAGGGCATTGTCGTGGGTGCGGTCGGTGGTGCCGAAGCCGGGCATGGTGATGCCGATGATGCCGCGGCGGTCGAGGGCAAGGCGGTCGAAAGCCTTGACGGCAACGAGCAGGGCGAGCGTTGAGTCGAGACCGCCGCTGATGCCGATGACGGCCTTCTGGGCATTGATGTGGTGCAGACGCTTGGCGAGGCCGGCCACCTGGATGCTCAGTATTTCGTCGCACGACTCCTGCATCTTGTCATCGTCGGGGATGAAGGGATGGGGATTGATGGGGCGCACGAGTTCGAAGTCGCGCGTGGCGACGGGCTTGCAGGCTATGAGCGCGGGGACGACACGGTCCTGCGACTGGGCGGTGATGAAGGTGGAGTTGGTGCGGCGCTCGGTGCGCAGCAGTTCGACGTCGACCTGTGTAATCTTGATTTGCGGCTGCAGCGAGAAGCGCTCGCCCTCGCAGAGCAACTTGCCATTCTCGACGATCATGGCATTGCCGCCGTAGACGACGTCCTGTGTGGACTCGCCGAAGCCACTGCTGGCATAGACATAGCCGCTCATGGTGCGGGCGCTCTGCTGGCAGAGCAACTGGCGCAGGTAATGGTGCTTGCCGACGAGCTCGTCGGAGGCCGAGAGGTTGAAGATGACGTCGGCGCCAGCCAGCGACAGGCGGTTTGAGGGTGGCGTCGGTGCCCAGAGGTCCTCGCAGATTTCGATGCCGAAGCGGACGCCGTCACAGGTGGTGAAGATGACGGGGTCGGGGGTGACGTGGACGGGACTGCCGGCCAGGTAGATGTCCTGGGCGGTGAGGTCGTGGGCCGAGGCGAACCAGCGCTTCTCGTAGAACTCGCCGTAGTTGGGCAGGTAGGTCTTCGGCACGACGCCAAGCAGCGTACCGCTCTGAATGACGGCGGCACAGTTGTAGAGCAGTGCTCCGATCTGTACGGGCAGTCCGACGATAGAGATGACGTCGAGCTTGCGGGTAAAGTCGAGCAGTACGAGCAGGCCCTCCTCAGCCTTGTCGGTGAGCAGTTGCTCCTTGAAGAGGTCCTGACAGGAGTAGCCCGTCAGCGAGAGCTCGGGGAAGACGATGACCTCGACGCCCTGTCCCTCGGCCTGGGCTATGAGGCTCTCTATCTGTTGTACGTTATACTCGATGTCGGCCACCTTGACACTGGGGACGGCGGCGGCCACTTTCAGAAATCCGTATTTCATAGCTTTACAAATTGACGGTCGTTTTCGATAATGGTGTAAATCAGCGCGGGCTGCTCGAAGAACTGGTTCTCGCGGAAGGTGTGAAGCTTGTAGAACTTCACGGGGTCGATGGTGACGAGCTGGTCGACGGCGGGCTTGCGCAGGAAGTACTTGTCACGCTTGTAGGCCAGCAGCTGGATGCACGAGCGCTCGAGCGAGCCGAGCTGGTCGCGCCCAAACTCCTCGATGAAGAGCTTGGTGTTTGGCTCCACCTCACCCTGCGAGCGCACCTGCCACGAGTTGCCCTCGGCAGTCATATAGACATAGCGCAGGTAGTAGTTGCAGTCGTTGACGAGGTAGGACTCGAAGCGCGTGTCGCTGAGCTCCTTGAGGTCGATGGGCACAAAGGCCAGATAGGCCGACAGCTTGTCGCCGCCGCGGCGCTCCTCGGCGGGAGCCTTGAACGTGATGGGGCGGTCGGCGGGCTCGGTCTCGGGCTCCTCCTCCGGTGGTGTAGCGCCGCCCGTTCCGCTCTTCGTTTCACCCTTCTCTCTCTTCACTTCCACCATGTGCTTCGTGTCATAGTCTTCTTGGCCGATAACGACGACGTCGGCAGTGCGCATGGGCACCTGGAAGCCGTCCTCGTCCTCGACGAGCACAATGTCGCGGCCCTGGAAGCCGGCCACGCGGCCTCCTCCCACTTCGCTGAGGAATCTTACTTTGTCTCCTATTTTCATCTGTTACTATTATTACGGACATAATAACAGGAGGCCCCAAAAACGATTGGTTTGAAGCCTCCTGACGAATGGTTAGTTGTTCACCGAACCGCCTACGATGTCGAGCAGCTCGCTGGTGATAGCCTGCTGGCGGCTCTTGTTGTACTGCAGGTTCAGCTGGCGCAGCAGCTCGTCGGCATTGTCGGTAGCCGTCTGCATGGCCACCATGCGCGCAGCATGCTCAGAGGCGACGCTGTCGAGCAGTGCGGTGTAGAGCATGAGGTGGGCCAGCTTGGGTATGAGCTGCGAGAGGACGGAGTCCATATCGGGCTCGACGATGAAGTTGTCGTTCAGCGGCGGTACCTCCTCGCCCTGGGCGTTCACCTTCTTTTTCTTGCGGTTACGCTTCAGGTACTCCTGGCTCTCCTTCGTGGCGGCTATCGAGGTGAGGTCGCGCTCATGGTCGCGCTCCAGCTCCTCTGCGATGTCGATGGGCAGGAAGGTCTTGCGGGTGAGCACCTGCGAGCCGGCCGACTTGAAGTGGTGGTAGACGAGCTCCACCTTGTCGATACGGCCCGTGCGGAACTTCTCGCCCAGCTCCATGGCGATGTCTATGCACTGGCGGACGTTGGGCTTGTCGGCCAACGCCGAGAACTCGCCCTGCACGTCGTAGCCCAGCTTCTTGGCCTTCTCGAAGACCTTGCGGCCCACGGGGTAGACCTCGATGCCGTCGATGCCCTGCTCGCGATACTCGTCGACGATATGCTGCATGCGCTTGATGATGTTGGCGTTGAAGCCACCACAGAGCGACGAGTTGCTGGAGAAGACCACGAGCGCTACCCGATGTACGGGGCGCTCCTGGTCGTAAATGGTCTGCGAGTCGGCCTCGGCAGCGAGGAACGACTTCAGGATGTGCTCCAGCATGGTCTCGTAGGGCAGCATGTTCTGAATAGCCACCTGAGCGTGGTGCAGCTTCGACGACGCCACCATCTTCATGGCCGACGTGATCTTGCGCGTGGAGTTGACTGAGGCTATGCGGCCTTTGATTTCTTTCAGGCTTGGCATAGGCTATCAGGCTTTATACGTCCCGGCAATATCGGCCATGACGGCCTCAATCTTCTGGGTCGTAGCATCGTCGATCTTTCCGCTGGCCAGCGTCTCGATGACCTCGGGAGCCGACGAGCGCAGCTTGTCGAGGAACTGGTCCTGGCACTGGCGCACCTTGTCGATGGGCACCTGGCGCATCAGGCCGTGCACGCCACAGTAGAGAATGGCTATCTGCTCGCCGACGGGCATGGGTGAGTACTGAGGCTGGATGAGCAGCTGGTTGTTCTTGCGCCCGCGGTCGAGCGTCATGGCCGTCACGGCATCCATGTCGCTCGAGAACTTCGAGAAGGCCTCGAGCTCGCGATACTGAGCCTGGTCGATCTTCAGCGTACCGGCCACCTTCTTCATCGACTTGATCTGGGCTGAGCCACCCACACGCGAGACGGAGATACCGACGTTGATGGCGGGGCGGAAGCCTTGGTTGAAGAGGTCTGACTCAAGGAAGATCTGACCATCGGTGATGGAGATGACGTTCGTCGGGATGTAGGCCGACACGTCGCCTGCCTGCGTCTCGATGATGGGCAGGGCTGTGAGTGAACCACCGCCGCGCACATGACCCTTCATGCAGGCCGGCAGGTCGTTCATCTGCTCGGCCACCTCCTGCTGCTCGTTCATCTTGGCGGCACGCTCAAGCAGACGGCTGTGGAGGTAGAAGACGTCGCCGGGGTAAGCCTCGCGGCCCGACGGGCGACGCAGGATGAGCGACACCTCGCGGTAGGCCACGGCCTGCTTCGACAGGTCGTCGTAGACGACGAGGGCGGGCAGACCACGGTCGCGGAAGTACTCGCCGATGGCTGCACCGGCAAAAGGTGCGTAGTACTGCATGGCGGCGGGGTCGGCAGCCGTAGCGGCCACGATAATGGTATAAGGCATGGCGCCGTGCTCCTGCAGCGTCGAGACCAAGGCGGCAACGGTTGATGCCTTCTGGCCGATGGCGACGTAGATACAGTAGACGGGCTTTCCTGCCTCGTAGAAACTCTTCTGATTGATGATGGTATCGACGGCGATGGCCGTCTTACCCGTCTGGCGGTCGCCGATGATGAGTTCGCGCTGGCCACGGCCGATGGGAATCATCGAGTCGATGGCCTTCAGACCCGTCTGCAGCGGCTCCTTCACGGGCTGGCGGTAGATGACGCCCGGTGCCTTACGGTCGAGCGGCATTTCGAAAGCGCCCGTCAGGTCGATGTCGCCACGGCCGTCGATGGCCTGCCCCAGCGGGTTGATGACGCGGCCGAGCATGTTGTCGTTGACGCGTATGGAGGCGATGCGCTTGGTGCGCTTCACCACCTGGCCCTCCTTGATGCCCGACGTGGGTCCCAGCAGCACGCAGCCGACGTTGTCCTCCTCGAGGTTCATCACGATGGCCATCGTGCCGTTCTCGAACTCCAGCAGTTCGTTGGCCTCGGCATTACGGAGTCCGTAGATGCGGGCCACACCGTCGCTGACGGTGAGCACGGTTCCCACCTCGTCGAACTTCTCGGCATCCGAGATGCCCTTCAGCTGGTCGAGCAGCACCTGGCTGACTTCGCTTGGTTTAATCTTATCTGACATATTCTTCTAATTCTTTTATTTCTTTAGCTGTGTTAGAATGGAGTTGAGCTTCGACTTCACGCTCGCGTCAAGGCGATACGTGTCGTACTCGAGGATGAAGCCGCCGATGATGTCGGGGTTCACCTCGGTCTCGAACTCCACAGTTCCATTAGTCTTACTCTCCACCATCTGGCGCATCTTCTGCTCGGTGGCAGGCGTGACGCGCGCGGCGGTGATGAGACGTCCTCGGATGACGTTCTTCTGCTTGCGGTAGAGCGTGACGTACGAATTGGCGATAAACTGCATCACCGGCTCTCGGTCTTCACGCAGCACGAGCTGGATGAAGGCACGGGTCAGGGGGGTAGGCTCGCCGCCGACAGCCGTCAGCAGCAGTTCCTCCTTCTTCTCCTTCGAGAGCATCGGGCCTGCTATCGTCTGGCGCAGCTGCGGCACGTCGATGTAGCTCTTAGCCAAGAGCAGCATGTCGTGATACACCGCCTCGTCAAGCTTCTGCTCCGTGGCACTCTTCAAGAGGGCGCGGGCGTAGCGAACCGATATGACTCCTATATCCATACGTACACATTATTTATTGTTAGCAGAGACTTCATCCAGCATACGGTCGATGAGATCCATCTGTGACTTGTCGTCGCGGAGGTTCTGGCGAAGCACTTTCTCAGCAATCTCGACGCTGAGCGTAGCTACCTGTCGGCGAATGTCGGCGATGGCGGCCTTCTTCTCCTGCTCGATGGCCACGCGGGCGTCCTCAAGCAGTCGGGCACCCTCGCTACGTGCCTTCTCCTGAGCTTTCTCGACGATGGCGTCGCGGGTGTCGGCAGCCTCTTTCAGTATCTGAGCCTGCTTCTCGCGAGCCTCCTGAAGGATGGATTCACCTTCTTTCTGTATATTGGCCAGCCGCTCGTTGGCCTCGTGGGCCTTGCGCAGCGAGTCGTCGATGAAAGCCTGGCGCTCCTTCACCATACCAGTGATGACGGGGAACCCGAACTTCCATAGCAGGAAGAACACCACGAGGAACGTGACGGTCATCCAGAACAACAGGCCAGTACTCGGAATCAATAAATCCATACGCTGATGTTATTTTCGATTAACTAATTTTCGATTGACGATTTATTTGACTTGCGACATCCTTATTTGCGACTGAGAATCCAATCGAAAAACCGGAAATCGCTAAATCGTAAATCCTTTAGATGCAGAGGAATGCGATAACGGCTGCGAACAGGGCAACACCCTCGATAAGGGCAGCAGCCACAATCATGTTCGTGAACAGCTTGTTCATCACCTCCGGCTGACGGGCCATAGCGTCCATGGCCTGACCACCGATTCTACCAATACCAAGACCTGCGCCAATAGCTGCGAGACCTGCGCCCACTGCGGCGCCCAACTTTGCAACACCTTCTGCTGCTAATAATGCTGTAATCATAATTCTGTAAGATTTTAATTATTAATGTTTTAAATGTTTATTATTCATGTTCAGGTTCAACCCTTGCAAGTCCGATGAAGACGGCCGAGAGCATGGTGAACACCATGGCCTGGATGAAGCAGACCAGACACTCGAGACACATCATGAAGACACTCATCACCACCGACAGCGCCGACATCGACAGCTGAACGGCAATGGCCTGAGAGGCCACCAGGAAGATGATACACGTGATGGCCACTGCGATGGCATGACCGGCCATCATATTGGCGAAGAGTCGGATCATCAGGGCGAAGGGCTTGGTGAAGATACCTACAAACTCGATGACGGGAATGATGGGTATCGGCGCCTTCAGCCACGTTGGCACGTCGGGCCAGAAGATGTCCTTCCAGTAGTGCTTGTTGCCCGAGAACTGCACGATGAGGAAGGTACAGAGGGCCAGGAAGAAGGTCACGGCAATGTTGCCCGTCACATTTCCTGAGCCCGGCGGGAACGGTATCAGTCCCATGACGTTGCAGGTAAAGATGAAGAAGAAGCACGTGAGCAGGTAGGGCGTGTACTTCTCGTAGCCCTTGCCGACACCCGGCTTGATAATCTCGTCGACGACGTACATGACGAGCATTTCGACGAAGCCGACGAAGCCACCGGGGGCGCCATCAGAGGCCTTGCGCTTCTTATACCAGCGTGCGCTAAACAGGATGCAGCAAAGCAGAATGGCGACGTTGATGAACATCACGGCGACGGTCTTCGTGATACTCAGGTCGAGAACGGGCTGTCCCGCCTCGACGATCTTGCCCGCATGCTCTCCCTCGGTGGCGAGTGCCAGGCCGTAGGGACCCTGGCGAAGGCCGTTGGCATCGGCATGGTGGTCGAAGCCCGACGAGCAGAAGACGTGCCAGCCCGTAGAGCTGTTGACGATGACTGGCAGGGGAATGACGATGGCGTTGTCGCCTTCGCCCCAGACGTGCCATTCGTGCGAGTCCTTGATATGCTCAAGCACCACCTCCTTGGCCGAGAAGTCCTCTGCCCTCGCCGCCGGCGCCATAGCCAGAAGCATGAGAGCCATGCAAAGCAGTCGTTTCAATTTATAATTCATAATTCATAATTCATAGTTCACAATGCACAATTCATATAGTTGCTATTGTCAATGTCTCAATGTCAGTGTAATGACCATCGTTATCGCGTACATTATTAAAATAATAGCGGCGAAGTGGATGGCATCTTCTCTGTTCGGGGCAAAGAATACGTAGAGGCCGACCACCGTAACGACGAGCAGCATGCGTATCGTAGCCATGATAAGGTAGAAGTGTACCAAGTGTTCAGGCGAGCGGCTCTTGACCAAGTCGTAGCCTTTCACATAAGCCACACCTAAGAGCGTGAAGAACAGGACGACGAAGAACCAGATCATTCCGTCTTCTCGACACAGACCGACACCTCGTTCTGCTGCACCGCGACAAATCCTCCAAGAATCTCCAACTGCTGCCCGTCATACTCGACGACACCCTTCTGCAGGGTCGAGATGATGGGGGCGTGGTCAGTAAGGATTTCGAAGTTACCCTGCGAACCGGGCACCTTCACGCTGTTAACCTCACCGGCGAACTCTACCTTCTCAGGCGAAACTATCTTTAGCTGTAGCATAATTCTTCTCTTTTCTACTACGAATTTAACGAATTCCACTAATTGCTGCGCTTGACATTAATTGGTTTAATTCGTATTATTCATAGTCGTTAATTATCCTTTAGCTGCTTCGAGTAGTTTCTTAGCCTTCTCCTTGGCATCCTCGATTGTACCGACATTCAGGAACGCCTGCTCAGGCAGGTCGTCGACCTCGCCGTCGAGAATGGCGTTGAAGCCCTTGATCGTCTCTTCGACGGACACCATGATACCGGGCAGACCGGTAAACTGCGAAGCCACAGAGAACGGCTGCGACAGGAAGCGCTGCACGCGGCGGGCGCGGTTCACAGTCAGCTTGTCCTCGTCGGAGAGCTCGTCCATACCGAGGATGGCGATGATGTCCTGCAACTCCTTATAGCGCTGCAGAATTTCCTTCACACGCTGGGCACAGTCGTAGTGGGCCTTGCCGACAATCAGCGGGTCAAGGATACGTGACGTACTGCCCAGAGGATCGACGGCAGGATAGATACCCAGCTCGGCAATCTTACGGTCGAGCACCGTCGTGGCATCGAGGTGGGTGAAGGTCGTGGCAGGTGCAGGGTCAGTCAAGTCGTCGGCAGGTACGTAAACGGCCTGAACCGAGGTGATTGAACCCTTCTTGGTCGATGTGATACGCTCCTGCATGGCACCCATCTCTGAGGCCAACGTCGGCTGGTAACCTACAGCCGAAGGCATACGGCCCAGCAGAGCTGACACCTCAGAACCGGCCTGGGTGAAACGGAAGATGTTGTCGATGAAGAACAGGATGTCGGCCGCGCCGCCGTCCTTGCCGCCGCCGTCGCGGAAGCCCTCGGCCACCGTCAGACCGCTGAGTGCCACTGAGGCACGTGCCCCCGGCGGCTCGTTCATCTGACCATAGACCAGCGTGGCCTGCGACTTCTTCAGCTCCTCGGGGTCGACGAGTGAGAGATCCCACTTGCCTTCGTCCATTGCCTTACGGAACTTCTCGCCATAGCGTATGACGCCTGACTCGATCATCTCACGTATGAGATCGTTACCTTCGCGGGTGCGCTCGCCAACACCAGCAAACACCGAGAAGCCGTTGTGCCCCTTGGCGATGTTGTTGATGAGCTCCATGATGAGCACCGTCTTGCCCACGCCGGCACCGCCGAAGAGTCCGATCTTACCGCCCTTCATGTAAGGCTCCAGCAGGTCGATGACCTTGATGCCCGTAGCCAGGATCTCCTTCTTCGTAGAGAGTTCCTCGAACGTCGGAGCCTCGCGGTGGATGGGGTAAGCCCCCTTCATGTCAAGCTGTTTCATACCGTCGATAGGCTGACCGATAACGTTCAGCATACGACCCTTAATCTGATCGCCCGCAGGCATCATGATGGGTGAACCCAGGGGTATTGCCTCCAGACCGCGCTGCAGACCGTCGGTATTGTCCATAGCTACGCAGCGAACCGTATCCTCGCCGATGTGCTGCTGCACCTCGACGATGAGCTGGCTGCCGTTGCCACGGTCAATCCTCAGTGCATCGTGGATTTTTGGCAACACCTTTTCCGCCTCTTGCCCCTTGGTGTCGAAGAAGACATCGATGACGGGGCCGATAATCTGGGAAATGTGTCCTGTAATTTGTGCCATAAAATATTTAGTGTTTAATATTATAATTTGTTTTTAGTCGCTAAACTGCCTACAAAGATACACAAAATTTCGCAAACAGCGAAAGTTTTTCGAAAAATAATTCAAAAACCTGTCACTTTTTGCGAAACTATAGGTAGCAAGCCCTAAATAGGGGCAGGCATGTTACCGCTCGAACAGTCCTTTGAAGAATCCGCCGACCGACTTTCCTACCCTGCCGGCAGCAGCTGCAATGCTGTCGCCCGTCACCTGGAGCCCCTCGCCTACGCGCTCGCCGCGATATTCCAAGATGCGCTTCGTGTAGCGCCCCCTGATGCGGTTATACTCCTCTACCTGACTGTCCGTCAGGCGGGGCTTGATGGCGCGGTAGCTGGCGATGAGTGTGTCCTGGCGTGCGGCCAGCGAGTCGACGACTTTCTTGTTCAGGAAGGCCGAGTCGGCATAGCGTCCGAAGTCGCGGATTTCTTTCATAAACTGGGTGGTATCCCTCTTCACGGTCTGAGCCTCCACGGCGCTGACGGCCATCAAGGCAAGGCACATAACAACAATCTTTTTCATTCTCTCTTTCTTTCTATGTTTTTATGGTTAAATAATGTTTCAGTCAATCGGCAGGACACAGTCGCCGTCGAAGCCGTCAGCATCGACAGTATGTCAATATGCAGGCGACGGTTGGCCACCGCCTCGGCCACGGCAGCTTGCACGCGGGCCTGGCGCCCGGCGGCCTTCTCCGACACGACACAACCGCTTAGCGCCAAGAGTGCCGTCATGGCCAGCGTCATTGAAATCAGTATCTTCTTCACACCTTATTATATTATACGGTTTACTGTATCTTGCGCTGCAAAATTACGAAAAAAGTCATAAAGTCGGTACAAACAATATGTTTTTTTAAGAATAAACGTGCTGCAACGCTGTGCGACTGGCTGGCCGGCAGCGAAAAAAACGCGAAAACATTGGGTCAATTGAAAACAATTTGCTACCTTTGCACCCGATTTGAAAGCAATTTGATACAAACAAATACAAATATGAATAAAATCGTCAGGAAAGAACAGTTCTCTGAAAAGGTCTTCCTTTTCGAGATTGAGGCTCCGCTGATAGCCAAGAGTCGCAAGGCGGGCAACTTCGTCATCGTACGCGTGGACAAGAAAGGCGAGCGCATGCCGCTGACAATTGCCGGGGCCGACATCGACCGCGGCACCATCACGCTGGTGGTGCAGATGGTCGGTCTGTCAAGCAAGAAATTGTGTGCCCTCGGCGAGGGTGACTTCGTGGCCGACGTCGTTGGTCCGCTGGGCAATCCTACCCGTATCGAGAATTACGGTACGGTGGTCTGCGCCGGCGGCGGTCTGGGTGTTGCACCGATGCTGCCTATCATCCAGGCGCTGAAGAAAGCCGGCAACCGCATACTGAGCGTGATGGCCGGACGGTCGAAGGATCTCATCATTCTTGAAGACAAGGTGCGCGAGTCGTCAGACGAGGTCATCATCATGACCGACGACGGTTCGTATGGCGAGAAAGGCGTCGTCACCGTCGGCATCGAGAAGTTCATCGAGCAGGAGCATGTTGACAAGGTGTTTGCCATCGGCCCTCCCATCATGATGAAGTTCTCGAACCTGACCGCCCAGAAGCACAACATTCCCTGCGAGGTCTCGCTGAACACCATCATGGTCGACGGAACGGGCATGTGCGGCGCCTGCCGACTGACCATCGGCGGCAAGACGAAGTTCGTCTGCATCGACGGCCCTGAGTTCGACGGTGCCCTTGTCGACTGGGACGAGATGTTCAAGCGTATGGGCACCTTCAAGCGTGCCGAGCAGGAGGAACTGGAACACTACGAGGAGCACTTGGCCAGTGCCAGCGTGCCCGAGGTTACGACATCGGGAACCACAGACATCGTCATGGACAACGACCCCACGAACGATACTATAGAGGCGCTGACCGACAAAAAAGCCCCGTGGCGTCAGGAACTGCGCACTGCCGTGAAACCCAAGGAGCGCATGCAGATAGAGCGCGTCGTCATGCCTGAGCTCGACCCCGTCTATCGTGCCACTACGCGTACCGAAGAGGTAAACATAGGCCTGACCAAGGAGATGGCCATGCAGGAGGCCAAGCGCTGTCTGGATTGCCCCAAGCCGTCGTGCATTGAGGGCTGCCCCGTCAGCATTGATATTCCCTCGTTCATCAAGAACATTGAGCGCGGACAGTTCCTGGCTGCTGCCAAGGTGCTGAAGAACACGTCATCGCTGCCCGCCGTCTGCGGCCGAGTCTGCCCACAGGAGAAGCAGTGCGAGAGCAAGTGTGTTCATCTGAAGAGTGGCGGCAAGGCCGTGGCCATCGGCTACCTGGAGCGCTTTGCTGCCGACTTCGAGCGCGAGAGCGGCAACATCTCGATGCCTGAGATTGCTCCCGCTAACGGCATCAAGGTGGCCGTCGTGGGCTCAGGTCCTGCCGGTCTCTCGTTTGCCGGCGACATGGTGAAGAAGGGCTACGACGTCTATGTCTTCGAGGCACTTCATGAGATTGGCGGCGTGCTGAAATACGGTATTCCCGAGTTCCGACTGCCCAACAAGATTGTCGATGTCGAGATTGAGAACCTGGCCAAGATGGGGGTTCATTTCCAGACCGACGTCATCGTGGGTAAAACCATTAGCGTTGAGCAACTTGAGCAGGAGGGCTTCAAGGGAATCTTTGTAGGTTCTGGCGCCGGACTGCCTAACTTCATGAATATTCCCGGCGAGAATGCCATCAATATCATGTCGTCGAACGAATACCTGACGCGCGTCAACCTGATGGACGCGGCTAACCCGACGACCGACACGCCCATCAACTTCGGCAAGAACGTCCTCGTCGTCGGTGGTGGCAACACTGCCATGGACTCCTGCCGCACGGCAAAGCGACTGGGTGGCAACGTGACGCTCGTCTACCGTCGCTCAGAGGCTGAGATGCCGGCCCGTCTCGAGGAGGTGAAGCATGCCAAGGAGGAGGGTATCGACTTCCTCACGCTACACAACCCCATTGAGTACATCGCCGACGAGCAGGGCGCCGTCTGCAAGGCCGTGCTGCAGGTGATGGAGCTGGGCGAGCCTGATGCCTCTGGACGTCGTTCGCCTGTGCCCGTTGAGGGTAAGACGGTGACGCTCGACGTCGACCAGGTCATCGTGGCCGTCGGTGTAAGTCCCAACCCACTGGTGCCGAAGAGTATCAAGGGTCTGGAGCTGGGCCGCAAGAACACCATTGCCGTCAACGAGGGCATGCAGTCGTCGCGCATGGAGATCTTCGCCGGTGGCGATATCGTGCGCGGTGGTGCCACCGTCATCCTGGCTATGGGCGACGGCCGTCGTGCAGCCCAGAACATGGACGACTACCTGAAGGCTAATAAGAAGTAAATCGACAATCCGTAAATCGTAAATTAAATAAAGGTGAACGGACTATATACCATCGTGCTGCTCATACTAAGCAACGTCTTCATGACGCTGGCTTGGTATGGGCACCTTAAATTGTCGGAGACGGGCGTCAGTCGCGACTGGCCCCTTCTGGGGGTCATCGTCTTCTCCTGGGGCATCGCCTTCCTGGAATACTGCTGTCAGGTGCCGGCCAACCGCCTTGGCTTCATCGGCAACGGCGGCCCCTTCTCGCTGGTGCAGCTGAAGGTCGTCCAGGAGTGCATTTCGCTGGCCGTCTTCGCCGTCATTGCCAACATCATGTTCCAGGGGCAGAACCTGCATTGGAACCATATTCTGGCCTTCCTCTTCATCATCCTCGCTGTCTACCTCGTGTTCATGAAGTAAGGCCCCCTACCCCTTCAGAAGGGAGGGGAGTATACAACCCAGTATGAAAACGGAGAAGGACTTGCTGCTTAAGAAACTGAACGAACGCTTTGTGAAGGCTTTCGTACAGTTTAAACTGCTGGGGGATGGCGACCACGTGCTCGTGGGCCTATCGGGCGGCAAGGACTCGTTGCTGCTCACCGAACTTTTGGCCCGTAGGGCACGCATCGGGCACCCACACTTCCGCGTAGAGGCCATCCACGTGCGCATGGCGGAAATTCATTACGAGACTTCAGCCGACTATCTGCAGCAGTTCTGCGCCGACCTCGACGTGCCACTCCACATCGTCACCACCAGCCTTGCACCTGAGCCTGACGCCACGCCGAAGGCCAAGCCGAAGCCGCCCTGCTTCCTCTGCTCGTGGTATCGCCGTAAAGAGCTCTTCAACATGGCCCAACAATTAGGCTGCAACAAGATTGCACTGGGCCACCATCGCGACGACATCATCCACACGGCACTGATGAACCTCGTCTTCCAGGGGCGATTCGGAACGATGCCCGCACTGCTCGAGATGCGCCGCATGCCGCTCAGCATCATTCGCCCACTCTGCCTTATCGACGAGGCCGACATCAGCCGCTATGCCCTGCTGAGCGACTACCGGAAGCTCACGAAGCAATGTCCACATGAGCATGACACTAACCGAACTACCGTTGCCGACCTCTACCGCCAAATAGAGCAGATGAATCCCGAGGCCCGATATTCCATCTGGAAAGCGCTGGAGCAAGAGGGCAAACTGACGGAGCGTTTGAATAGTAGCGAAACATAGAAAACAACCCGCACTTCCCGCACTTCCCGCACCTGACTTCGCCACGAGAGGCGGCGGAAGGCGCGCGAAAGGCGGCGCGCTACGATGTTCCCACGGCCTGGGACAAACGTCCCACGCCGTGGGACAATTATTCACCGCCCATGAATGTCGGCCGCGGCGGCCGGG
>CAMOKH010000045.1 GCA_946617675.1 uncultured Prevotellaceae bacterium | reverse complement strand
AGCGAGATGGGGCGCAGGTTTCCCTCAAACCCTCACTTCCCTCAACCTGAGGGAAAAGAGTTGGAATACGTAAAAATGGTACTTTCCAAGGATTCCGATAGTTTCCCGCAGGCTGAGGGAAGTGAGGGAATGAGGGAAATTGGTGGTTCGACCGATGAAGACGTCAACGGTGCCAATAGTGGTTTTACGGAAACTTTTTCTGACAAAATCAATCTTGACGACCTGCCTCCACTCGTGCGCGATGCTGCCAGTACGCAGATTGACGCCGAGGGGCGCGACAAGATTATCCTAAGCATGTTGTGCTGTCAGTGGGATTCTGCCCTCAACCCGGCGGGTAGCTGTCCTCAACCCGGCGGGTAGCGGGGCTCTACCCGGCGGGTAGCTTTTAGCGACAAATTGTGCCGTTTGGCGGCAGAACGGGGTGGAGAAGCGCCGGATGGAGGGCTGAAAATAGGGAGAATAGCATTTTTTTTGAAGAAAAGCGCCGAAAAGTTTGGCCACATGAAAAATTATGTGTACCTTTGCACCCGCAAAACGAAAAACAGCGGATGCACCCGTAGCTCAGTTGGTAGAGCACCTGACTCTTAATCAGGGTGTCCAGGGTTCGAGCCCCTGCGGGTGTACACACGAAAAAGAGGGTTGACCTCTTTCTTTTTGAAACAAAACGGACAGCAAAATGCACCCGTAGCTCAGTTGGTAGAGCACCTGACTCTTAATCAGGGTGTCCAGGGTTCGAGCCCCTGCGGGTGTACTTAGGGTTTGCCGATATGGCTCAGTTGGTAGAGCAACGCATTCGTAATGCGTGGGTCCCCGGTTCGAGTCCGGGTATCGGCTCCAAACAATCAGGAACATTTTTTTAAGCGGGATTAGCACATCGGTAGTGCACGGGCTTCCCAAGCCTGGGAGGCGGGTTCGATTCCCGTATCCCGCTCTTTTGTTTTTTACCACAGAGGTCACAGAGGTCACAGCGTACAAAACGCTCGGTGGCCTCTGTGAGCTTTGTGGTGAGTCGTCATGTCTTGCAGAGGTTGGCGTAGGGGCACGCCGTACAGTGATGGGGCTCGGTGGTGGGCATGAAAGGGCTGGCGGGGTCGAAGATTTCGTTGACCTTCTCCATGCACAGCTTCACGAAGCGGTCGCCTTCGGGAGTGGCCACGTCGTTGATCAGTTCGTTTCCGAATTTCAGTATGGGGTTATAGTCGTCGGTGCCGGCGTGCTGGATGAAGAGCAGGGCGGGGGCTACGGGCATGTGGTGACGGCTGCTGACGAGGCGCGCGTAGAGCAGCGTCTGGAGGTAGTAGTCGGAGTGGTTGCGTAGCTGCGCGGGGTCGAAGATGTCGTCGACGGTCTTCAGTGGTGATAGTCGTCGGGCGCCGGTCTTATAGTCGATGACGCGAATCTGCTCGCCGTCGCCATAGTTGACGCGGTCGAGCCGGTCGACGCGCCCGCCGATTCTGGCGCTCATGCCGATGCTTGGTATGGGTATGGTCTCAGTGACGTCATGCTCCAGGCCGACGATGGTGAAGGGGGCGAGGCGGCGGTCGACGGTGACGAGCTGGCGCAGGTAGTGGATGATGACTTCGCGGTTGATGACGGCCAGCCCGCCTTGCGGCACGTGGTCGTCGAACTCCTGGGCAAAGGCGCGGTCGACGGCCAGTTCGATGTCGACTTTCGACTTCAGCAGCTCGTCGAGGTCGCTGGCGGCGATGAGCGGGTTGCGCTCGGTGAGCTGCTGGTAGAGCAGCTGGGCCGCGTTGTGGAAGATGTTGCCGAAGATGCGTCCGTCGATGACGCCGTCCTCGGTGTCGTCGGGCTCGCGCAGTCCCTCGACGTAGCAGAAGTAGAACTGCAACGGGCAGCGCATGTAGCGGTTGATGGCCGTCGGCGAGAGTACTGACTCGCTGAGGTATCGGCGCAGCGTGGCCACCACCGTCGGCGTCTTCTCTACGGGTTGTGGCGCCTTCAGCGTGATGTTCTGTGGTGCCGTCAGCGTGTGGTGGACGATGTGGTGATGACGGTCTTCGGTCATCATCTGCAGCAGGAACCGGCTTATCTCCGATGCCTGTCCGTCGGTGGTGGCATTGGAGTAGGCAATGGTGACGTCGCCGGCACGGCTCAGCAGCCGGTTGAAGTAGTAGGCATAGATGGCCGACTTGTGGTCGGCTGTGGTCAGTCCGAACGCCTGACGGATAGAGTAGGGGATGAACGACGAGTCGGTCACGCCCTGGGGAATGTTGCCCTCGTTGGCCGAGAGCACCAGCAGGTGGTCGAAGTCGAGGTTGCGTGTCTCGAGTATGCCCATCACCTGGAGGCCTACTGCCGGTTCGCCGTGGAAGGGTATCGAGGTCTGCTGTATGAGCTGCGCGATGAGTCGCTGTAGCGTGATGACGTCGATCGTCAGTTCGCCGCTGTCAATGAGGTTCCTGACCCTGGTCAGCAGTGTGTAGGTGCGGAAGCAGGCTTCGGCGTGGAACGGACTTTCGGCGACGTCGGGCTCCTTGGCCAGCTGTACGACCTGGTCGATGATGTCGCCGAGGGGCTGCTTACGTAGGAGTCGCTGTACGAGCGAGGCCACGTGGGTCTGTTGCAGGGGGTAGCCGGTGGTGATGTTGACGTGCCCCACGTCGTCAGGCAGACAGTGGATGACGGTAGGCAGCAGGGCCTCGTTGCAGAGCACGATGGCCGTCTTGCGTCCGGCGGCGATGCGCCCCTCGCTCTGCAGCCACTGGCTGATGTAGCGGGCCTGTACGTCGTCGGTCGAGGCAACGGCAAACTCGATGGTCTTGGGGCGCCGGTAGTTGTCGTAGATGCTGTCGTCGTCAGTCAGTTCGTTGGGGAAGTCGCTGAGATACTGCCCGATGAAGTGGCCGGCCTCTGACTTGAGGTAGTAGCGGTCGTAGTCCCAGTAGAAGCGGGCCCGGCCCTGGGCCTTCAGGTGGCTGAACAGCCGCTGCTCGACGGCCTGCAGCATGTTGAACCCCACGAAGATGTAAAGCTCATGCCCCCCTAAATCCCACCCGTTGGGGGACTTGTTTCCGAGCGGCGACTCGTCGAGACGTTCAGCCACCTGGCGATAGAGCGCCCCTTCGTAGGCCAGGCGCTGGCTTTCCAGACGACGGTTAAAGGCATGATAGATGTCGCCCATGCGCGACCACAGGCGCATGAAGCGCTCCTTGAGCAGCGTGTTGTGGTCGTCGCTGAAGTTGGCGAAGAATTTCTTGATGGCATCACGCTGCTCCTGTGTGAGATAGCTGACATCGTCAAACTCACGGATGTCCCTCAGGTTTGCAAAAATCTTGTCGGCGGGCGCCATGTGCTTGTCGATGTCGTCGAAGTCGGAGATGAGCAGCTGTCCCCAGCCGTAGAAGTGGTCGAGGGTCTCGTCGATGCCGGTGACCTCGGTGTAGGTTCGGTGCAGGTCGCAGACCAGTTTTATGGGGTCGGCGACGGTGAGCGTTGACTGGCTGCGGAAGAGCTGGCTGATGGTGGTGCAGGCCGGAGCCCACATGGCCCGTCCGGCTTCGCGCGCCAGGGCGTCGTTGAGGAAGAGTGACGCCCGCTTGTTAGGGAAGACGACGACGGTGCGCGACAGGTCAGTACCGTACTTGGCGATGATATCGTGTGCTACGTGTTCAAGGAATGATTTCATACTTGTTCTATCTTATTGCTGTAGACATACCAGAGGTAGCCGGTGACGTCGGTATGGCCCATTGACTCAATCAGTTGCATATACTCAAGCACCTGGTCGCGGTATTCAGGGCGCGGCCGGCCGAACTTGAAGTCGACGACAATCCAGCGGGTGCCGTCGGTCATGACGCGGTCGGGGCGCCGGTCGACGATGGTGCCGTCGTCAGACGGGCTGAGGATGGTACACTCGTTGAACAACGTCCAGCGGTCAGAGAACCACTCGGCCACGATAGGATTCTCCAGGCGTTTGCGCAGCAGTGTCTGGATGCGCTGTAACGAGATCTCGCGACTGTAGACGACGCCCTCCTGCTCCAGCTGGCGCAGGGCCTGGCCGATGTCGTCGGTGGTGCGGATGGTTGAGAAGATGCCGTGCAGGATGTTGCCCAGCTGGATGTAGTCGGCTGTCGATGCTTGTTCGTCGTCGCCGGCAATGAAGTCGCGGCTGCGGTTGCTCTGCCTGAAGGTGGCCGTTACCCGGTGGGTGTCGATGACGACGGGGACGGGAACCGACGGCTGCAGGAAGGGGTTGGCGGTCGTGGTGGTGGTGCGGGCTGCCTTCGGGGCGGCACACTGTGCAAGTGTGGTGTCTTCGTCGCCGTATTCCAGTATGAGCGGCGTCTCGGCGGTGTCCTTGCCTGTCAGCCGGGCGTCGCCGCTCTGGCTGGGGGCGTCGTGCCAGGTGGTTATCACCTGCTCAATGATTTCAGAGCGTGAGTTCTTGCTGCCACGCTTACCGAAGACATATAGCGCGCGACGCGCGCGCGTGAAGTCGACGTAGAGCAGGTTGAGGTTGTCGACGACGTTCTGCAGGTGCTCGTGGTGGTAGTCGCGCTCGTAGATGCTGCCCAGCATGCCCTTCTGGCTGTAGTCGATGGGGGCGATGGGTAGTTCGCTGAAGGGCTCTTCGGCGGGGCGGCACCACAGCACGTTGCCCGACTTCTCGAGAGGCCAGTCGCAGAACGGGCTGAGCACGACGTCGTACTCCAGTCCTTTCGACTTATGGATGCTGATGATGCGCACGCCGTCGGCAATGTCGCTCTGGATGGTCTTCTTGTGGAGCTCGCTCTCCCAGAGTGTGAGCAGTCCGTCGATGGTGGCAGGGTTCTCGCTGGTGTAACGGCGCAGGTGGTCGAAGAACGTGCAGACGTAGGCACTCTGCTCGTCGAAGCGGTCGAGTCTCAGGTCGGCAAACAGCTGTTCGACCAGCTCGTAGAGCGACAGCCGGGCGTACTCGCTGCCGTCGATGGTGACGTCGCCGCAGTACTTCTGAAGAAAGGCTCTGGCCAGCTGGTCGCCCGGGTCGCGTATGAGCTTCAGCGCCTGGATGATGGCCTTTACCGACTGCGAGGCGTCGAGCCGGAACGCCTCGTCGCTGACAATGCTGACCTCCGGCAGGTGCTGGCTGAAGTAGTTGGCAATGAGGGGGATATGGCTGTTGATGCGGACGAGGATGGCCATCTGGCTTTGTGTCACGCCCTGGCGCAGCAGCTGGCTGACGGTGTCGGCGAGCCGTTGCAGCGTGGCCTGCTGGTAGTCGTCGGCGGGCAGCAGCTCCACGTGTACGAATCCAGAGTCTGACTTACCATCGGGAATCAGCTGTTCGACATCCTGATAGGCACGTTTCAGCTGGTCGGCTCCCGGCTGGTCCTGCAGTCGGTCGTATTCCGCCTGTGCGGCCTTGGTGAAGAAGGTGTTGTTGAACGTGATCACCCTTCTGTCAGAGCGGCGGTTGGTCTTCAGCGGCTCTGTGTGAACCATCTCGCTGCTGAACATCTGCTCGATGTCGTTCAGCAGTCGCCAGTCGCCGTTACGCCAGCGATAGATGCTCTGCTTCACGTCGCCGACGATGAGGTTCTCGCTGCCCTTGTGGCTCATGGTCTCGGCCAGCAGCACTTGGAAGTTATGCCACTGCACGGTCGAGGTGTCCTGGAACTCGTCGATCATGACGTGCTGCAGCTGGGTGCCTATTTTCTCGAAGACGAAGGGCGCGTCCTGCTCGCTGATGAGTGCGCTCAGCAGCTTCTGCGTGTCGCTGAGCAGGAATCGGTTGTCGTCGGCATTGATGGCGCGCACCTTGCTCTCGATGCTGCTCAGCAGGCGTACCTGGTTCAGGTGGCGCAGAGTGAGAACGGCCGACTGGTACAGCTTCCACTGGCGTGGGCGCACCTCGACGGCATAACGCAGGATGTCGCCGAGCTGACCTTCGGCCAGGGCGTGGATGAGCTGGCGGCGGGGATGGGTCTTGGTGTACCACTTCTCTGGGTTTCCCAGGCAGTTGGCCACCGTGGCGTTCTCAACGCTTGGGTCGAAGATGCCGTCCCTGAGCTTGAGGAAGAAGCTGGCAATGCCGCGCCGCTTGTTGGCCAGGTCGTCGATGCCGAGTCCCTCTTCCTCGAGAGTGCCGAAGAACGACTCGGCTATGCTGAGCATGTGCTCCTTGGCCTGGTCGCGTAGGTCGCGCAGTGTGGCGGTGTAGCGGTCGAAGAAGTCTTCCTGCTGCAGGCGCTGGCTGAGCTCGCGGCTGATGTCCTTGTAGTTGTCCTGGAAGATGGTCTTGCCGAACTGCTTGATCTGTCCGATGATGTTCCATGAGCGGTCGTCGGAGATGTTCTCCATGATGTATCTCATGATCCACAGCAGCATGGCGTCGGTGGTCTTCAGGTCTTCTATCATCTCGTCGACGGCCTGCTCCTCTATCTGCACGTCGTTAAGGCCTATGTGCAGGTTGGTGGTCAGGTCGAGCTCGCGGGCCAGGTTGCGCAGCACGCTCTGGAAGAAGGTGTCGATGGTCATCACGCGGAAGTGATTATAGTTGTGCAGCAGCAGGCTCAGGGCAATGCCGGCCCGCTGGCTGACGAACTGCGGCGAGGCGTCGAGGGCGTGGCAGACCTCGCGCAAGTAGACGTCGGAGTCGGGCAGCTGCTTCCAGATGCCGTAGAGTTGGCTCAGGATGCGGGTCTTCATCTCCTCGGTGGCCTTGTTGGTGAAGGTGACGGCGAGGATGTTGCGGTAGGCTTGCGGGTTCTGCACCACGAGCTTGATATACTGTACGGCCAGTGCAAAGGTCTTGCCACTGCCGGCGGAGGCTTTATATACGGTTAAGGGTTTTACCATCTTCTGAATAGTTCAAAGGTGAATTTGCAGCCGAAGTCCTGAAACTTCGTCTGGAGGAAACTGGCAAACAGCCCGATGGAGACCAGGCGTGTGGTGAAGCCATAGCCAACCTCGGAATAGGGTCGCGTGTTGTCGATGCTCAGTGCGCTGAGATAGAAGCGCTCCTTCTCGAAGAAATGGCCTATGAGCGGGAACCACGACATGACGAGGAAGGGCGACTCATAGCTCAGATTGGCCCGGGCGTAGTAGCGCGACTCATTGTACCAGCGGCTGTCGAGCAACTGGAAGTTGCCCGTCCAGTCGTCGTCCCAGCCTTCGGGCAGCTTGTCGTCGCGGAAGTGGATGTAGTCTACGAAGTAGCTGTCCTTCTTGCGGCTGTAGAAGCCCAGTCCGAGCTTGGCGTTGACCTTTCTGATTTTGTTGATGTTATACTTTATCGAGCCGTCAAACTCCCAGCGTTCGTAGTCGATGTCGGAGTTGATGATGCCTTCGATGCCACGTTCGTAGTCGACGGTGAGTGTCGGTCCCTTCTTCCACGGGCTGAACTTCAGCGAGAGCATCGGGGCGAAGCTGTTGAAGACCTGCTGCTTGCCGTACTTCTTCAGTTCTTCGGGCCGGTAAGCAACGCGGTGGTGGTAGGTGAAGCCGCTGGTAATCTCAAGCCAGTCGAAGGCCTTGACATTGTTGCTGATGATGAGGTAGTTGTCGTCGAAGAGTTGCAGGTCGTCGTTAAGGGCCAGCGAGTCGCCGTATTCGCGTATGATGTCTTCGGTGATGTAGCTGTTACCGATACGGTTGCCGTTACCGTAGATGACCTGTACCTGACCGTTACGCTTGGGGTTGTAGTTGAAGTAAAGGGGTAGGGTGAAGTAGGGTTTCTTATACTTGAAGGTGTAGCCCAGTCGGGGCGTGAACTCAAAGTAGCGGTGGGAGTTGAAGTAGTATTCGGCACCGAACCTTAACTTATACGACAGTCCGTGGGAACTGCTGTAGCTGACGTACTGGGGATTCAGAATGGGCCAGAGTCTCAGGTAGGTGTGGTCGGTACGGTAGCGTATGCTGGTCACGAGGTTGTCGCCGATAGCATCCTGCAGCACGTCCTTGACGAAGCTGAACTTCCGCGGCATGGTGTCGGCCACCTGGGTCGTGTCAGGCTTGCGGCTCTCGGCATACTCGTTGAGTATATGCCGCTCCTGGGCCGTCAGCGGGACGGGGCGGATGCTGTCCATCAGCTCGAGGCTGAACTCATCGTTGACGGAGTCAGGCAGATTGACTGGGCAGTCGAAGTAGGCCTCCAAGGTGGAGTATATCTTGTTGCCCATGAAGTAGAAGATGACGTTGGTCTTACACTCTTTGGGCAGCAGTGAGCGGACACCCTGGTCGCCCTGGGTGGTCTCGGTGTGGAAGGTTATCATGTCGAACTCGCCATTGAAGGTGGCCTTGATGACTCGTCCGGTGCGGATGTCGGCGTAGGCATGGCCGGAAACCAGCTGGGTGTTGTCGGGCAGGCGAGGCTTGAACTCTATCCTCACCCGATTGTCGATGCTGGGCAGTATGGTGTAGTGGTAATACCGGCGGTTGTCTTCGTGGAAGGGCGACAGGATGTGGTCGTCGTAGAGACAGACGTCGTAGATGTTGGGGGTCATGAACTCGACGACCGTGGGCAGGGCGCGGCGGTTGTGGCGTATGGTGCTGTAGCTTACCTTACGGGTCTTCTCGTAGTTGTTGATGTCGTTGAATCGCAGCTTGTTGTACGATTCCGAGACGAGATAGCGGTCACCCTCGGCAATGGAGTACATCGTCGGTATGAGCCACAGCGTAGGGTTACGCCGCCAGACGTTGAAGTTGCTCTTGACGTAGACGTTAGTCGTGTGGCCGCTGACATTGTTGGGGGTGTAGCTGCTGCAGTATTCGAAGATACGGCTGAGTACGAGAGAGTCGACTCGGCTCCTCGTAAAACCAGTACTGGGCATACCCATGAGTATGCCCAGTACGATGACCGTTATCCACTTCTGGCATTTCACGACGACAAAATTACAGATAAATTTTGAAGTCGCAAAATTTTTAGCCCAAATACTTCATCAAAATTTTTGCATTGCCCGAATCGCGAAGTTTTGCAATACTCTTTTCGCGAATCTGGCGTACACGCTCACGGGTAAGTCCCAGCTGGTCGCCAATCTCTTCGAGACCTTTCTCGTGGCAGCCAATGCCGAAGCACTCGCGGATGATGGTAATCTCGCGCTCCTTCAGCACTTTGTTCAGCACGGTGTTCAGCTCCTGGGCCATCGACTCATGGTCTACCTGGCGGTCGGTACGCGAGTCGTCGCCTGAGGCCATGACGTCGAGCATGCAGTTGTCCTCGCCGTCCTGGAAAGGGGCGTCGATGGAGACGTGGTGGCTGTCGGCCTGCATCGACTGGCCTATCTTCTCCTCGTCAATCGAGGTGGCCTCGGCCAGCTCCTGCACCGACGGATGACGCTGGTGCTCCTGTTCGAACTTGTTAATCTCGTGGTTGATCTTATTGAGCGAGCCAACCTGATTCAGCGGCAAGCGCACAATGCGGCTCTGCTCGGCGATGGCCTGCAGAATAGACTGACGAATCCACCACACGGCGTAGGAGATGAACTTAAAGCCGCGTGTCTCGTCGAACTTCTGGGCTGCCTTGATCAGGCCGATGTTGCCCTCGTCGATGAGGTCGGTCAGCGTCAGACCCTGGTGCTGGTACTGCTTGGCCACCGACACGACAAATCGCAGGTTGGCGGTCACGAGCTTGTCCTTGGCGCGTTCACCCTCAGGGCCTCCCTTGCGTATCTTCTGTGCCAGCTCAATCTCTTCGTCAATGCTGATGAGCGGTGCACGACCAATTTCTACCAGATACTTGTCCAGAGCCTCACTCGAACGATTGGTGATACTCTTCTGAATTTTTAGCTGTCTCATGTTTATCCTTCTTTCTTCTTTAAATGCCTGAAAATCAAGTTGATATACGTATATTACCTTCTAAGGCGGTGCAAAGTTACGAAAAATATCGTTACGTTGTCAAATCCTTAACATTATTTAAAGCTTTTCTTTCAGATAACGCCCGGTGATGCTCTCCTTGCAGCAGGCTACTTCCTCGGGCGTTCCGGCACAGACGAGGCTACCGCCACGGTCGCCGCCTTCGGGGCCGAGGTCTATGACGTGGTCAGCACACTTGATGACTTCCATGTTGTGCTCAATGATGACAATCGTGTGGCCCCGTTCTATCAGGGCTTCCATCGAGTGCAGCAGGCGGCTGATGTCGTGGAAGTGCAGGCCGGTGGTCGGCTCGTCGAAGATGAACATGGTGGGCTCCTGCCGTTCCTGGCCTATGAAGTAGGCCAGTTTAACACGTTGGTTCTCGCCGCCCGACAGCGAGCTTGAGTTCTGGCCCAGCTTGATGTAGCCCAGTCCGACGTCCTCGAGTGGCTTCAGGCGGCTGACGATGGTCTTGTTGCCCTCGAAAAACTCAATCGCCTCAGAAATGGTCATGTTCAGGACGTCGTCAATGTTCTTGCCGTTATAGCGTACGTCAAGGATGTCTTTCTTGAAGCGATGGCCGTGGCAGGCCTCGCACTCTAAGACGAGGTCGGCCATGAATTGCATCTCCACCGTTATGGTGCCGGCTCCCTTACATTCGTCGCAGCGCCCTCCATCGGCGTTGAACGAGAAGTATTGGCTCGAGAAGCCCATCTGCTGGCTCAATGGCTGGTCGGCAAAGAGGTCGCGTATGGCGTCGTAAGCCTTGACGTAGGTGGCAGGGTTCGACCGTGTCGACTTGCCGATAGGGTTCTGGTCGACGAACTCTATGCGCTTGACCGCATCAACATCGCCTGTCAGTCCCAAGTATTCGCCGGGGGCATCGCAGACGTCGCCGATATGGCGCTTCAGGGCGGGGTAGAGTATGCCCTTGATGAGACTCGACTTGCCACTGCCTGATACTCCGGTGACGACGGTCATGACGTTCAGGGGAATCTGGACGTCGATGCCCTTCAGGTTATTCATGCGCGCCCCCTTGATGCCTATAGTACGATTCCACGGACGGCGTGACTGCGGTATGGGAATCTCCTCCTGGTGCAGCAGGTAGCGCACGGTGTAGGAGCGCGACGCTGTCGTTACGTCGGATGCCGACCTGGGGGCTTCTCCCTCGTACACAATCTCGCCGCCTAAGCGTCCGGCATCGGGGCCGACATCAATAATGTAGTCGGCTGCACGCATGATTTCCTCGTCGTGCTCGACCACTACCACGGTGTTGCCCAGGGCTTGCAGTTCCTTGAGCACATGGATGAGTCGGTCGGTGTCGCGCGAATGGAGCCCGATGCTTGGCTCGTCGAGGATGTAAAGCGAACCGACGAGCGATGATCCGAGACTTGTACAGAGATTGATACGCTGACTCTCACCACCGCTGAGCGAGTTCGAGAGACGGTTGAGCGTCAGATAGCCAAGTCCCACATCTAAAAGAAATTGCAGCCTCGACTTGATCTCTGTCAGCAGCCGCTTCCCGACCTCAGCGTCGTGGTCGCTGAGCTCCAGGCGGTCGAACCATTCCTTTACTCTGACCACCGGCATCTGCACCAGGTCGGTAATGCTTCGTCCGCCTATCTTGACATATCCGGCCTCGGGCTTCAGCCTTGTGCCGTGACACTTCGGACAGGTGGTCTTGCCGCGGTAGCGGGCCATCATCACGCGGTACTGTATCTTGTACTGGTTGTCCTTCACCATCTGGAAGAACTGGTCGATGCAGGGCTTCTCCTTGGCTCCCTTGTCTGAAGGCAGACCGTGCCACAGCCAGTCCTTCTGCCGCTGTGTCAGGTTCATGTAAGGCTCGAATATCGGGAAGTCGTCGTTGGCGGCGTGGTGTATGAACCACTGTTGCCACTCCTTCATCTTGTCGCCATGCCAGCAGACCACGCAGCCGTCATAGACCGACAGTGTCGTGTTGGGAATCACCAGACGCTCGTCGATACCGATAATCTTGCCAAAGCCCTGACATTCGGGACAGGCGCCAACGGGCGAGTTGAAAGAGAACAGCTGGTCGGAGGGCTCCTCGAAGGTCATGCCGTCGGCCTCGTAGCGCATGGAGAAGTCGTAGACGATGTTCGACGGCAGAAACATCAGCCGGCACTCGCCACCGCCCTCATAGAACGCGGTCTCGGCAGAGTCGACAAGCCGTGCGATGACATCCTTGGAGTCGTCGACGGAGAGACGGTCGATGACGAGGTAAAGAGTGCTCCCAACGGCGCCCGATGGGGCTTCGTCGCCTAATTGTTCCAGATAGTCGTCGATGCGTACGAAGTCGGTGCCATCAAACAGGCGGGCGTAGCCTTCAAGGGTGTATGCCTTCAGCTGTTGCTGTAGGGTGCGGTCCTTGGCCACCCTTACCGGCGCCATGACCACAAATTTCGTGCCCTTCTGGTATTGCTGCATCTGGCGCACGATGTCCTCTGTGGAGTGTTTCTTCACCTCCTGTCCGCTGATGGGTGAGTAGGTATGGCCGATGCGGGCAAAGAGCAGCCGCAGGTATTCGTAAATCTCGGTCGACGTGCCCACGGTGCTGCGCGGATTTCGTGAGATGACCTTCTGCTCGATGGCAATGGCCGGCGGAATGCCGCGTATGAAATCACACTCGGGCTTGTTCATGCGCCCCAGGAACTGGCGGGCATAGCTCGACAGACTCTCTACATAGCGCCGCTGGCCCTCAGCATAGAGCGTGTCGAAGGCTAAAGACGATTTGCCGGAGCCACTGACTCCGGCAATCACCACAAATTTATTTCTCGGAATGCGCACGTCAACATTCTTCAGGTTGTTGACGCGCGCTCCTTTGATTTCAATATATTCGCTCAATTCTCAATTGTCAATTCTCAATTCTCAAAGAATGGTCTTTACGGCCTCGAGCATGCCCTTCTGCTGGATGAGGTCGAGGAAGTTCTTCACCATCATGTTCAGACCCTGAATCTTGTTGAGGTCTTCCTGCCAGATGAACTCGGCTCCAAGCACGCCGTCGGCCACCTTCTGGGTGTCGCCAGTAGCCCAGAGCTGCTTCAGCAGGTCCATGATCTTCTGGTCGTCGTTGGGCACAATCTCAACACCGTCCTCGCGCTTGCCACCTTTATAATAGGTAATGATGGCAGCCAGACCGAACACCAAGCCCTTAGGCAGCTCGCCCTTGCGCTCCAGATAGGTCTTCACGCCGGGCAGGTCGCGGGCCTGGAACTTCGGGAACGAGTTGAGCATGATGCTGGTCACCTGGTGGTCGACAAACGGGTTGTCGAAGCGCTCCAGCACGTCGCCGGCAAACTTCTCGAGCTCGTCCATGGGCAGGTCGAGCGTCTGCATCAGCTCGTCAAACTGCACCTTGTGGATATACTTACCGATGACCTCGTGGTTGCAGGCGTCGCGGACGATGTTGACACCGCTGAGGAATGCCACGGGCGAAAGCACGGTGTGAGGGCCGTTGAGCAGCGTCACCTTGCGCTTGTGGTAGGGCTCCTCCGACGGGACGAACAGCACGTGGAGTCCAGCCTTGTCGGCGGGGAATTCCTTAGCCACCTCCTGCGGAGCCTCGATGACCCAGAGGTGGAAGTTCTCGGCCTGTACGACGAGATTGTCGCGGTAGCATATCTTCTCCTGAATCTGCTTAATCTCGTTGCGGGGGAAGCCCGGCACGATGCGGTCGACCAGCGTGGCATAGACGCCGCACGACTCCTCGAACCACTTCTTGAAGTCAGCAGGCAGCTGCCACAGTTCGATATACTTCTCAATGCAGTCCTTCAGTACGTGGCCGTTCAGGAAAATCAGTTCGCAGGGGAAGATGATCAGGCCTTTCGTGGGGTCGCCCTCAAAGGTCTGCCAACGGCGGTAGAGCAGCTGCACCAGCTTGCCGGGATAGCTGCTGGCGGGAGCGTCGTCGAGCTTGCAGGCGGGGTCGAAGGCGATGCCGGCCTCGGTGGTGTTCGAAATCACGAAGCGAATCTCGGGCTGGTCGGCCAGTGCCATGAAGGCGGCGTTCTGGCTATAGGGGTTCAGCGCGCGGCTGATGACGTCGATGCGCTCCAGAGTGTTCACGGCCTTGCCGTTCTCACGGCCCTGCAGGTTGACGTGATAGAGGCAGTCCTGACCGTTCAGCCAGTCGACCATACCACGCTCGATGGGCTGTACGACGACAACCGAGCCGTTGAAGTCGGTCTTCTGGTCCATGTTCCAGATAATCCAATCGACAAATGCGCGCAGGAAGTTTCCTTCGCCAAACTGAATCACTTTTTCGGGCATCACGCTCTTAGGCGCGAAGTGTTTGTTTAGAGGTTTCATTGTTTTGTAATTGTTTTATTGTTTGTTTTCAGTTTCCGACCGCAAAGATACAGAATAATCCTGAAACTACCAAATAAAAGTGGCGCTGGCTGCATTATTTTTGCGTAAAGGTTTGCGCCGGGCATACACGGTCAGAGCCGCCGGCCAATCTCTCTGGGCAGACCCAAATGGATTGGCTGGCGGCTCTGAAAAACGGGGTCAGGGGTCAGCGGGCAGCGACATACTTATGGAGCGTAGCCCTGACGGCACCCTTGCCGGCATAGAGTTCACGCACCATGCCCTCAATCTGCTCGCCAAGACCAGCTTCGTAGAGGTCGAGGCCGAAGACGTCCTTGCGCGAGTAGAGTTGGCGGAGGCAGCTCCAGTCCTGGTCGGCCTTGCCTATCTCGAGCGGGGCAACGATAGCCTGCAACTCGGCCAGCATGGGGTCTGGCGAGGGCTCGAACGGGGTGAGGTCGTCTTTCACGCCCTTCAGGTAACGGGCGTAGCCCGCCAACGTGAGGGGTATGAGTACGAGGTTCGTCATGTCGAGGCCTCTGGCAATATATTTCTTGATGGTTTCGCCGAAGCGGATGGGCAGCTTCTGGCTGGTGTCCATGGCTATGCGCTGCGGAGCGTCGGGCATGAAGGGATTGGGCAGTCGGCGGTTGATGACGGCACCGATAAACTCGTAGGGGTTCAGCACGCCCGGGTCTACGACGACGGGCATGGCTTCCATGTAGCCGATTTTCTGGATGAACAGACGCAGGTCGGCGTCGGCCATCTCGGCCGAGATGAGGGTATAGCCGAGCATACAGCCATAGATTGACATGGCCGTGTGGAGAGGGTTCAAGCAGGTCGTCACCTTCATCGTCTCAACCTTGTCCACCGTCTCGCGGGTTGTGTAGAGTGCTCCGCCAAGGTCGAGTGGGGGACGGCCGTTGGTGTAGTTGTCTTCAATGACGAGATACTGCACCTCCTCGGCGTTGACAAACGGAGCGGTGAACGTGTGGCGCTCGGTCTCAATATAGTTGTTGTCCTCAAAACCGTCGGCGGCAAGCATCTCCTTGACCTTCTCATGTGGGCGAGGCGTAATCTTGTCGATCATCGACCAGGGGAAGGTGACCTTCGACTCGTCCTTCAGGTAGGCGAGGAAGTCGGCAGGCACAAGACCGTCGCCGACCCAGCGCTCAGCGTAGGCCATGACACCGGCTTTCACGCGGTCGCCGTTGTGCGAGCAGTTGTCCATCGACTGCACCGTCAGTGGCAGCTGTCCGGCCTGCCATCGCTCGTAGAGCAGGGCGCAGACCTTGCCCATGGCGAACATGGGTGTCAGCCCGCGGGCCAGGTCGGCGTCGTTGTAGGTGTAGCCTTTCTCGGTGATGGTGAACGAAATCATCTGCAGCGACGGATTGCGGAATATCTCGACCAGACGCTTCCAGTCATCGAACTGCGGGTCGGCCTTCAGGGCCTCTGTCACCGATGCAATCACCTTTTTCTCAATGGTGCCTGTTGACTGCAGGCTGACCAGCAGCGACAGGTTATTGTAGGGCGCGTAGGCCTTGTCGATGACCTCGAAGTCGAAGGTCTCGGCCACGATGACGCCCCGGTCGTAACGGCCCGTGTTGAGTGCGTCGTTCAGGATGGCAGCAGGGAAAGCCCGGAAGATGTTTCCGCCGCCGAAGTGCACCCACGTCGGCTCCTTGGCCGTCTTCTCGCGCACTTTTGCAATGTCGAACTTCGGAAGCTCATAGCCCTTGGCTTCCCATTCTGCGGTATTAAACTGTCCGCTCAGTATGTCGTTCAGTTTCATAGCTATATTCTTGTTGTTTTACGAAATAAGGTCGAAGCCGGTGTAGGGCACCAGTGCCTTGGGTATGCGTATGCCCTCAGGCGTCTGGTTGTTTTCGAGCAGGGCGGCAACGATACGTGGCAGTGCCAAGGCCGAGCCGTTGAGGGTATGGCAGAGCTCTGTCTTCTTGGTGTCCTGACGGCGGTAGCGGCATTTCAGACGGTTGGCCTGATAGGTGTCGAAGTTCGATACCGACGACACCTCGAGCCAGCGGCCCTGTGCCTCGCTGTAGACCTCGAAGTCGTAGCAGATGGCGCTGGTAAACGACTGATCGCCACCGCATAAGAGCAAAATTCTATAGGGAAGCTCTAACTTCTTGAGCAGTCCTTCAACGTGGTCGAGCATCTCGCGGTGGCTCTCCTTGGAGTGCTCAGGTTTGTCGATGCGTACAATCTCAATCTTCGAGAACTCGTGCAGACGGTTCAGACCGCGCACGTCCTTGCCGTAGGAGCCAGCCTCGCGGCGGAAGCACTCCGTGTAGGCGCAGTTCTTGACAGGCAGCTGGGCCTCGTCGAGAATGACGTCGCGATAGATATTGGTAACGGGCACCTCGGCCGTGGGGATGAGGTAGAAGTCGTCTACCTCGCAGTGATACATCTGGCCCTCCTTGTCAGGCAGCTGACCCGTGCCGTAGCCCGAAGCAGCGTTGACCACCGTCGGCGGCATGATCTCGGTATATCCACTCTTGGCGGCCTCGGCCAGGAAGAAGTTGATCAGGGCACGCTGCAGCTGGGCGCCCTTGCCGATGTAGACTGGGAATCCAGCACCCGTAATCTTCACACCCAGATCAAAGTCGATGAGGTTGTACTTCTTGGCCAGTTCCCAGTGGGGCAGCGGATTGGCCAGTCCCAGCTGTGGGTTGACGTTCCAGTTGCCCACGGTGTCCTCTGGGGTGCATTCCTTCAGGTTTGATTTCACCACGCGGTTGTCCTCGGCGGCTGCTCCCTCGGGAACCTCGTCGTAGGGGATGTTGGGAATCTGGCAGAGGAGCGTGGTCATCTGCTCCTGGGCCTGGTTCATCTGCTCCTCCAGCTGCTTGTTGGTCTCCTTCAGACCCGAAACCTTTGCCTTGATGGCTTCGGCCTCGTCCTTCTGGCCCTGCTTCATGAGCGCCCCTATCTGTGCGGCCATCTTCTTGGCTTCGCTCAGGTTCTGGTCAAGCTGCTGCTGAGCCTCACGCCGCTGCTTGTCTACGGCTAATACTTGTTCGATGGCCTGTCGAGCACCGTTGAAGTGCTTCTTCTCAAGGCCTTTAATGACACGTTCAGTTTCCTCACTGATGAGTTTGAGTGTTAACATAAAAATGATTTACTATTTATGGATTTACTATTTGCTGTTTACAATTTTGACTGCAAAAGTACAAAAAAACGTGCTAACGGCAAAGAAAATGTGTCTGAATTTGCCGATTTATTATTTTTTTCTTATCTTTGCAAGCAAAATTTAAATTAATCAAAAAACAAAAACTATGAGATTAAGTGGAAGAAGAGAGAGCTCTAACGTGGAAGATCGCCGCGGAATGAGCACAGGAGCGAAAGTAGGAGTCGGCGGCCTCGGAGGTATTCTGATTGCCGCCTTGTTTGCCTGGATGAGCGGTGGCGACCCGATGCAGGCCGTCGTGCAGGGCGTCCAGGAGCAGATGTCGCAGCGCACGGAGACCGTCGGCGAGCAGGAGTTCACCGAGGAGGAGCAGGAGCTCGCCAAGCTGTCGAGCCAGATCCTGGCAGGCACTGAGGATGTGTGGACTAAGGTGTTCCAAGAGATGGGCCGTACCTACACGTCGCCCACGCTGGTGCTGTTCTCTAATCAGGTACAGTCGGCCTGTGGCTCGGCAACGGCAGCCGTCGGTCCGTTCTACTGTTCTGGCGACCAGAAGCTGTATGTTGACCTGTCGTTCTTCACCCAGATGAAACGCCAGTTGGGCGTCGAGGGTGGTGACTTCGCCTATGCCTACGTCATTGCCCACGAGATTGGTCACCACGTGGAATACCTGCTCGGCACGCTGAACGAGGCCCACCAGGCCATGAGCCGTACTGACAAGGTGCGTGCCAACCAGATCAGCGTCCGCCTGGAGTTGTTGGCCGACTACTATGCCGGCGTCTGGGCCCACTACGACAACGAGATGTTTGGCTCTATGGAGTATGGCGACCTGGAGAAAGGTCTGGAACTGGCCAAGGCCATCGGCGACGACTGGCTGCAGAAGAAGGCACAGGGTCGTGCCACTCCCGAGTCGTTCACCCACGGCACGAGCGACCAGCGCAAGCGCTGGCTGAAGCGTGGCTACGAGACCGGCGACATGCGCACCACAACGTTCAGCGTGCAGAACTACAACGACCTCTAAACCCGGTTATTCGTGATGATAAGGCTCACCTTTAATTATGGTACATGCGCGATAGATTTGCTCGACGAATATGAGGCGTACCATCTGGTGAGAGAACGTCATGCGCGAGAGTGACAATTTCTCATTGGCGCGCGCATAGACAGCCTCTGAGAATCCATACGGCCCTCCGACAACAAACACCAGTCGGCGGGCCGTATTGCGTTTCCGCTCCAGCCAGCGGGCCAGTTCTATGCTGCGCAGTTCGCTGCCGTGCTCGTCGAGCAGCACCACCGTGTCGGTCGGCTGCAACAATTTGATGATCAGGTCGCCCTCGGCCGACTTCTGCTGCTCCTCAGTCAGGCTGCGCGTGGCCTTCAGCTCGGGAATCGTCACCAGCTCGAAAGGCATGTAGTGGCCGATTCGCCCAACATAGTCGCTGATGGCAGCCTGAAAGTGGCGGTCGGTGGTTTTACCGACCAGTATCAGCAGCGTCTTCATAGTCGTGCTTGCGTTTAGGGTTCATGGGGAACCAGCCCCTCAGTACGCGTCGGCGCTGGGCGAACAGTTCGCCGATGCCCCAGAGAGCCGAAGCGCCGAATACGCCGACGACCGACGAAATGATGGTGTTCTCGATGAACAGTGCTCCGATGATGCAGGCCAGTCCGATGGCCAGATAAATGACCCAGGGCTTGGTGCCCCAATGGTATTCCGTCTTGATGACGACGGGGTGCCAGATGCCGATGGTCAGGAACGTACAGATGGCAATGATGATACCGGTGAAATACATAGCTTATCGTTCGTTTTTGGGCTGCAAAGTTACGAAAAAAGGTTGTAACAAACGAGCAATTTTCGAAGATTAACGCAGAATGACCGTGAAATAAAGGCAAGACGGGGAATAATGGGGAATCTAAGGACGAAGGGAAAAGGCAATTTGATGCGGATTGGTGCAAGAGTTAGGTCTCTAAATCGGACTCGGCCATGCCGCTTGCCAGAGCAAGAACCCTTTTGAGCCTTGTCTGACAGTTAAACTTTTCTAATTCTATGGGATTGTTCGATACCTCTAACCCCGTCTATGACCCAGCCGAGGAAGAGTTCAGAAGGAGAATGCAAAAGAAGAAAAAGAAGCGTAGTCCTAAATTGTAAAGTCTCATCTGAGCCTTTTTTGCTAAAAAGTTGTAG
>CAMOKH010000044.1 GCA_946617675.1 uncultured Prevotellaceae bacterium | reverse complement strand
ACCGACGCCCGACGCCACATGGAGTACCACCCCCTGGCCCAGCAGAAGGCCGGACGCCACATGGAACCCTTCATCATAGACATCAACCCCAACGGCGAGACCAGCTACCAGCTGTCGGCCCACGAGGGCGAGGAGTTCATCTACGTCATGGAGGGCCAGGTGGAGCTCGACTACGGCAAGGACAAGTACACGCTCAACCCCGGCGACAGCATCTACTACGACTCTATCGTGAAGCACCACCTCCACGGTGCTGCCGGCAAGCAGGCCAAGATATTGGCATTGGTATATATTCCGTTCTGATGATAATTGACAATTGATAATTGACAATTAAGATGAGCAACGTAAGATTAGACATGGCAGGCAGGCCACTGCCTGACCGCACATATCCGGCAGAGACTGGCTCGGAGGGCTACCAGCTCTTCGAGCGCACACTCGGACAGTGGCTCGAGTACTGGGCCGAGACCACCCCCGACCATGAATACATCGTCTACAGCGACCGCAACCTGCGCTTCACCTGGAGCCAGTTCAACGAGCGCGTCGACAACCTGGCCAAGGGCCTGCTCGCCATCGGTGTCAAGAAGGGCTCCAACGTCGGCATCTGGGCCACCAACGTGCCCGACTGGCTGACGTTCCTCTACGCCACGGCAAAGATCGGCGCCGTGCTCGTCACCGTGAACACCAACTACAAGCAGAACGAGCTGGAGTACCTCTGCAAGGACTCCGACATGCACACCCTCTGCATCACCGACGGCACCTGGGACTGCAACTACGTCGACATGACCTACGAGATGCTGCCCGAGCTGCGCACCTCGGAGCGCGGCCACCTCAAGAGCGAGCGCTTCCCCCACATGAAGAACGTCGTCTTCATCGGCATGGAGAAGTATCGCGGCATGTACAACACCGCCGAACTGCTGCTACTGGGTCAGAACATCGAGGACGAGACACTCAACGAGGTGAAGAGCAAGGTGACCTGCCACGACGTCTGCAACATGCAGTACACCAGCGGCACAACGGGATTCCCCAAGGGCGTCATGCTGACCCACTTCAACATTGCCAACGACGGCTACTTCACCGGCGAGAACATGGGCTTCACCCAGGCCGACAAGCTCTGCGTCTGCGTGCCGCTGTTCCACTGCTTCGGCGTGGTGCTCGCCACGATGAATTGCCTCACCCACGGCTGCACCGAGGTCATGGTCGAGAAGT
This sequence comes from uncultured Prevotellaceae bacterium, assembly GCA_946617675.1. Classification (GTDB taxonomy): domain Bacteria; phylum Bacteroidota; class Bacteroidia; order Bacteroidales; family Bacteroidaceae; genus Prevotella. The sequence continues at coordinate 32,659 of CAMOKH010000044.1, read as the reverse complement.
TCGACCCACTCGTCGTGCTCGCCTCCATCCATAAGGAGCGTTGTACGGCCGTCTACGGCGTGCCCACAATGTTCATTGCCGAGCTCGACCACCCCATGTTCGACATGTTCGACCTCACCTGCCTGCGCACCGGCATCATGGCCGGCTCGCTCTGCCCCGTCGAGATGATGAAGCGCGTCAGCGAGAAGATGTACATGACCATCACCTCTGTCTACGGACTCACCGAGTCGTCGCCTGGCATGACGCAGACCTGCCTGAACGACTCGTTCGAGCAGCGCTGCACCACCGTGGGCCGCGACTACCCGTTCGTCGAGGTGAAGGTGCTCGACCCCGAAACCGGCGAGGAGTGCCCCGTAGGCGTGCAGGGCGAGATGTGCTGCCGCGGCTTCAACGTCATGAAGGGCTACTACAAGAACCCCCAGGCCACGGCCGAGGTCATCGACAAGAACGGATTCCTCCACTCCGGCGACCTCGGCGTGAAGGACGAGAACGGCTTCTACCGCATCACCGGCCGCATCAAGGACATGATCATCCGCGGCGGCGAGAACATCTACCCACGCGAGATCGAGGAGTTCCTCTACCACATGCCCGGCATCAAGGACGTGCAGGTGGCTGCCGTGCCGTCGAAGAAGTACGGCGAGGCCGTCGGCGCCTTCATCATCCTGCAGCCCGGCGTGACGATGACGCCCGAGGAGGTGCAGGACTTCTGCCGCGGCAAGATAGCACGCTACAAGATACCTAAGTACGTCTTCTTCATCGACGAGTTCCCGCTCACCGGCTCGGGCAAGATCCAGAAGTTCAAGCTCAAGGAGATGAGCCTCGGCCTGTGCGAGAAGCTGGGCATCGAGGTTATCTAAAACAGAAACATACAACATTCACAACGCCAAACACTTATGCAGTATTATAGCACCAACGGGAAAGCCCCCGTCGCCGACCTCCGCAAGGCGGTGGTCAAAGGGCTGGCAGAGGACCGCGGACTCTACATGCCGCAGGAAATCAAGCACCTGCCGAAGGCCTTCTTCGACAACATTCACGAGATGTCGTTCCGCGACATCGCCTACAACGTGGCAAGCGCCTTCTTCGGCGACGACATCGACCTCGACGCCCTGCAGGACATCGTCTACGACACGCTCAGCTTCGACTGCCCCGTCGTACCCGTCACCGACAACATCTACTCGCTCGAGCTCTTCCACGGACCGACGCTCGCCTTCAAGGACGTCGGCGCACGGTTCATGGCCCGACTGCTGCAGTACTTCATACGCATGGAAGGCAGCAGCCAGCAGGTCAACGTGCTCGTGGCCACATCGGGCGACACCGGCTCGGCCGTGGCCAACGGCTTCCTCGGCGTCGACGGCATCCACGTCTACGTGCTCTACCCCAAGGGCAAGGTCAGCCCCATTCAGGAGTGCCAGTTCACCACCCTCGGACAGAACATCACCGCCGTCGAGGTCGACGGCGTCTTCGACGACTGCCAGCGGCTGGTCAAGTCGGCCTTCATGGATGAAGAGCTGAACCGCCACATGCGCCTCACGTCGGCCAACTCCATCAACGTGGCCCGCTTCCTGCCCCAGGCGTTCTACTACTTCAACGCCTACGCCCGGATGAAGGAAATCGAAAATCGTAAATCGAAAATCAAAAATCGTAAATCCCTCGTGGTCTGCGTGCCCTCGGGCAACTTCGGCAACATCTGCGCCGCCCTCTTCGGCCACGAGATGGGACTGCCCATCAGCCGGTTCATTGCCGCCAACAACGCCAACGACGTCTTCTACAACTACCTGCAGACGGGCCGATACGAGCCGAAGCCGTCGGTACAGACGCTGGCAAACGCCATGGACGTGGGCGACCCCTCGAACTTCGCCCGCATCTACGACCTCTACAAAGGAGACCACGAGCGCATCGCCGCACTCATCAGCGGGGCGACCTACAGCGACGAACAGATACGGCAGACCATGCGCCAGTGCTACGCCGAGACGGGCTACGTGCTCGACCCCCACGGTGCCTGCGGCTACCAGGCCCTGGCCGACGGCCTGCACGAGGGCGAGGTCGGCGTCTTCTGCGAGACGGCCCACCCCGCGAAGTTCAAGGAGAAGGTCGACGAGATTCTCGGCATCGACGTCGAGATTCCCGACCGTCTGGCCGCCTTCATGCGTGGCCAGAAGCAGAGCGTCCCGATGTCCAAGGCGTTCGACGACTTCAAGCAGTACCTGCTGAAGCAGTAAGATATTACGACTACGAATTTCACGAATTACACGAATTTCCCGGCTCTGTGTCGGCACTTAAAAATTCGTATAATTCGTGAAATTCGTAGTTTTGATAAGAATGCCCCCAATGTTCGTAGTCTATTCCTCGTACACCGTAGGGTCGTCGATGCCCGCTTCGGCCAACGCTTCGCGCCGTTCAACACAGGTGCCACAGCGGCCGCAGTGGACGTCGCCGCCCTTGTAGCACGACCACGTCTCGGCATAGTCGATGCCCAGGTCGCGGCCGCGGACGGCGATCTCGGCCTTCGTCATGTTGGTGAACGGACAGAGCAGCGTGATGCCGGGGAACGTTCCCGTGCGCGCCGCCTCGCTCATGGCGCTGACGAACTCCGGACGGCAGTCGGGATAGATGGTGTGGTCGCCGCCGTGGTTGGCCATCATCACATGCTTCAGCCCACGGCTCTCGGCCAGCCCGATGGCCACCGAGAGCATGATGCCGTTACGGAAGGGCACCACCGTCGACCGCATGTTCTCGTCGGCATAGTGACCCTCGGGAATGGCATCGGCGCCCTGTAGCAGCGAGCTCTCGAAATACTGGGCCATGAACTGCAGGGGAATCACCAGGTGCTCAATGCCGAGACGCTCGCAGTGCAGCCGGGCAAACGGTATCTCACGCGCATTGTGGTTCGAACCGTAGTCGAACGAGACGGCCAGCGCAATGCGCTCCTGCTGGTCGTAGAGCAGCGTCACGGAGTCCATGCCGCCGCTGAGTATAATTACAGAGTCTTTCATTTCGTCGGCAAAAGTACAAATAATCTGCGACTTTTGCCTGTTTTTTTGCAATATTAACAGTTACACACAGGTTAGTCATCCTTTATTTTCCTGCACTTTCTGCACTTTCTGCTGACTGTCAGCGAGTTACGACTCGGCAGAGCCCGTTTTTCCTGCACTTGTTCCAGCTGATTTCCTGCACTTCGGCGTTAGCTACAAGGCGTGGCGTAAAAATATTTCAAAAAGTCAGTCAGCTTTTTTGGCATGCTTTGAAAATCTGATTTTCAAGGCAGGAAAAATGGTTTTTCATGGCGCAAAAACCCAAAAAAGCCCCATGTTTTTGGCAAAAAGCGCCGCCTCTTGTTCAAGAACCAGCCATATTTTAGGTAGTATCGAACATCGGTTTGTAACAGAAAATGATGTTTACGCCAGACAAGTGCAACATTAGGTGCAGGAAATACGGCGACTTGAAGACCGTAACCGCCTGATAGTCAGTGGTCAGTGCAGAAAGTGCAGGAAATGCAAGAAATTCATCATTACGCGCGTGTGAAAAAGCGTAAAATGTTTGGCTGTTTCCGCAGAAATGATTACCTTTGCACGGTAATACGACGATTATAGTTCTGAATTAACAAATTATTAACTAAAAAGTATACAAACATGATCAAAAAACTACATTTGAAAACAATGCTCTTGCTATGCGCCATGATAATGGGCATAGGGAGTGCGTGGGCAGAAGACACCACTGTATCCTATGGCTGGGAAGATAGTGATGATGCAACCGCATGGACAATTACTGATGCCATTGAAAAGACTGAAGCCCAAGGTACCTCAGGTTCGTACGCAGGAAAAATCAACACTAACAACACGTATGTTCAGTATATTGAAAAAGTATACGTAAAGTCTTTTTCTTTCGCATTCAAACGTACTTCTAACAACAGTAATTATAACGTATATATTGAGACGTCAACAGATGGCCAAACGTGGACCGCTGCCGAAACTTATACTATGGGTAGTTTTTCAAATGGGTCCTACACAACAAAAACAAAGACATTTGACGGAACAACTCAGTATTATGTAAGATTCCACTGCTATAACACAACTGCGGTTAGATATGTTGACGATGTATCTATTACCTTTTCCACTGAAGCATCCACAACCTCTACTTGTGCCATTCCTACCTTCTCTCCTGCCTCAGGAACATACACATCTACTCAGAATGTAGTGATTAGCACCACCACTGAGGGAGCTACTGTTTACTACACTACTGACGGCACAGATCCTACAACAAATAGCAGCACTTATTCTTCTGCAATTCCTGTTAGTAGCGCCACTACCATCAAGGCAATGGCTGTTAAGGAAGGTATGAACAACAGTGATGTAGCAAGCGCAACATATACGTTCAAACCTCCTTATTCTGGCGATGGTTATGTGCGCATTAACTCTTTGAACGATCTTACCGACGGTGCAAAAGTAATCATCGCTGCGCGGTACAATACAACAGCTAACGCTTATTATGCAATGACAGCGGCTACTTCAGGGAAGCCTACTGGCGTTGCTTTTGAATCACAATCTACAGACAAAGGTGAAGAACTCCCATCTGGTATCCTTAATGATGAAAGCACCTATTACTGGACTGTAGGGGTAACCGCAGATGGTTATACTTTTACCAACTCCAGCGGTAAAACGCTCGGTTGTAAAAGTGCTACCGATTTCGTGGAGGGCGGTGATAATACTGTATGGACCATCGCCAAAGAAACTTCTAACGCTTCCGCATTGGTAAGTGGATATGAAGGTTTCTATATTACGAACAAGAATATTAGCGATAGAGGTGTGGCTCTGAATTCTTCATATAGTTATGGCGCATATTCTGTGACCACCAGCAATAATTTTAGTAACTGCAACTTCTATCTTGACATTTTCGTCGAAGGCGCCACTCCTGTTATTGTTCCTTCTATTTCTGCCAATAATGTGAACATTGCATACAATGCCACAGAGGGCAGCATTGCTTACACTCTCACCAACGGCGTTGAAGGCGGCAACTTAACAGCAACTACCACAGCAGAATGGCTCACTCTTGGCACTATTGGCGAAACGGCTCCTTTCACCTGCTCTGCCAACACAGAGACTGCAGAGCGCACAGCTACTGTAACACTGACCTACACCTACGGCGACAATGAGACCGTTACTAAGGAGGTAAACGTAACGCAGGCTGCTGCTCCTGCTCCCGCTGTGGTCTACACGACTATCCCCGAGCTGGTTGCTGCTGCCACGAGCACTGAGACTGAGGTTCAGGTGACATTCGACAGCTGGGTGGTGTCTGGTGTTTCGACTAACGGCAAGAACGTGTTCGTCACCGATGGCACCAATGGTTTTGTTATCTATGACAATAACGGTGGACTCAATAACACCTATGTCGCTGGCAGCATCCTTTCTGGCACAGCTGTCAGTTGTAAGCTTGTTTTGTTCCATGGTTTTGCAGAGATAACAAACCTGGATGCCTCCGACCTGACCATCACCGCGGGTGGTATTGTCAGCGAAGCAGATATTGCCTTGGCTGAGCTGGCAGGCGTGAACACGGGTGCTCTTGTTAGCTATGAGAACTTGACATGCAGTGTTTCAAGTGGCAAGTACTATCTGACAGACGGTACGACTACACTCCAGGTGTATAATGCGCTCTATGCTTTCGATGCCCTTGAGGATGGAAAGACATACAACATCACTGGTATTTACCAGCAGTACAGCAACACGAAGGAGATTCTGCCCCGCAGCGCAGATGATATTGAGGAAGTGACTGCCCCCACTGTAGAATATACCTTAACGGTAACAGCATCGGATAATGTTGAAATATTCACGTTCGTGGGAGGCACAGCCATCGAAGGAGTGGAAGGTAGCACAACTCAGCAAGTGAGCAATGGCACTGAAGTAGGTTTAAGTGTAAGTGCAGCAGAAGGCTATGAACTAAAACTGTTGGTTGATGGCACAGATGTCACCTCACAATTGGACGATACTGGATATTATTCATTTACCATGCCTACTCATAATGTTACAGTTTCCGCTACCGCGGTTGCACCAGAGGAGACAATTGGAACCTTCGTAAAGGTTACCAGCACGGACGATATTACCAGCGGTCAATACCTTATCGTTTGTGAAGAGGGTAGTGTCGCTTTCGATGGCAGCCTCGCAACACTGGATGCCGAGAACAATACTATTGAGGTGACAATCGAGGATGGAACAATTGCCGCAACGGCTACAAATGCCCTGTCAGTGTTTAATATCGACGTCACCGCAGGAACGCTGCAAAGCGCATCGGGACAGTATATCGGTGTTTCAAGTAACAAAAATGGACTGAATACGTCTGACGATGCTACTACATACACCCATTCGTTCAGCATTGATGAGAATAAGAATGCCGTTATTGCTGCTGTCTTTGAAAGCAGCACAATGACACTGCGCTACAACTCAGCTTCTAACCAAGCTCGTTTCCGCTACTACAAGAGTGGTCAGCAAGCCATACAGCTATACAAGTTTGTTGCTGATGAAGAGGGTGCTACTGTCACCATCACCGATGCAGGCTATGCCACCTACTGCTCTGAAAAAGACCTTGACTTCTCTAATACCGGCCTGACAGCCTACAAGGCCGCTATCGCCGACACTGAGGTGAGCTTCAGCGAGGTTAAGCAGGTTCCTGCCGGACAGGGTGTACTGCTGAAGGGCGCTAAAGGCACATACTCTGTTCCCGTTGCAGCCAATGCTGCCGCTCTTACTGGCAACGCCTTGATCGGTGTCACCGAGCAGACCACTGTCAATGAGTCAGGTATCTTCGTACTCTTGAACGGTGACTCTGGTGTTGGCTTCTACAAGACCACAGCGAATGCCTTCACCGTTGGTGCCCATACCGCCTACATCCCTGCCTTGCCGAATTCGTCGCGTGACTTCATCGCCGTAGACGAGACAACTGCCATCAAGGCCGTTGAGAGCCAGCAGCAGGACGGCGAGATATACAACCTGGCCGGACAGCGCGTCGCGAAGGCCCGGAAGGGACTCTACATCATCGGCGGCAAGAAGGTGGTGATTAAGTAACAAACAACGAATTAAACCAGTAAACATTATGAAGACATACCAAAAGCCCGAGGTGGAAATCCTCGACGTGATGACCGAAGACATGATTGCGCTCAGCCCGGTTGAAAAAGGTTTCAAAAGAAGCACTGCCCCCGAAACCAGCGAGACAAGCGGCAACCTGTCACGTCAGAATGACATGTGGGAAACTTACGAAGAACCAGAGTATTGAGACCATCAAGGTGGCGGCCAAACGGTCGCCACCTTTTAATACATTTTGGGGTACATGAAAAATCCGTTAAATGTTTGGCAGATTGCTGGAAAATGCCTACCTTTGCACAGAGAATAATCTAAATTATTAACTTATAAAACTATTTAAACATGAAAAGAAAACTACATTTCAAATCGTTACTCCTCCTGGCAGTGATGCTGCTCGGAGCTGGTTCGGCATGGGCCGAGGATGTGACTAGTACACTGTCGTTTACTGATAAGTGTAACGGATCAGGAACTGCTGACGACGGCACCGTATGGGCCGTAACATCCGATGGAAAAGAATCCAATTTTGACAATAATAAAGGCATCCACTATGGAACAAGTAGCGCAGCTGTTCAGTATATCAAGCTTTCAACATCCGACATCACGGAAAAAATCTCAAAGATTGTCGTTAACGCAAGTACCGCAAATGGTGTCAGCGCAACCGTTGACGTGACTGTTGGTGGTAAGGCCTTTGGCGGCGATGCCCAATCGCTCACCTCGACGGCAACTGATCACACATTTGTAGGCTCTGCCACTGGTGAAATAGTAGTAACCGTTACTAAACCGAGCAGCGCAACTAAGGCTCTCTATGTTAAAAGCATTGCGGTCACCTATGGCGAAGGCGGCAGTGACGCTCCCACATGCGAAGCACCTACGTTCTCCATTGAGTCCGGCAACTATACCTCTACTCAAAGCGTAGAAATCAGCACTACCACGGACGGTGCAACCATCTATTACACCCTCGATGGCACAGATCCGACAGATAACAGCACTGAATATAAAGGAGCAATCGAAGTGTCTGATGATGCTACTATTAAGGCGATTGCCTATTTGGGAAGCGTTAAGTCAAGTATCTCAGAGATCACGATTACAATTGGTACAGAAGTTACATTCGCCCTAAACGACAAAGATGCTATCAAAGCCTTAGGAATTGAACTTCCTGAAGCTGGCCAAGGAACAAAGGTTGAATCAATCGAGAAAGACGGAATATCTATCGCAGCCACGACGGCAGCTGGAAAAACAGATACTCGTATTTATCAGGGAAGTGATGGTAATGCCGGTAAATATGATTTTCGCATTTACGCCGATGGAACTCTTACTTTCACAGCAGGTTCTAAGTATATAAAGAAGATTGAATTTACTGGAAATAATCTCGGTAGATTGAGTGGTGACAATTATGATAAAGGCACGTGGGAAGGCAGTGCACAATCTGTTACTCTGACAGCTACAGGAACTACAACTATTTATACGATTACTGTTACCTGCGGCAATCCTCCTGCCATTGAGGCTCCCGTCTCTTCAATCCCGACTGGCACCTATTACGAAGCCCAAAGCGTAGAGTTGAGCTGTGCAACTGATGGTGCAGAAATCTATTACACGACTGACGGCACTGAACCTTCAACGGAAAGCACTAAATACAGTGGCGCAATTGAGGTAAGCGAGACAACGACCATCAAGGCCATTGCCGTTACTTCTGAAGGAACCTCAACCATGATGATAGCAACCCTTACCATCGTACCGCCAGTTGAAATCACTCTGACTAATGATATGGAGACATATTGCTGCGCAACAGCATTTGACCTCAGCGGAACGGGACTTAAAGCCTATACAGCAAAAGTTGTTGATGGTGTTGTCGTCCTGTCGCCTGTGGAAAGTGGTAAGATTCCCGCCGAAAGAGGTGTTATCCTGATGGGCGAGCCCGGCAGCTATCAGGCCAAGGCTCTCGAGTCTGCAGACAAACTTGATGAAAATAACGAACTATATGGTCGCAAAACAGAAGGAAAGGTGTCTTACTCCTACGACGAATGGTTCTGCTACATCCTGCAGGACGGTGTATTCAAGAAAGCTACCGGCGACAAGATAAAGGGTGGCAAGGCATACCTGAGAACTAAATACGACGTGACCGCCGCCGGCGCGCGCGAACTGAAGATGGTCATCGAGGGCGAGGCTACGGGCATCAAGGCTGTTGAGACGGCTGACGGTCAGACGGTCTACGACCTGCTGGGCCGCAAGGTGGCTGCCCCGACGAAGGGCCTGTACATTGTGAACGGAAAGAAAATGATTGTTAAATAATTAGAGAAGGAGGACAACGATATGAAGAAATATGATAAGCCCAGCATCGAGGTGCTGGAAGTTGAGGCCGAACAGCTGATGGACGTCAGCCTCGTGAACGAAGATGCTGAAGTGGAAGACGGATACTACAAGGACAGCCGAGAGATAGATCTCTTCGACGAAGACTAACAAGGAACAAAGACCAACAAATACATTTTTAAACATTTAAACACAGTTATGACAATTAACGAAATGAACTTTGCCGGTAAGAAGGCAATCGTGCGCGTTGACTTCAACGTGCCCCTCGACGAGAATGGTAAGATTACTGACGACACCCGCATCCGCGGCGCACTGCCCACGCTGAAGAAGATTCTCAGCGACGGCGGTGCCGTGATCATCATGTCGCACATGGGCAAGCCCAAGGGAAAGGTGAACCCGAAGCTGTCGCTCGGCCAGATTCGCGAGGCCGTAGAGAAGGCCCTCGGCGTGCCCGTGGCTTTCGCCCCCGACTGTGCCAAGGCTCAGGAGGCTGCCGCCCAGCTGAAGATGGGCGAGGCCCTGCTGCTCGAGAACCTGCGCTACTATCCCGAGGAAGAGGGTAAGCCCGTCGGCGTCGAGAAGGGTACGCCCGAGTACGACGAGGCCAAGAAGGCCATGAAGGCTTCGCAGAAGGAGTTTGCCAAGACGCTGGCCAGCTATGCCGACTGCTACGTGATGGACGCCTTCGGTACGGCTCACCGCAAGCACGCCTCTACGGCTGTCATCGCCGACTACTTCGATGCCGACAACAAGATGCTCGGCCTGCTGATGGAGAAGGAGGTGCAGGCTGTCGACAACGTGCTCAGCAACATCAAGCGCCCCTTCGTCGCCATCATGGGTGGCTCGAAGGTCTCGTCGAAGATCGGCATCATCGAGAACCTGCTCGGCAAGGTCGACAAGCTCATCCTCTGCGGCGGTATGACCTACACCTTCGCCAAGGCTCACGACGGCGAGATCGGCGACTCTATCGTTGAGCTCGACAAGCTCGACGTGGCTCTCGGCGTTGAGGAGCTGGCCAAGAAGAACGGCGTCGAGCTGGTGCTCGGCACCGACTGCACCGCTACCAACGGTCTGGACTTCGGTACGATGACCGTCAAGGAGGGTGCCCAGATTATCACTTGCCCCGCCAACAAGGTGCCCGCCGGCTTCGAGGGTGTCGATGCCGGTCCTGAGAGCCAGAAGGCTTTCCAGGCTGCCATCAAGGGTGCAAAGACCATTCTGTGGAACGGTCCTGCCGGTGTCTTCGAGTGCGACGCCTTCACAGCTGGCAGCCGCGCCATCGGCGAGGCTATTGCCGAAGCTACCAAGGAGGGCGCCTTCTCGCTCATCGGCGGTGGCGACTCTGTGGCCTGTGTCAACAAGTTCGGTCTGGCCGACCAGGTAAGCTACATCTCTACCGGCGGCGGTGCCCTGCTCGAGGCTATCGAGGGTAAGGTTCTCCCCGGCGTTGCTGCCATTAAAGGAGAATAAGTGAAAGCGAAAAGTGAAAAATGAAAAGTGAAAAATTTGCTGCCGCCTTTCCTCCTAACGAGGGGATGGCGGCAGCAAATTTTTCACTTTTCACTTTTCACTTTTCACTTTGTCAGTCTGCCTTCTTGGCCGCCTTGGCCGCTTTGTCGGCTGCTTTCTGCGCTGCCTGCTGGGCCTTGATCGACTTGGCCTGCAGCTTCAGGTCGCTGGGATTCTCGGCAGCCTTCTGCATGGCTTTCTGAGCCTTCTTCTGGGCATCCTCAGCCTTCTCCTGAGCCTTCTTGGCCTTGTCGGCGAGCTTCTTGCGCTTCTCGGCCTCCTTTTGTTTCTTCTCGGCCTCCTTCTGCTGCTTCTTGGCTTCCTTCTCCTTCTTCTTAGCCTCCTTCTCCTGCTTCTTCTGAGCCTTCTCGGCGGCCTTAGCCTGCTTCTCGGCTTCCTTTGCCTGCTTCTCGGCCTCCTTCTGAATCTTAGCCTGCTCCTTCATTGCGGCCTGCTGCTCGGGCGTGAGCACTTCCTGAGCCTGCACGCTCTGCGCACCCATCAGCATGGTGATGGCGAGCGCCATAGTCATCATAATTCTTTTCATCGTTGTTCCTGTTTAAAAGTATTTAAATCGCTGCAAAGTTACGAAAAATATGGAATTGCCAAAACAATTTACAAAAGAAATTACCCGAAATTACAGAAATTAAACCTGGTGCAGGCAAATTTCATATAATTTCGGGTAATTTCCAATATCGCTTAGAAGTGGAGCCGCACGTCGAGACCAACCTGCAGCGGGTCGGCACGGTGGGCAAAGAAAAGCTGGCTGCCGGTAGCGGCACTGCCCACGGCGAAGGTGTTGTAGTTGGTGTCGGTCAGGTTGCGCCCCCAGAGGCTGACGACGGCGGGACCGAAGTCGTAGTCGACGTGGGCACCGAGGGTGGCGTAGAACTTCTGACTGTAGGTATTGGCCTCGTCCCACCAGGTCTTACCCTGGCCGACGACATTGGCACCGACGACGAACTTACCGAAGTGGTAGTCGGCCATCAGGCTGAAGGTGTGCTCGGGGATGTAAGGCACGCGCTTGTCCTTGTAGTCGACAGCCGTGTTGACACCGTCGACCTTCACGCTGTCGATGTACTCCTTGAAGACGGCGCGGGTGTAGCCGTAGGCGGCACCCCAGTAGAGGCGGCCGTCGAGGGCCGAGCCGCGCAGCGAGGCCTCGATGCCGCAGCTGTAGCTCTTGCCGGCGTTGACCATCATGCGGCCGAAGCCGTAGTTGCCGGCCATGACGGAGAGCTGCTGGTTGCGTATCTGCATGTAGTAGCCTGCGAAATCAAACTGCATGGTGCCGTTGAAGAGGTTCAGGTGGGTGCCGAACTCATAGTTCCACGACTCCTCGGGCTTGTAGCTGATGGTCTCGCGGATGTTGGCATAGTCGGTCAGGCTGTGCTGGATATCCATGTCGCCACGGGCGGTCTGGGCCTTGGCCTGCAGTTCGGTCTGCAGGATGTCGCTGAACATCTGAATGTTGAAGCCGCCGGCGCGGTAGCCCTTCGAGACGGTGGCGTAGACATTGCTGCCGTTGCTGCCGATGCGGTAGCTCAGTCCGACCTTGGGCAGGAGTTGCTCGAAGCTGCTGCGCTCGTGGTTCTGGAGAACTGAGGTGACGGCAGCCTTGACGTTGACGCCCATGACGTTCTCGTCGAGCGTCATCAGTGCCTGCGTGTCATAGTCGATGGATACCTGGCTGAGGTCGTAGCGCAGGCCGAGGGTTGCCGTCAGTCGCGGCGTGATGCTGATGTTCGACTCGTGGAACAGGGCGTAGTTGTCCTGCGGCGTGCGGAAGAGTCCGGGAATAGTGGCCACCTGCATGTCGATGTGGCAGCCGCCGGCACGCTCGATCATGGCTGCTGCGGCCTCCTTGCCCATGCGCTTGGCCATGGAGTTAAGCATGCCGTAGTAGGCATAGTCCTGGATGGTCTTCGAGAGGAACTGGTTCATCTCGGGGTCGAAGTAGACGGGGGCATCGGTCTTCAGCGCCTGGTGGGAGTAGAAGGCACCGAAGGCCCACTGCCAGAAGCCGTCGTGGCTGCTCTTGAGCGTCAGCTCGTGAGTGAAGGCGTTCTGCAACTGAGCCTGCTCGAGGTGCATGAAGTCGCGGGCGGTGTAGTCGATGTCCATGAGCATATCGTCCTTGAGGTACTGCCAGCTGCCGGTGTAGCCCAGTTCGGCGCGGTCGCCGCGGTAGGCCATGCTGAGACCGGCGTTGAGCATGTGGCGGTCGTAGGTGCCCTGACGGTTGGTCGAGGGGTCGGCAGCCTTGCCGCTCTCGATGTCGAGCTGGCCGTAGGGGAAGCCGTTCTGGCTGACGTACTGATAGTCGGCAAGCAGGCTGAGCGTCAGCCGGCTGCTGGGCTGCCACATGAGGCGGGCCTTGGCGCCGCCCTCGTCGTACTTGTCGGCGCGGTCGCCGGTGGCCTTGTTCTCGAAGAATCCACGCTGGCCGTTGTAGAAGCCCGCCACGGAGAAGGCCAACTCGTCGCTGACCTTATTATAATGCGAAGCCTCAACGTTGCGATAGAGCCCCGTGGCTATGCCCAAGCGCACGTCGGTGCCCTGGTAGCTGAAGGGGTTCTTGGAGTAGAGGCGCACGAGTCCGCCCTCGGTATTCTGACCGTAGAGGGTGCCCTGGGGGCCGCGCAGCACGTCGACACGGTCAACCTGATAGAGGTGCATGTTGTGCATGCTCTTGCTGACCAGGGGGATGTTGTCGAGATACATACCGACGGCGGGGTTGTTGACGCGCGAGCCGATGCCACGGATGTACATCGACGAGGTGTAGCGCGAGCCGTAGGCGGGCATGGTGAACGACGGCACAAACTGCGACAGCGACCGCAGGTCGTTGAGTTGCAGGCTGTTAGTCTCGTAGCTGGAGAAAACGGTAGAACTGAGAGGCTGCTGGCGCAGGCTGTACTGCTCCTTGGGCTGCGAAATGATGACTACCTCGTCGAGGTCTACTACACGCGAGGAGTCTGACTGCTCCTCAATTGCAAAAAGGGGCAATGTGGCCAACGAGGCGACTACTGCCATAAGTGTTCTGTTGTTTATCTGTTTCATTTCCGGGTGCAAAGGTACGACTTTTCGCCGTAACACACAATCCTTATTTATATGGATTTTCACACGGCTACTCGTTCAGCGCGCCACAGTGGGGACAGGTGCCCTTCTCGTAGAGCGTGGCCCCGCAGCGCCCGCACTGGTAGCGTGGCCGGGGACGGCGGAAGTAGCTCCAGAGGGCAAAGGCGACGTAGACGACGTAGAGCAGGTAGCCTATATAATATAAGGTGAAGAAGCTGAAGACGATATAGACGACGGCACAGACGGCCCCCAAACCGAGGAGGTAGAGCAGGGCGTCGGCAAACGACAGCAGGCGGCGCATGTCGTCGATCACGGCGATGGCCACGATGAGCATGGCCCAGAGCGACACGAGGAAGGCGCCGAGCATGGGCGGCACGGCGTAGGGGTTGAGCGTGGGGTGATAGTAGAAGTGGCGCCACTTCTCGGGGTCGAACAGCTGTATGCTGCTGTAGAGCACGGCGGCGGTGGCCACGAGGATGCAGAGCACCGTGGGATAGAACGACGGAATGTCGTTGAAGTGGACGAGCTTGGCCTGGCGGATGTTCAGCTTCCTGATGACGACGACGGCGCCGACAAGGACAATCAGCCCGAGGAAGATGAGCAGATGGGCGTCGGAGAAGAAGTCGATGAACTCTGAGATGGGGTCATCGGGCGAGACGGCCTCGAGCATGTCGTGCTCGTGAATCCAGCCGGAGGTGAACTGGTCGCGCGCCACCTTCACCCAGATGGAGTCGATGGTATCGGCCGGCACCGTGGTGATGTCGGCCACGACGATGCGCTCGTGCTTATAGACGGTCAGCGTGTCGACGGGCATCTCGCTGAGGGCCTCGGCGGGCAGCTGCTTGATGATGGCCATCGAGTCGGCCCGCACCTGGAAGTTGTAGTTCTGGGTATAGTGGTGGGTGGTGTAGAACGATATGCTGTCCAGCTGCTGCTGGGTGAGGTCCCAGGCATCAGGCGTCTGCTGGCCCTGGTTGTAGCAGGCTGTCAGCAGTACGAGCGGCATGAGTAGGCTAAGGATTCGACGCATAGACATTCATCTGACAATGACGACAATCAAACTCAAGGCGGAAGCGACGACCGTCGCCGAGACGAAGGAAAAGCGGCTCGCGCCACGAGGGGCGGCGCCCACCTTTCTGGACACAGAAGCCCAGCGCATGACGCAGGCAGTAACGGCACTGCATCAGCATGGCATCGGGCGTGGGCTGCAGTTCGTAGGCCGTCGGCTGGTCAACGCCGTAGAAACGGGCTGACTCATGGTTGGCGATGTTGGCAAGGTAGCTGATTTCGTGGAGTGTGGAGTGCGGAGTGTGGAGTGTGGAGGGTGAAGCTCCACCCTCCTCACTCCGCACTCCACAAGAGACCAACTTGCGGCGCAGCTCAGCCAGCAGACTGCTGGGGATGAAGTAGTTGAAGTCGGCGGGCAGGTCGACCTCGCTGCATTCGTAGGGTGTATTGCCGAGCTTGGTCAGCTGGCGCACGATGTTGTCGCGCTGTGGCTTCTCGGCTGTCTGATGTTCAACGGCCAACTCCACAGTGACGTCGCCTGACGACAGGCTGAAACCGTCGGCCGTCGGTCGCAGCGATAGCGTGATGGCTATCTTACGCTGGGCGCTGGGCTTGTCGAGCAGCCGTTCAAACTCCTGATCGTTGTTGCGATAGAGCCTTACCCCCGGACGGAGGTCTGCCGGCATCTGCTGCGGAAAAAGTCGGTTGCCCTCTACCCTATTCACACGGAAGCCCTGCAGCTGGCGCCCGACGGTCATAAAGCAGAGGCCGTCGCCGTTGGCAAAGCGTGACGTGCCGGCAACGGTGAGGCTGTCGCGGCGCACTTCCTTGACGGTGCCGACAAACTCGCCCATAGCCTTTGGCGTGTCGAACGAGGCAATGCCCGACTGTCGTCCGTGGGCAAAATAGTCGGTATAGCCACGGTTGAACGTCTTCTGCAGATTGGGCGTGAACGTGTAGCGGCAGCGGCCCAGCGAGGCACGGCGGTAGCGGTCGGGATGACGGCTGACAATCTGGTTGAGCCGCTCGCTGTAGGCCGCCGTGACGTTCTTCACGTAGTCGGCATCCTTCAGGCGACCCTCAATCTTGAACGACGTGGCCCCGGCCTCGGCCAGCGCCTCGAGGTTGTCTATCTGGCATAAGTCTTTCAGCGAGAGCAGGTGGCGGTCGTGCTCGACGGTACGCCCGTCGGCATCAACCAGGTCGAACGGCATGCGGCAGAACTGCGCACACTCGCCACGGTTGGCCGACCGCCCGAAGCAATACTGCGAGGCATAGCACTGTCCGCTATAGCTGACGCAGAGGGCACCGTGGACGAAGACCTCCAACTCTACATCAGGCACGGCCTCGTGGATGGCGCGAATCTCGTCGATAGACAGTTCGCGGGCAAGCACGACCCGCCGGAATCCCAGCTCCTTCAGCCAGCGCACCTTCTCGGCCGTGCGGTTGTCGGTCTGCGTAGAAGCGTGGAAGGCTAATGTATTAAAACTAAGCAGCGCCATGTCCTGCACCAGGACGGCGTCAACGCCGATCTGCTTCAGCTGCTGCAGGAGCCGTCGGGTGTCGTCGAGCTCATCGTCGTAGATGATGGTGTTGACCGTGACGTAGACCTTGGCCTGGAATTGGTGGGCATAGTCACACAGGCGTGCAATGTCCTCGACACTGTTGCCCGCTGCGGCCCTTGCCCCGAAGCGCTGCGCCCCGATGTAGACGGCGTCGGCCCCGTGGTCAATGGCCGCTATGCCGCAGGCTAAGTTCTTGGCCGGAGCCAGCAGTTCTAACGGTCTGGTCACGCAATCTCGTTGATGTTATACGGTGTCTCCTGATAGACGTAGTAGTTTATCCAGTTGGCATAGAAGAGGTTGGCATGGGCGCGCCAGGTCACTACCGGCCCCTGCTCGGGGTCGTCGTTGCGGTAGTAGTTGCGCGGCAGGTCAACGTCGTCGCGGATGTCGCGGTCGCGACGGTATTCGCGGTCGAGCGTGTCGGGGGCATACTCCAGGTGGCCGGTGATGAAGAACTCACGGCCGCCGCGTGCCATGACGATGCTCACGCCGCTCTCTTCGCTCTCAGCTATCAGCGTCAGCTCGGGCCGCGCCAGGATGTCGTCACGGTGAAGCTCGGTATGGCGGCTGTGCGGCATCTTGAACGTGTCGTCGAAGCCTCGGAAGATGGGCAGCTGTGCGTCGAGCGGCGTCTGCGGGAAGATGCCGAACATCTTCTTCGGCAGCTGATATTTAGGCACACCATAGTGATAGTACAGCCCGGCCTGGGCCGCCCAGCAGATGTACAACGTACTGGTGACGTGGGTTCGCGCCCAGGCAAAGATGCGGGTTATCTCGTCCCAGTAGCTCACCTCCTCGTAGTCCAGTTGCTCGACGGGTGCTCCGGTGATGATCATCCCGTCGAACTTCTCGTTCTGCATGTCCTCAAAGCTGCGGTAGAACATCATCATGTGCTCTATCGGCGTGTTCTTAGGTGTGTGGCTCTGCAGTTTCATAAAGTTGATGTCCAGCTGCAGCGGGGTGTTCGAGAGCAGGCGCACGAGGTCTGTCTCGGTCGTAATCTTCAGCGGCATCAGGTTCAGGATGACAATCTTCAGCGGGCGGATGTCCTGGGCGTGAGCCCGGGCATCGCCCATCACGAAGATATTCTCCTGCTTCAGCAAGTCAATGGCCGGAAGCCGGTCAGGAAGTCTTAATGGCATTCTTCAATTCACAATTCAGAATTCAGAATTCATAATTCACAATTTACCACAGCTGCAGACGCTGCGACTTGGGTATGAACATCTTGTCGCCCTCCTTCACGCCGAAGGCCTCGTACCAGGCGTCGATGTGGGGCAGTGCGCCGTTGACGCGCCAGCGGCCCAGGGCGTGGGGGTCGCTCTTCGTGCGGTTACGAATCTCGGCCTCGGTGATGTTGCCAGCCCAGACGCCGGCGTAGGCCAGGAAGAAGCGCTGGTCGGCGGTCAGTCCGTCGATGACGGGCAGCGGCTGGTTCTTCGTGGCATTCTTGAAGGCAGCGTAGGCCACCTGCAGACCGCCGTGGTCGGCCAGGTTCTCGCCGAGGGTCAGCCGTCCGTTGGCCTTCAGGTCGGGCAGCACGTTGATCTGCGAGAAGAAGTCGGCGTACTTGTCGGTGCGCTCGGTGAAGTTCCGTCCGTCGGAGGCCTTCCACCAGTCGTGCATGTTACCATCCTTGTCGAACTGGCGACCCTGGTCGTCGAAGCCGTGAGTCATCTCGTGCCCGATGACCACGCCGATGGCACCGTAGTTGAAGGCGTCGTCGGCAGTCATGTCGAAGAAGGGCACCTGCAGGATGCCGGCGGGGAAACAAATCTCGTTGGTCGTCGGGTTGTAGTAGGCATTCACCGTCTGCGGCGTCATGTACCAGTCGTCAATGTCGACGGGCTTGCCGGCGGTGTGGTCGATGTAGTAGTCGTTCCAGAACTTCAGTGTGGCTATATGGTTGTCGTACAGCGACTTCTTCGGGTCGACGGTCAGTTTGGTCATGTCAATCCACTTGTCGGGATAGCCCACCTTGACGTAGAACGTACTGAGCTTCAGCAGGGCGTTCACCTTCGTCGAGTCGTCCATCCAGTCCTGGGCGGCAATACGCTCGCCGAGGGCGATCTGCAGGTTCTTCACCAGCTTCAGCATGCGCTCCTTCGAGGCGGCGGGGAAGTACTTGTCGACATAGATGCGACCCAGGGCCTGACCCATTGCCGACTGCACCTGGCTGGTGGCGCGGCGCCAGAGCGGATGGTCCTCCTTGCGGCCCGACATCGTGCGGCCGAAGAAGTCGAAGTTGGCCTCGCGCACCTCGTCGTTCAGGTAGCCGGCGGCACTGACGATGACGCCCCACTCCATGTAGTCGCGGTATTCGGCGGGCTTCATCTTGGCCAGCAGTTTGTTGGCACCCTCCATGAAGGCGGGCTGGCCGACGACGAGCTCCTGCATGTAGCGGCTCTCCAGACCCTGGGCGTTCATCACCTGCTCGAGCTTCAGGTTAGGATATTTGGCGTTAAAGTCGGCAAGCGTCGTCTTGTTGTAGTTGGCCTGCGGGTCGCGGAGCTCGGTGCGGCTCTTCGACACCTTGGCCAGCTCCAGTTCGAGGCGGAAGACGTTCTGCATCTTTTTCGTGGCCTGACTCTTCGAGAAGCCGAAGAGCTGGAACATGCGCACGATGTGCTTCTTGTAGGCTTCGCGAATCTTCGTCGTGGCCTCGTCGGTCTCCAGGTAGTAGTCCTTCTGGCCCAGCGTCAGTCCGCCCTGGTTGACGCTCAGAATATTCTGCGAGGCATTCTTCTCGTCGGCACCCATGCCGGCGCGGTAGAACTCCGAGTCGCCATACTTGGCCATCTCGAGCTGCACGTCGAACAGCTGCTTGATGGTCTTGGCGCCCTCGAGCTTCTTGATGAGCGGCATGACGGGCTTCACGCCCTCTTGCTCGCGGCGCACGGAGTCCATCGCCAGCTTGTAGTAGTCAGAGAGTTTCTGCTCGATGGTGCCCTGGGTGTAAGTATTACTTCCAAGTTCCTTCAGTATAGCGTTGATACGCTTGTTGTTATCCTCAGCCAGACGGTCGAAGCTGCCATAGCGCGAATAGGCGGCAGGCAGGGGGTTGGCCTTCATCCAGCCGCCGCAGGCGTACTCGTAGAAGTCGTCGCCAGCCCTGACGCTGGTGTTCATGTCGGCAGGGTTCAGCCCCGACTTCAGGGGCTCGCCTGCCATTGTCGTAACCGATGTCATGGTTAATGTTCCCGTTAATGTCAACGTTAAGAGTTTCTTCAGTTTCATGTCTTTATTTTGCTGTTAATTGTTTACAGCCTGCAAAATTACATATTTTTTTTGTAATTATGCAAGCAACGGCTCTATCAATTTCTTTTTTGGGGAAAGATTTTATTTCAGTCCGCTCATCAGCTCCACCTGCTCGCGCACGACGGAGAGCGTGGTGGTGTCGGTGGCAAAGACGGAGTTCAGGCCCTGGGCCTCCTGGGCAGGGTCGCCGGTGTAGTCGTCGCCCACCTGCCACTGCTCGTGCTGCGGACGGGCAAAGCCGCCCCAGCCCCAGAAGTTGCAGCCGGCAAACTTGCCACCACGGCCGGCATTCTCGGCCACCAGCGAGAAGACGTACTTGTAGTAACCGTCGCGGCCGACGGTGGGCGTACCCTGGGCGAACTGGAAACCGTCGCGGGGATAGCCGAACTCCTCCATGACCAGCGGCTTGCCGATGCTGTCGCAGATGGCGAGGTGGCGGTCAATGTAGTCCTTGGTGTTGGCGCAGGCCACGGGCAGCTGCTCGACGAGCGAGTCGGGCTTCACCCAGCCCCAGTTGTAGGGCCAGAGGTGGACGTTGCAGTAGTCGACATTACGGTCGGCCGATATGCGCTGCCACGTGCCGTAGTCATTCTCGCAGCCCCAGGAGCCCTCGCTGCCGATGGAGATGAGGTGGTTCTTGTCGAGCGAGCGAATGAGGGCTGCGGCCTCGCTGATCCAGCGCTCGAAGGCGGGCAGTGCCTCGCGGCTGAAGGCGCGCGGCTCGTTGCCTATCTGCCACGACATGATGGCGGGGTCGTCGGTGTACTTCAGGCCCGTGTAGCGGTTGGTGCGTCCCAGGATGAAGCGCACGTAGTCGTAGAACAGCTGGTGTGCGCGCTCGTTGGTGGCATACTGCGCCATGGCGGCCATGAAGGCCGGATAGCCCACGTCGTCGGGCCGCGGCTGGGGGCCGAGCCCTGCGTGCTCCAGGTAGAAGCCGTAGCCCCCACTCCACTCCCACGAGTTGTTCAGGTAGAGCACGGCCACCATCTGGCGCTTGCCCATCTCCATGAGCAGATAGTCGAGGCCGGCCAGGATGGTGTCGTTATAGACGCCGGGGCTGACCTGCAGCGTGGGCTCAACCTTGGTCTTGAAACCGCGCTCGCCGTCGGAGCCCACGAGGATACGCAGGTTGTCGATGCCCATGCGCTTCATCTCGTCGAGCTCGCGGGCCAGTCGCTCGCGGTCGCCGCCCTGGCCCTCTGAGCCGAGGATGGCGCCATACCAGAAGTTGGTGCCTACATAATAATAAGGTTTGCCCGCGCGCATGAAGTGACCGTTCTCTACGGTGACGAAGGGCGACTGCGGGGCGGCTTGACTGCAGGCGGTGAGGGCTGCTTCACCGCCGCAGCACAGCAGACAGGAGGTGATGAGTGTCAGTAGCTTTGCTTTCATAGTGGTTATTGCTGTTTTGTTGTTAGGATTGGCGGTAGTTGACGAGCCCGTCGATGGGGCTGCGCAGGACGCGGCCCACGCTGAAGCCTTCGGCAGCGGCAGCCTCAGCGAGCTGCTGCTGGTAGCAGTAGGCAATGCTGCCCACGAAGCCCACGGGCAGGTCAGGGCGGCCGTACTGCACGACATTGCGGCGGAAGAAGTCGCGCAGGCAACCGACGACCATCTGGCTGACCTCGGCGACGTCTAAATGGGCACTGACGAACGGCGACAGCGAAGCCAGGAAGCGGTTGGCCATCGGCTGACGATAGACGCGGTTGATGACGTCGGCCATCGTCATGCCCGTAAACTCTTGAAATTCAAAGAGAAGATGCTCCGGCATAAAGCCTTTGTACAGCGCATTGAGCAGCTGCCGCCCCAGGACGGCCCCACTGCCCTCGTCGCCAAGGATGTAGCCCAAGGGCGGCGTGTTGCTCACGATTCGGCTGCCGTCGTAGAGACAGGAGTTGGCGCCCGTGCCCAGTATGCAGGCTACGCCCTCGGCGTGGCCACAGAGGGCTCGGGCCGCACCAAGCAGGTCGCTGTGCGACTCGACCGAGGCCGAGGGTAACACTTCGCCGAGCAGCGCGTTCATCGGGGCCTCCATCTCAGGGCGCACGCCGCTGCCGTAGAACTCGACGTGCAAGCCGGCGAGACCGTCGCCCAGCTGGGGCAGCAGCTCGTCGAGCAGCACGCGCCGTATGGCGTCCTCGCTCTGGTGTATGGGGTTGATGCCTTGCGTCAGGCAGCGCTGCCTGACGCCGTCACCGTCGGTCAGCACCCAGTCGGTTTTGGTGCTTCCGCTGTCAGCTATCAGTTTCATGGGTACAAAAGTAAACAAATAAAATTAAAAAACGGCATTTTACTTTGATATTTTTGCATTTTTGCCTACCTTTGCGCCTACAAACGACTAATGACGACAATGAAGAGACTTACCCTCATACTGCTGACGCTGGTCATAGCGCTGCCCCGCGCCCATGCCGTGCTGAAAGAGCGCGACCTCGACAAGACCCTTGAGATTCTGCGGACGGAGCTGATGGAGTATCACCGCGACCTGACCAACATGACGTCGGAACGGAAACAACAGAACGAACAAATCTTCGGCCAGCTCATGGAGACCATGAAGCAGTCGGGACAGAACGCCCTGATGCTCTACTCTCAGAAGCAGAACTACGTCTTCGACCTGACCTACGCCTGCCACCAGGCTACCGAGCAGTACAACCAGTTCCGACGGTCGCAGCTGCCCTTCCTCGACTTCCTGGCCGCCACCGACAGCGACATTGCCAAGTACGACAGCCTCGTGAGCAGCCTCACGTCGATGCACGGCAACATGCTCAGCGACCGTGGCCGCGTGAACCGCAACGTCTGTCTGACGCTGGCCACGAACATCCGCAACACGCTGGTCGAGAACCGCGAACAGATTACCGACTACATACACTACTACGAGGTGACTGAGAACAGGCTGAAGAGCCTGAACGACTACGCCGGACGACGGTATAACGACATTCAGACGGGCATCTTCCGCAACGGCGGGCGAAACTACTTCGCCATTCTCAAGAGCCTGCAGCACAGCCTCAGGGAGACCCGCGAGACGATAGCCGACAAGTACCGCACGAGCGAGAAGGGGTCGCAGTGGGACTCGAACGTCATCTTCGGACTCTTCGGCATCATACTCGTCTACGTGCTCATAGCCACCGGACTTAACCTGCTGGTATTCAGGTTCCTGCTGCCAAAGCGGTTCCAAACGCCGGAGTTCCTGAAGAAGCGGACGTGCATCATCCTGGCCACCACCACCGTCACCTTTGCCCTCATCATGGGCATACTGCGCGCCACGCTCGAGCAGAACTTCTTCATCATGGCCAGCGACCTGCTTATCGAGTACGCCTGGCTCTTAGGCGTCATCCTCATCTCGCTGCTGCTGCGCGTCAGCGGCGAGCAGATTAAGAGCGCCTTCCTCATCTACGCCCCGCTGGTCGTCATCGGCTTCGTCGTCATCTCGTTCCGCATCATACTCATACCCAACCAGCTGGTGAACCTCATCTTCCCGCCCGTGCTGCTGGCCTGCTCGCTCTGGCAGTGGTTCGTCATCAGGCGTCACAACAAGCGCGTGCCCAGGTCCGACATGTTCTACACCTACGTCTCGCTGCTGGTGTTCGTCACCTCGGTAGTGCTCTCGTGGACGGGCTACACGCTGCTCGCCGTTCAGGTGCTCATCTGGTGGGTCATGCAGCTGACGTGCATACTGACCATCACCTGCGTCCGTCAGTACGTCCACCTCTACGGCAGCCGGCACGGACTCGAGGAGGCACCCATCACCAAGAGCTGGCTCTACCGCCTGCTCTACACCGTGGCGCTGCCCGTCATGGCCGTCCTGTCGGTGATGCTCAGCATCTACTGGGCCGCCGACGTCTTCAACCTGAGCGACCTTTGCATGGACCTCTTCCGCCGCAACTTCATCGACATGAAGAACCTGAAGGTCAGCATCATGAAGCTGTCGATGGTGGTCAACCTCTGGTTCCTCTTCCGCTACATCAGCTCAACCGTGCTCGACCTGCTGCGGCTCCACTACCGCCAGCAGGATCCCACGACGGCACAAAGCCGCGAGGTCATGGGCCGCAACGTCATTCAGGTGCTCGTCTGGGGCATCTGGGCACTCGTCTCGCTCGGCATCCTCGACATCAGCGTCACGTGGCTCGTCGCCATCTCGGGCGGACTGTCAACGGGTATCGGTTTCGCCTCGAAGGACATCATCGAGAACATCTACTACGGCGCCTCGCTCATGGCCGGCCGTGTGAAAGTGGGCGACTGGATCGAGGTCGATGGCACCATGGGCCGCGTGGCCAGCATCAGCTACACGTCGACCGTCGTCGAGTCGCTCTACGGCGAGGTCATCACGTTCCAGAACTCACAGCTGTTCACCAAGAACTACAAGAACCTGACCAAGAACCACGGCTACGTGCTGGCCGTCGTGCCCTTCGGCGTGGCCTACGGCTCGAACCTCAGGCAGGTGACGCAGGTCGTCGAGGACGCCGTCAACCAGCTGCACCACCAGTGGATTGACCCCACGAAGAAGGTCAAGTCGGTTGTGGCCCAGATGAACGACTCGAGCGTCGACTTCAAGCTCTTCGTCTGGGCCGACGCGCCGAAGAAGTCCTACGTCGTCAGCGACGTGCTGAAGTGCGTCTACGACACCCTGGGCAAGAACGGCATCGAGATTCCGTTCCCACAGCGCGACATACACATTATACAAAAATAAAAAACACAAGCGAAGATGAAACAGAAACTCATACTGATTACCGGGGCGTCGTCGGGTATCGGCGAGGCCTGCGCATGGAAGTTCGCCGAAAACGGATGCCGGCTGATACTGAACGCACGCAGCGAGGACAAGCTGACGGCACTCAAGGAGCAACTCGTGGCCCAGCATGGCACCGACGTGCTGCTCATGCCCTGCGACGTCAGGGACGGCGAGGCCGTCAGCCGGGCCATTGCCGCCCTGCCTCAGAAGTGGCAGGACATCGACGTGCTGGTGAACAATGCCGGCCTGGCCTTAGGCACCGACAAGGAGCACGAGCTCGACCTGGAGGAGGCGTTCACCATGATTGACACCAACGTGAAGGGCCTGCTCAGGATGACCCGCCTCGTCGTGCCAGGCATGGTGAGCCGCGGCAGCGGCCACGTCATCAACATCGGCTCCATCGCCGGCGACGGCGCCTACCCCGGCGGCAGCGTCTACTGCGCCACGAAGGCGGCCGTGAAGGTGCTCAGCGACGGGCTGCGCATCGACCTCTACGACACGCCCATCCGCGTGACCAACGTCAAGCCGGGACTCGTCGAGACGAACTTCTCGAACGTCAGGCTGCACGGCGACAAGGCCCGGGCCAAGAAGCTCTACACGGGCATCAACCCCCTGACGGGAAAGGACATTGCCGAGGTGGTCTACTTCGCAGCGGCCGCCCCGGCCCACGTCCAGATAGCCGAGGTCAAGGTGCTGGCCACTCACCAGGCGTCGGCACAAATGGTGTGGAGGGAGCAGGATGCAAACTAAGGTTCTGCTCATCTACACCGGCGGCACCATCGGCATGAACCGCAACCCGGCCACGGGAGCCCTGGAGCCCTTCGACTTCGAGCACCTGCTCAGCAGCGTGCCCGAGTTGGAGCAGTTCGACACGATGATCGACACCTACCAGTTCCAGCCGCCCATCGACTCGAGCGACATGTCGCCCCTGCGGTGGACCGACCTGAGCCACTGCATAGCCGACCACTACGACCAGTACGACGGCTTCGTCGTGCTACACGGCACCGACACGATGGCCTACACCGCGTCGGCGCTGAGCTACATGCTCGAGAACCTGACGAAGCCCGTCATCTTCACTGGCTCGCAGTTGCCCATCGGACAGCTGCGCACCGACGGCAAGGAGAACCTCATCACGTCAATCGAGATGGCCGCGGCCAAGGACGAGAGGGGCCGTGCCCTCGTGCCCGAGGTGGGCATCTACTTCAACGCCCGACTGCTGCGCGGCAACCGCACCACGAAGCAGAGCGCCGAGGAGTTCAACGCCTTCGAGTCGTTCAACTATCCTCACCTGGCTGAGGCGGGCGTGAACATCAGCTACCACACCAGCCGCATGCTGAAGCCCGACTGGGACAAGCCCATGACGCCACACTTCAGGCTCGACAACAACGTCATCATCTTCTCGCTCTTCCCCGGCATCCGCGAGGACCTCATACGCCACATCATTCACACGCCCAACCTGAAGGCTATCGTCATGCGAACCTTCGGCTCGGGCAACGCCCCACAGTCACCCTGGCTGCTCAACGCGCTTAAAGAAGGAACGCGCGCGGGCAAGGTCATCGTCAACATCAGCCAGTGCGTGCAGGGCCAGGTCGAGATGTCGCGCTACGGCTGCGGCTACCACCTGCAGGAGGCGGGCGTCGTCAGCGGCGGCGACTCGACGGTAGAGGCCGCCGTCACGAAGCTGATGTTCCTGCAGAGCCACTACGACGACCCCGACGAGATCAGGCGCCAGATGCAGCTGAGCATCCGCGGCGAGATTACAACCGTCTGAGTATTAACCCCATAAAACAAATACATTATGAAAGAACTGAAAGGAACAAAAACCGAAAAGAACCTGCAGGAAGCATTCGCAGGTGAGTCAATGGCCCGCAACAAGTACACCTACTGGGCCTCGAAAGCCAAGAAGGACGGCTACGTACAGATAGCTGCCATCTTTGAAGAGACGGCTGCCAACGAGAAGGAGCACGCCAAGATGTGGTTCAAGCTCTTAGAGGGCGGCGCCATCAAGTCGACACCCGAGAACCTGGAGGCTGCCGCCGGCGGCGAAAACTTCGAGTGGACCGACATGTACGCCCGCATGGCCCAGGAGGCCCGCGAAGAGGGCTTCCCCGAGATTGCCGAGAAGTTCGAGGGCGTGGCTGCCATCGAGCGGGCCCACGAGGAGCGTTATCGCAAGCTGCTGGACAACATCCAGAAGGAGCGCGTCTTCTCGAAGGACGGCGACGTCATCTGGCAGTGCGCCAACTGCGGCCATATCGTCGTCGGCCGTAAGGCTCCCGAGGAGTGCCCCGTCTGCAACCATCCGCAGTCGTACTTCCAGGTGAAAGCAGAAAACTATTGAAATTGAGAATTAAGAATGGAGAATTGAGAATTATGATTACCACAGGCCGGGAAAAAGCCGACTTCAAAGTAATCATAATTCTCAATTCTCCAATTCTCAATTCTCAATTAAAAGAGTGCTTACGATACGCTCAGCCGTTCGGCCGTCCCAGCGGTCAGGCAGGGCGTGCTTCTTCCAGCGGCCAGCCACCATGTCGGCGAGAGCCGCGCGCAGCTTCTCCGGGTCGCCGCCCACCAGCACGTTCGTGCCGACGGTGACGGTCTCTTGATGCTCCGTATAGTCGTTCAGCGTGATGCAGGGCACACCGTTGAACGTCGCCTCCTCGGCCACGTTGCCCGAGTCGGTGACGATGCCGCTGGCATGGGCCGTCAGCCAGCCGAACTCCAGGTAGGGCAGCGAACTCTCAATCTTCAGCTTCGACGCCGGCACCTGCATCTCGCTGAGCAGGCGGACAACCGTGCCCAGCGCTCTGTCGCGCAGCGGAGCCACAATCGGCATGTCGCCGGTCTCGGTGATGAGCGTCTGCAGCATCAGCCGCAGTCCGTCCTCGTCGGCCAACAGCGCCCTGCGGTTGAGTGTGAAGACCAGATACTGCCCCTCGCTGACGTTGACGGCGGGCCGACGCAGCCGCGGCAGGTTGTAGCGCAGCGTGTCCATCAGGATGTTGCCCACCATGTAGGTCTGCGATGTTTCCGACTGCTGCTCACGGGTGGCCACGCTGGTGGTCTTTATGCCCGCCGTGAACAGATAGTCTGACAGGGCGTCGATGACCAGACGGTTCACCTCCTTGGGCATCGACATGTCGAACGACCGCGTGCCGGCCACGAGGTGGGCCAGCCTTACGCCGCGCTTCTTGGCCGTAATGGCAGCCGCCATCGTCGAGGCCAGGTCGTCGACCACGATGACCACGTCGGCGGGGTGACCGTCTAAGTAGCTGTCGAAGGCCGCCATCACCTGCGCCGTTATCTCGTTCAGGCTCTGGCTCACCACACCTAAGTAAACGTCGGGCCGCGGCATCTGCAGGTCGTCAAACAGCGACGGCTCCAGCGTCGGGTCGTCCTCACGTCCGGCATACACCAGCTCATAGCTGCCACCCCCACTCTTCTGGATGGCACGTATCAGCGGGGCCACCTTCACAAAGTTAGGACGCGCCCCAACAACTATACATATCTTTTTCATCACTCTTCACTCTTCACTTTTCACTTTTCACTCTTCACTCTTCACTTCCCAATCACTCTTCCATCAACTTCCGGTAACGTATGCGCTTCGGCTCCTCAAGCCCTAAGCGCTGGGCCTTGTTCACCTCGTACTCCGAGTAGTTGCCCTCGAAGTAGAAGACGTTGCCCTCGCCCTCGAAGGCCAGGATGTGCGTACAGATACGGTCGAGGAACCAGCGGTCGTGGCTGATGACCACGGCACAACCGGCGAACGACTCCAAGCCCTCCTCCAAGGCACGCAGCGTGTTGACGTCGATGTCGTTGGTAGGCTCGTCGAGCAGCAGCACGTTGCCCTCCTGCTTCAGCGCGATAGCCAGGTGCAGGCGGTTGCGCTCGCCACCGCTGAGCACGCCGCACTTCTTCTCCTGGTCGGCACCGCTGAAGTTGAAGCGGCTCAGGTAGGCCCTCACGTTGACGTCCTTGCCGCCCATGCGGATGGTCTCGTTGCCCTGGCTCACCACCTGGTAGACGGTCTTCTGCGGGTCGATGTCCTTATGTTGCTGGTCGACATAGCTCAGACGGACGGTCTCGCCCACGCTGAACGAACCGGCGTCAGCCTGCTCCAAGCCCATGATGAGGCGGAAGAGCGTGGTCTTGCCCGCACCGTTGGGACCGATGACGCCCACGATGCCGTTGGGCGGCAGCATGAAGTTCAGGTCGCAGAACAGCACCTTGTCGCCGTAGGCCTTTGCCACGTGCTCGGCCTCGATGACCTTGTTGCCCAGTCGCGGACCGTTGGGAATGAATATCTCCAGCTTCTCCTCCTTCTGCTTCTGCTCCTCGTTGAGCATCGTCTCGTACGAGTTCAGTCGGGCCTTGCCCTTGGCGTGGCGGGCCTTCGGAGCCATGCGCACCCACTCCAGCTCGCGCTCCAGCGTCTTGCGGCGCTTCGAGGCCTGCTTCTCCTCCTGGGCCAGCCGCTGCGACTTCTGCTCCAGCCAGCTCGAGTAGTTGCCCTTCCAGGGTATGCCCTCGCCGCGGTCCAACTCCAAGATCCACTCGGCCACGTCGTCGAGGAAGTAGCGGTCGTGGGTCACGGCAATCACCGTGCCCTCATACTGCTGCAGGTGCTGCTCCAGCCAGTCTATCGACTCGGCGTCGAGATGGTTCGTAGGCTCGTCGAGCAGCAGCACGTCGGGCTTCTGCAACAGCAGGCGGCACAGCGCCACGCGGCGTCGCTCGCCGCCCGAGAGGTTGGTCACCGGCCAGTCGCCCGGCGGACAGTTCAGGGCTGCCATGGCCCGGTCGAGCTTCGAGTCCATGTTCCAGGCGTCGGTGGCGTCGATGATGTCCTGAAGCTCTGCCTGACGTGCCATCAGGCGGTCCATCTTGTCGGCATCCTCGTAGTATTCGGGCAGCCCGAACTTCACGTTGATGTCGTCATACTCGGCCAGCGCGTCGTAGACCTTCTGCACGCCCTCCATCACGTTCTCCTTCACCGTCTTCGACTCGTCGAGCAGCGGGTCCTGCGGCAGGTAGCCCACCGAATAGCCGGGGCTCCACACCACCTGGCCCTGGTACTGCTCGTCCAGGCCTGCTATGATCTTCATCAGCGTCGACTTACCGGCACCGTTCAGGCCGATGATGCCAATCTTGGCACCATAGAAGAAGCTGAGGTAGATGTTTTTGAGCACTTGTTTCTGGTTCTGCTGGATGGTCTTGCTCACTCCGACCATCGAGAAAATCACTTTCTTATCGTCAACTGTTGCCATAATTATCGGTTCTGTGCCGCAAAAATTAGTTCTTCGATTGCTTTTATAAATGAATTAGCCTGAGAGCCGAAGAGCAACAAAGAACTATTCCTCGGCAATGTCCTTTGTCCTATCTGCTTTATGCTATTGATGATGTCATTTCTATCCATAACAAACTATTTTTTGATGCAAAAATAATGAATATTATCGTAACCTCCAAATTTTAGCCGGACTTTTTATGCTACAGCGAAGGAAAAGGAACCTGTACTTAGCCTGAACTGGAAGTTGCGCTAGAAGTTCTTCGGCGTCCCGGCAACTACTTCACAGCCCCGTGAAGGACACCTTTCTCATCACCGGAACACAATTATCCTTGTACTCCATGTCATTCATTGAATCAAAGTTATCAAATCACTTCAAACCTGTCCCATTGACTCGCTCAGATTGATTCACAAAGACGAACTTTAATATATGCTCATCAGGATAGTTCAGCCAATATTGCTCGCTATCGCGGAGAACAGACAGGTAAATTTCATAATCTTCATAAGGTAAAGACAACCCATAATGCAATATAAAAATATACTTCTGTCGGATCC
Organism: uncultured Prevotellaceae bacterium; assembly: GCA_946617675.1. Classification (GTDB taxonomy): domain Bacteria; phylum Bacteroidota; class Bacteroidia; order Bacteroidales; family Bacteroidaceae; genus Prevotella. The sequence continues at coordinate 2,302 of CAMOKH010000044.1, read as the reverse complement.
AATAGAAATCCCGTAGTTGGTCATACAGAGAATCCCAGTTGAACCCAAAATACGGAAATTGTAGTTTTGTATTCAATTCACGAAGAAGATCTTGTTTGCAATCCACAGGATTTATTCTTGCTATAAATGCATTATTTGGAATGCTAATTTGTCTCATACGAAGTGTGGTAATTTTGCTCACAGTGGGGACAGACCCCCTGTGTGTATAAATATCTGTTTAGACGGTTCTTGGCTATTTGCAAAGCGAGGCAAGCCCGAGCGCCGTGATCAATTTCTTATCAGTTTTTTATTGGACTCTGCAAAGATACACAATAATTTGAATATAGCAACAACATTCTACTCATTTTTTTTGCTTTCGTTGAGTTCTGGAAGAAACTGTTCGTCTTCATAATTGTAATTCTTTGATTATTATTTGTTTATTTGTGTGACCTGTTTGGCGCCGCCATTCGGGTCGTCCGGAGCCTCCAAACGGGGTGAATAGCGCCGCCATCCGCACCCTTTGGCGCCCCTATTCCATGGTGACAGATGACAGATGACAGTAATAATTAGTAAAAGTTATCGCGTACCGCGTACGCGCGCGGTACGCGTAGTCTTCCCGAAACCCTTCCGTCATCTGTCATCTGTCACCCGTCGCTTCCCGCCTCTTCTTAAGACTTGTCGCTCATCAGGGTGCAAAGATAGCAAAAATCCCTGAAGCACTTAAACCTTTTAATAGTTTTCGTACGAACGCATAGTTTTCTTTACTACCAAGGTTCTGGCTCATGCTCTTTCTCCGTCTTATCCCAGATAACCTGGAATGCCGCCGAGGAGATTAGTTCAAACGAATCCGCACTTTCCAAACGAGCGAAGTCATCATTCAATTGCCGTAGAAGTCCTTGATTGCCTTCAGAAAAAACAAAGCCGTGATAGCCATTTTCGCCCATAATGACAGCACGCTTAAACGCCCACTCACCATATTCGAAATAGCATCTATAGCCGTTGTAATCAGACTTAAACCAGACGTAGCTCTCATGAGGGGCTTGTTCCTCTTGCATTTGGAATATAGCCTCCTTTACTTTCTCAATACCATCACCATCTACTACATAATCAAATATGGTTAGTTCCACATGCATGAAGCCGAGCTTGTTCGCTTTGTCGGCGTCTATCTTTTCCACTTCTTGCATTGGATTCTCATAAGGGATTACCTTCGTAAAGTACTTAAGCTTGTCCAACTTCTGCTGATACACCTCATCCACGTTCTGTGTGTAAGGGTTGATAAACACATTGATGCGTATAAGTACTTCTTGGTCATCTAAGTTATAAGTCACACAGAGACCTTTTTCTTCATTTAGAATTTCATGGTCACTTGTAGGAGAAGATACAAAAACCTCGGACAAACGTTGCATCATTGACACTTTCTTACGTTGTTTCCATAAACCGTTGTATAATTCCTGGGAGATACCTAAATAATCCGTTATATTCTTAAAGACAAATGGTAATCGTCTGAGAATCATCCCTTTCAGTTCTTGTTCTGTTTCAATGTAATGGTGATTCTCAAATGCATCCTTTAAAAGTGCCCTTATTGAAGTCTCTCTAACTTGGTCTGGAACGTCATTTTCCAAGTCACACATCTTATTAAGAAGTTCTTCATCACTATAGACGATATCACCTGGGCATTCTTTGTCATTAGAAGACTTTACTTGCATTTTATTTAATACATAATAGTCACGCAGATAGTAAAAGTCCCCATATTGAGACTTTTGAAGATAAACCTTTAGCGAGATATCGTTACCTTTTCTAATCCACCTCCGTACTCCCTGCTTTCTGAAACCAAAAGAAATAAAGATATCGTTGACCAATTTTTCAAATACTCCTTTCTCCATAGTTCTCTATTTATTTATGTAACGCACTTTAATGTAAATTAAGATCCGATGTGCAAAGATAGTTCTTTTGTATCATATAGCAAAATTTTTCTTACACTATTTCTACGTGGCGTTTCACAAAGAAAGAAAATCCTGCACTTCCTGCACTGACCACTGATTACCAGGCGGTTACAAGGCATTTTGACCCAATTTTCCTGCACTTCGAACCGACAGAACCTGCACTGCATGGTATTTACCCTTAGGAAGAAGCTCGACGAACGGACACAAGGTGTGGCGGTTTATGAAAAAAAGGCAGTGCTTTTCAGACGAAAAGCGCCGCCTTTCGGAGAATTCCACAGCGTGGAATAAACGTTCCACAGCGTGGAACAAATGTTTCGCGGCGTGCAATCAGTGCAGGAAAGCAGTGCAGCATTAAGTGCAGGTATTTCGGCCCAAAGTGG
>CAMOKH010000043.1 GCA_946617675.1 uncultured Prevotellaceae bacterium | reverse complement strand
AAACAAGACCGTTCGCCCTTAAAATCTCTGCAACAAACTATATTTCAATCATTTCAAAGAACGCTTGGCGATTTTTAGTGGACAGCAATGTCTTCATATAGCAATTCCTCAAATGTAACTGGCAATGTTAGAAATGTGTGGGTAGATCACAATGTATCGGATTCGTATGGCAATAAAGGTATGAAGATTCATGTCAAGTTTGATATCAATGGGATGCAAAACAGAAGAGGTCAAGCAGCTGCGTATTTCTATTATACAAACGGGAATCCGTTAAAAGATACAAATGGGCGTTGTTGCACATCAGACGGTAATGTTGCCACACACGTTGATTTTACACCTAACTACGATAATTGTTCTTTTAATGATTTGTCTATTTTTATGCCATATTCTGAACTACATCAAAGTAAGTCAGCATCTTGTTTTTTTACTATTACTATTTGGAATGGAAATAAGGAAATTGCACAAAGTGAAAGATTTTATTTTGAACTAACCTATTAATAAAAGTTAAAGATGTTAAATATCAATCTTTCTCATTCTCGTCAGAATTCTCGTTGTCACTTTTCTACCGTTTAACTCACAAATCGTTGATATGAAACGACTTGCAAATACTATGCTTGTACCAACTTAACTTCATTAGAGATACCTTCTACTGTAAAGTCAATTGGTGATGAAGCCTTCTATTATTGTACTAATCTATTATCTGTGGAGATTCCTGCAAGCGTAAAGTCCTTCGGAAATAAAGCATTCTTTGCTTGTAACAAATTAAAGTCAATCACTGTAGAATGGAAAGAAACCATAGAATTTGATACCGATATATTTGATAATAAAAGCAATATTACTCTTTATGTTCCCAAAGGAACCGGTGAAATCTATGATAGAGAAGGTACATGGAAAGATTTCAAAGAAATCGTGGAATACCCTACGCCTTATTCCTTTAGTGCTCCAGACATGGAGGTACGTCTACGACAGACACTGATTATGCCAATACTTATGGTTAACAAAGATGATATTATGGCTTATCAGTTTGACCTGATGTTGCCAGCCAACTTGGCGATAGACAAGGATAGTGAAGGTAAATTCCTGATAAAAAAGGCCAACCGATATGAGGATGCTAACCAGGTAATTAACGTCACCCAATTAACTGACGGTACTTATCGCTTTCTTTGCTTCTCAATGGACAAAGGCAAGATTATGGGATCTGAGGGTTCTTTGATGAACATATATATTACCATAGACGATAACGTGGAATTGGGACACTATCAAGGAACCATGAGCAATATCGTGCTGACGAGAGCAAATCAGAAACAGAAAAAGTTGGAAGCTACGACATTTGGCATTACGATTAAAGATTTGGCAAAAGGAGACGCTAACGGCGACGGCGATATTAATGTTTCGGATATTGTTGAGATTGTCAATTACATTATGCAAAAACCTTCTGCGCGTTTCATTGAGAGAACAGCCGACGTGAACGGCGACGGAGAGGTGAACGTAACGGACATCGTATTGCTGGTAGACCTTGCTATGGATTTCGACGCTTCTCGAAGCAGTGAACGGACGTTGAATGCATCGACCGCCTACGACCAGCTGACGCTCGTCGGCGACGGCGGGCAACCGCTGGGGCTCTGGCTGACGAACGAGGCGGCGTACGTGGCATCGCAGTTTGACATCAGGCTCTCGGCGGGGCAGACCTTGGAGGGCGTGGCGTTGAACGACAGCCGGGCCGGCGGCCACCTGCTGACCTGCGAGAAGATATCCGACGGGCTGTACCGCGTGGTGATTTGCTCGCTGACGGGCAATGCCTATCGCGGCGACAGCGGCGAACTTCTGACCATCAGCGTGAAGGGCCAGGGCGAGGTCGCCGTTGAAAACATCCTGTTCGTGACTGCCGATGCCACAGAGAAGCGGTTTGCCGACCTGCACAGCGGCACAACGGCCATCGGCACGGCCCGACTGCTGGCAGCTCCTGCCGACATCTATACGACGGACGGCAGGATGGTGCGCAGCCAGGCTACCAGCCTCGACGGACTGAAGAAGGGCGTGTATATTGTCAACGGCAGGAAGGAGGTCGTAAGATGAGACTACGCAAAGCAATGATACTGGCTGTCCTGCTCGCAATGGCGGGCAGGACGCTGGCCGACAACCTGACAGTGGAGGTCGTGACGCTGAAGCCCGGCGAAACGAAGCAGGTGGCCATTAGTCTGGAGAACCCGCAGAAGGCATACGCCGCCTTCCAGTTCGACCTGCTGCTGCCCGAGGGCATCAGCATGGCGAAGAACGAGAAGGGCAAGCTGACAGCCAGCTTAGACGAGGACCGCAGGGACGACCACACGCTGAACGTCTCGGAGAAGAGCAGCGGAGTATACCGCCTGATGACGTTTTCGATGAGCAATGCCGACTTCTACGGCACGACGGGGCCGCTGGTGTACGTCACGCTGCAGGCCGACGCCGCCGCCGAGCCGGGTAATAAGACAGCCACCATCGTCCAGCAGGTGTTCACGGAGTCGAGCGGCGAACAGAACAAGTGGAACGACGTCAGCTTCACGATAACGGTAAGCTCGGCGCTGCTCGTCGGCGACGTCACCGGCAATGGCGTGGTTGACGGTGACGACGTGACGGCGCTGGCGAATTACATCGTCGGCAAGGGCACGCTGGCCAACGAGGCGGCGGCCTACGTGAACGGCGACGAGAAGATTGACATTGCCGACGTGGCGGCACTCATCAAGCTGGTTGGCGAGCAATGAATAATAAAATGTAAATAAAAGAAAATCCCCGGAACATTTGGCGCTTCGGGGATTTTTGTTTATCTTTGCGCACGAAATAACTAAAAGATTATGCTGAGAAAAATCAGGACTATATTGGCGGCCGTGGTGTTTGTGGGCATCACGCTGCTGTTCCTCGACTTTACGGGGACGCTCCACACGTGGCTGGGCTGGTTGGCTAAGATACAGCTGCTGCCGGCGGTGATGGCGCTCAACGTGGTGGTCATCGTCGCGCTGGCGGTGCTGACGCTCGTCTTCGGCCGCATATACTGCTCGGTCATCTGTCCGTTGGGCATCCTTCAGGACTTGCTGGCCCGCCTGCGCCGTAAGAAGAATAAGTATAGCTACTCGAAGGAGGTGCGCTGGCTGCGCTACCCCGTGCTGGTGTTGTTTATCGTGGCAGCGTTGGCCGGCGTCGGTTCGCTGTTCCAGCTGCTGGCGCCCTATAGTGCCTTCGGGCGCATAGCGACGATGGTGCTGCAGCCGCTCTGGATGCTGGGTAACAACGTGTTGGCCTTCCTGGCCGAGCGTGCCGACAGCTACGCCTTCTACACCGTCGACGTGTGGATGAAGTCGCTGCCGGTCTTTGTCGTGGCCCTGGTCACACTGGTGCTGCTTGTGGTGCTGGCCTGGCGCGGCGGCCGTACCTACTGCAACACCATCTGCCCCGTCGGCACGGTGCTGTCGCTGCTGGCCCGCTATTCGTGGCTGAAGGTGAGCTTCAACGAAGAGAAGTGCCGCAACTGCTCGATGTGCTCAAGAAACTGCAAGGCCGCCTGCATCGACTACAAGACCCACACGGTGGACTATTCGCGCTGCGTGGTCTGCGGCAACTGCATCGACAGTTGTAAGTTCGGCGCGCTGAAATATAAGGCCTCCCCAAGCCCCTCCCAAGGAGGGGATGTTCAGATACCTGATAAGCCTCTATCAGCTTCTTCATCTAACCAGACATCCCCTCCTTCGGAGGGGCTTGGGGAGGCTTCCCGCCGCTCGTTCCTCATTGCTACCGCTCTTGCCACCACGGCCGCGATGGCCCAGAAGAAGGAGAAACTGATGGACGGCGGACTGGCCGAACTGGAGGACAAGGTGGCCCCTGAGCGGCAGACGCCGCTGACGCCTCCGGGCTCGCTCTCGTTCCAGCACTTTGCCCAGCACTGCACCGGCTGCCAGCTCTGCGTGTCAGAGTGCCCCAACAACGTGCTGCGTCCCTCGTCCGACCTCATGCATCTGATGCTGCCCGAGATGTCGTACGAGCGTGGCTACTGCCGGCCGGAGTGTACGCGCTGCTCGGAAGTGTGCCCTGCGGGGGCTATCAGACTGGTTGACCAGGCCGAGAAGTCGTCGGTACAGATAGGCCACGCCGTGTTCATCCAGAAGAACTGCGTTGCCGTGACCGACGGCGTTGAGTGTGGCAACTGTGCGCGCCACTGTCCGGCGGGAGCTATCGAGATGGTGCCCCTCGACGAGGACGACGAGGAGGGAGCCTACGTGCCGGCCGTCAACGACGCCGCCTGCATAGGCTGCGGTGCCTGCGAGTATGTGTGTCCGGCGCGTCCGTTCTCGGCAATTATCGTTGAGGGGCATGAGATGCATAGGAAGATATAAAAGCCCACCCAAGCCCTCCCGAGGGGAGGGATGTTTAGATACTTACAATACATTCAAATAATAGCATGATGAATCATACAGATAATAATCATTCAGGTAATCAACATCCCTCCCTTAGGGAGGGCTTGGGTGGGCTCTCCAGACGCTCTTTCCTGAAATTGTTTGGCGCCGGCGCCGTGGGCACGGCGGCCGTACTGACAGGCTGTAAGGACAAGGTGAGCCAGGAGGTGACCGACGAATATAAGAACCAGGTGGAACCGCCCGTGGGCAAGATGACCTACCGCGAGAACCCGCGTACCGGCGAGAAGGTGTCGCTGCTGGGCTACGGCATGATGCGACTGCCGACAAAGGTGGACAACAGCGACGAGTTCGACCAGGAGATGATCAACCGCCAGGTGGACTACGCCCTGGAGCACGGTGTGAACTATTTCGACACAAGCCCCGTCTACTGTCAGGGCAAGTCAGAGCGCTGCACGGGCATCGCCCTGAGCCGCCACAAGCGGTCGGAATACTTCGTGGCCACGAAGCTGTCGAACTTCAACCGCGACTACTGGGCACGGGAGAAGGCCATCGAGATGTACCGCAACTCGATGAAGGAACTGCAGGTGGACTATCTTGACTACTACCTGCTGCACGCCGTCGGCGGCGGCATGGACGAGTTCAACGGCCGCTACGTGGACAACGGCATCATGGACTTCCTGCAGTCAGAGCGCAAGGCCGGCCGCATACGCAACCTCGGCTTCTCGTTCCACGGTCAGAAGTCGGTGTTCGACGAGATGATGGCCCGCCAGGACGAGTATCACTGGGACTTTGTGCAGATTGAGCTGAACTATCTGGACTGGAACTTCGCCGACGAGATCAACAGCGGCAACGTAGATGCCAGCTACCTCTACGCCGAGCTCGAGAAGCGCGGCATTCCCGCCGTCATCATGGAGCCCCTGCTCGGCGGGCGACTGGTGAAGCTGCCGCAGTACCTCATGACCGAACTGAAGCAGAAGGCACCCGAGCGCTCGGTGGCCTCGTGGGCCTTCCGTTATGCCGGTACGCCTGAGGGCGTGCTCACCGTGCTCAGCGGCATGACCTACATGGAGCACCTGAAGGACAACCTGATGACCTACTGCCCGCTCGTGCCGCTCACGGCCGAGGAACAGGAATACCTTGACACCGACGTGGCCAACAGGATTGTAGGCCTGAAGAATATTCCCTGCAACGACTGCAAGTACTGCATGCCCTGCCCCTACGGCATCGACATACCGGCCATCTTCGTTCACTACAACAAGTGCAAGAACGAGGGCTCGCTGCCTATGGGTGTCGGCGATGCGCAGTACCGCAAGCACCGTCGGCAGTACCTCATCTCGCTCGACCGCGCCGTGCCGCGCGACCGCCAGCCCGACCACTGCATACAGTGTGGCCAGTGTGAGCCTCACTGTCCGCAGGGCATCAAGATTCCGCGCGAGCTGGCCCAGATCGACAAGATGATTGAGGAGCTGAAGCGCACGATGTGATTTACGCAAAAAAATCCTGCACTTCCTGCACTGGTAGCTGAGTGGGGCTTTCGCCCCTGCGGTTTGGAGGCGCCAAAAGAACGTTCCCACGGCCTGGGACAAATGTCCCAGGCCGTGGGAACGCTTTTAAAGCGCCTGGTTTCTGCCTCGAAACGCCGCTCATCTCGGGCGTCGGTTCAGTGCAACTTCCAGTGCAGACTTTAGTGTAGGTTCCGAGGTCATAACCTTCTGATAATGAGTGTCCAGTGCAGGAAAAGCAGGTTCCTGGCCTGGGTTTGCCAGTATTTACTGCACGAAAAAAAACGTAATTGTATGTGGAAATTCAGAATTATTTTGTACCTTTGCACCCACTTATGGGAAGAAAGATTGTTTTGCTGATAATTTTGGTCTTGCAGACCGCTCTTGTCGGCGCCCAGCAGACTGCCAATGAACGGCAGGCACGACGCATCTTCAACCAGGCATACGACCAGGTGTTCGGAGAGCAGGGAGCCACGCTGCACTACGACGTGAACATCGTCGGCATCTACAAGACCAGCGGTACCATCTGGTTTAAGGGTAAGAAGCAGAAGTTCGTCGATGAGAAGGTGAACACATGGAACGACGGTAAGACGGCCTACATGGCCTTCCGCAAGAAACAGGAGGTTCATATACACAACGCAAACTCAGACAAGAAGGACAAATACAGCGGAAAGTTCAAGTTCGATCTTGACGACTTCGACTACAGCATCAGCGAGGATGATGGCAAGTTCCTCGTCACGCTGAAGCAGAAGAAGCACGCCAAGGGCACGATTAAGATTGTGAAGGCGTGGCTGACGAAGAAGGACTACCACCCCGTGAGGCTGCGCATCAAGGTGGCTTTCATCTGGACAACGGTGGCCATCAGCAACTTCCGTTCGGGCGGCATCAACGACAATCTGTTCGTCTTTCCGCGCAGCCAGTATAACGGCTGGAAGTTCATAGACAAGCGAAATGACTAATAAATAAAATAGGTATGGGAGGTTTCTTTGGCTGTATCGCCGACAAGGAGTGTGTCAACGATTTGTTCTATGGCACTGACTACAATTCACATTTGGGCACCAAGCGTGCCGGTCTCGTAACGTTCGACCCTGAACGGGGGTTTAACCGTAGCATCCACTCGCTCGAGCGCGACTATTTCCGCTCACGCTTTGAAGACGAGCTCGACTCGTTCCACGGCAATCAGGGGCTGGGCGTTATCAGCGACACCGACCCTCAGCCCATCATTGTCAACTCACACCTGGGGCGCTATGCCGTCGTCACCGTGGCCAAGATTAACAACCAGCGCGAGATTGCCGACGAACTGCTGTCGCAGCGCATGCACTTCAGCGAGATGTCGGCCAACAACATCAACCAGACGGAGCTGGTGGCCCTGCTCATCAATATGGGCAACACGTTTGTAGAGGGCATCAACAACGTCTACCGCAGGATTGACGGCTCGTGCTCGATGCTCGTGCTCACCGAGGACGGCATCATTGCCGCCCGCGACTTCCTGGGGCGTACGCCCATCGTCATCGGCCACAAGGAGGGCGCCTACGCCGTAAGCAGCGAGACAAGCAGCTTCCCCAACCTGGACTATAAGACCGTGCGCGACATTGGGCCGGGCGAGATTGTCCGCCTGCGCCACGACAGTTTCGAGGTGCTGCAGCCTGCCTTCGAGTGCGAGCAGATTTGCTCGTTCCTGTGGGTTTACTACGGTTTCCCGGCCAGCAGCTACGAGGGCATCAACGTCGAGGAGGTGCGCGAGAAGAACGGCCGGAAGTTGGGCGAGAAGGATGAGACGGAGGTCGACTGCGTGTGTGGTGTGCCCGACTCGGGTGTAGGCACCGCCCTGGGCTATGCCGAGGGTAAGGGCGTGCCCTACGAGCGTGCCGTGCTGAAGTACACGCCGACGTGGCCCCGCTCGTTCACCCCCGGCAACCAGAGTCGCCGCGACCTGGTGGCAAAGATGAAGCTCATACCCAACGGTGCACTGCTGAAAGACCGGCGTGTCGTCTTCTGCGACGACTCCATCGTCCGCGGCACCCAGCTGCGCGACAATGTGCGTACCTTCTTTGAGTATGGTGCCAAGGAGGTCCACTGCCGCATCAGCTGTCCGCCGCTTGTCTACGGCTGCCCGTTCATCGGCTTTACGGCCTCGAAGACCGACCTGGAGCTGATAACGCGCCAGATCATTCGCGACTTTGAGGGCGACGACAAGAAGAATCTGGAGAAGTATTCGCAGACTGACTCGCCTGAATACCGGCGCATGGTGAACGAGATAGCCCGCCGTCTGGGACTGACGACGCTGAAGTTTGCGAAGCTCGAAGACCTCGTAGAAAGCATCGGCATGCCGAAGTGCAAGGTGTGTACCCACTGCTTCGACGGCACCAGCTACTGTCATGGTCCTGAGACTGAGAAGTTCTTCTGAAGAGTGAAACAGGCGGCTATCGGGCAATTGTCAGGTAGCCGTATTCCATGTAAATATCCTCCTCAAGCATGAGGTACTCCAGTGCAGCGTCTATCTGCTCGTAGGGCAGGGGGATGCTGCGCAGCTGGGTGACGTGGTGGGGCTGGCCGTCGGCCAGGATGCTGAGAATGTGCTGCTGGGCCTCCTCGCGTTTCTGCTTGTTGGTCAGCGTGTGGCTGTAGCTGAGACAGACGTCGCACTGGCCGCAGTCATTGTCGTTTTTCTCGCCGAAGTAGCGCAGCAGCTGACGGCTGCGGCACTCATCGTCGGTCTGCACGTAGCTGATGATGGCTTGAATACGTTCGGTGTAGCGCTTCTTCAGATCGTCGTAGACGGCCGGCGTGAGCATGAGGTGCTCGGAGTCTTCGCGCCGCTGCAGGTAGCGTATGAGGGGCGTGTTCTTCTGCGGTATGAAGCGGATGATGTGCTTCTCGGCCAGCCCCTTCAGCGTCTGGTAGACCACGGGCTTGGTAAGGCCGGTCTCGTGGGCAATGAAGGCCTCGTCGATGAAGCCGTAGTCGACAAACAGTCCGCCGTAGTTGCGGAGCAGGGCTGTGATGACGAGGTCCTCGGTCGGTAAGACCTGGCTGAGCCGGTAGAGCTGGTCGCGCGAGAGGCAGAACATGACGCGGGCCTGGTTCTCCTGTTCTTCGATGTACTCAATGTAGCCGGCACGGTTCAGGATTTTCAGGGCCGAGTGGACCTGAATGGGGAAATGGCGGAACTTATGGCAGAAGTCGTCGACGTTGAACTCGAAGGTGGCGTTGTAGCCTGAGCCGGTAGCCACCTGGTAATAGTAGGCCAGATGGTCGTAGACCTGACGGATGAAGTCCTTCTCGGGGAAGGTGTCGGCGATGCGCTTCAGCAGCTTCCGCCGGTCGCTCTCGTTGTAGAGCAGTACGGCGTACGACTTGTTGCCGTCGCGCCCGGCTCGGCCCGCCTCCTGGAAGTAGGCTTCGATGCTGTCGGGGCAGTCGATGTGGACAACCAGCCTGACGTCGGGCTTGTCGATGCCCATGCCGAAGGCGTTGGTGGCCACCATGACCCGCGTCTTGTCCTGCTGCCATGCCCGCTGGCGCTCGTCCTTGTCGGTGGTGTCGAGTCCGGCGTGGTAGAAGGTGGCGCTGACGTTGTTCTGACTGAGCAGTTCGGCAATCTCCTTCGAGCGTCTGCGGCTGCGGACGTAGACGATGGCCGACCCCTCTACATTATTTAATATATGCAGGAGCTCGTCGCGCTTGTCGGCGGCATTACGCACGACGTAGGCCAGGTTGCTACGCTCGAACGACATGCGGAAGACGCGTTTCTCGGCAAAGGCGAGGCGCTCCTGGATGTCGTTGATGACGGCGGGCGTGGCCGTGGCGGTCAGTGCCAGGACGGGAATGCCGGGCAGGTCGTGGCGGATGTCGGCTATCTGGAGGTAGGAGGGGCGGAAGTCGTAGCCCCACTGCGAGATGCAGTG
>CAMOKH010000042.1 GCA_946617675.1 uncultured Prevotellaceae bacterium | reverse complement strand
GCCGAGGACCTGCACCTCGACGCCTCGCTCAGTGCCATCCGCGATGTCACGTCGGGCGTGGCGACGGCTGCCGCCGGGCGTGCCGCCACGGTGTCGTGCCACTCGCTGCGCGGCGAGCAGCTCACTGCTCCCCGCCGCGGCCTGAACATCGTGCGCCGTGCCGACGGTTCGACCATGAAACTGTATATCAAGTAACAATAGTGTTTAACCTAACTAAAATCAAGCAACAATGAAGAAAAACGTATGGATGTGTGCAATCGCCGCCTTCAGCTGCGGCCTTGCCATGAGTTTCACATCGTGTGAGAGTGAAGACAACCCCGTAAAGCCCGCCGACGAGCCCCAGGCCAAGATGCGCGTGCTCACCTTCGAGGACGAGGACTACAAGGCCGGCGACAACATCGTGGGACAGAAGAACTGGACATCGCTCGTTGATGACGCCCAGTATGATGGTACGCTGCTCTACAACAGCGAAGCCGAGGAGTACTACTGGAACGACGAGAACAACACGTTCCTCGCCTTCCACACCCAGTTCTACCCCTTCTGGTCGGGTGGCCAGGCCGTCTCGAACTACGTCGAGCAGGACCTCTCGAAGGCTAACTACACCACCCAGCTGGCCGTGCCCACCAATGGCGGCCATGACGGTTCGAAGAACTTCTGCATCCACTTTGGCTACTCAGGCTACACCGGCCCCACCGGTCTGCCCGGCATCTACTTCATGGACGGTGTGGAGCGTGTCATCGACCACATGTATGTCACCAACACGTCGTATGTGCTCAACAGCCTGAAGAACGGCGACGGCTTCTCGCAGCCCCTGCCCGCCGACGGCTGGTTCAAGATTATTGCCACGGGCTACAATACTGACGAGGAGGTCACCGGCACCGCCGAGTTCTATCTCGCCAAGGATGGCAAGATCGTGGACGACTGGACGCTCTTCGACCTCTCCGTGCTGGGTAAGGTGCTGATGGTTCGCTTCGACGTGGACGGCAGCGACAAGGGCCAGTGGGGTCTCAATACGCCGGGCTACTTCGCCTACGACGACGTGGCCGTGCGCTTCGAGTAATCAGTGCTTAACTGTATGAGATACAGTTTAATACTGCTCTTTATTGCAGTGTCGCTTACAGGCTGCCGCCGTTCTGCCACAGGCGCGGCGCAGGCTGTGGGCGACACGCTTAGCTTCAAGTATGCCACGCAGCTCAGCGTCGTGCGCTACGAGGGCTACACCGTGGCCACGCTGAAGAATCCCTGGAAGCCGTCGGCGACGCTCCACCAGTATGTGCTCGTGCCGACCGGCGAGCCGTTGCCCGACCAGCGTCCCGAGGGGACGGTGCTGCGCGTGCCATTGCGCCGCTCGATGGTCTTCACCACCGTCCACTGCGCCATGCTGCTCTCGCTCGGCATGGAGGACCGCATAGCCGGCGTTGCCGACCTGAAATACATGAAGCTGCCCTGGGTCCACCAGCAGGTGGCCGCGGGCAAGATTGCCGACGTCGGCGAGGGCATGAGTCCCGTCGTCGAGAAGATCATCGACAGCCGCCCCGACGCCATCCTCCTGTCGCCCTTCGAGAACAGCGGCGGCTACGGCAAGCTCGAGGACATCGATATTCCCATCGTCGAGTGTGCCGAGTATATGGAGAAGTCGCCCCTGGCCCGTGCCGAGTGGCTGCGCTTCTATGGGCTGCTGTTCGGCTGCGAGGCTCGGGCCGACAGCCTCTTTGCCCAGGTCGACAGCAGCTATAATGCCCTGCGCAGCATGGCCGCCCAGCAGCCGGAGCCCCCCACCGTGCTGGTCGACAAGGTGACGGGCAGCGTCTGGTATGTACCCGGCGGACAGAGCACCCTCGGGCGCATGATAGCCGATGCCGGCGGACGTTACCTCTGGGCCGACGACAACCACAGCGGCTCGGTGTCGCTGCCCTTCGAGGCTGTCCTTGAGCGGGCTTCCGATGCCGACGTCTGGCTGTTCCGCTTCTCGGGCGACCACGACATCACGGCCGACGAACTGCTGGCCGAGCACCACGGCTACAGTCAGTTTGAGGCTTTCCGCCGCCGTGCCGCCTACGGCTGCAACGTCGAGCAGTCGCTCTTCTACGAGGAGTCGCCCTTCCGTCCCGACTGGCTTCTCGCTGATTTTATACATATACTTCATCCGGACATAACAAATCAGCAATCTCTGCGTTATTATCATAAAGTGAAATGACGATGAGGTATGGCAAGCGATTATTCCTGCTGCTGAGCCTGGCAGTGACGTTCTTTGTGCTCAGCCTGTTGGTGGGGTCGGTCAGGATTCCCGCCGCCGACGTGGTGGACATCCTGATGGGCAACGAGGGGGCACGGCCCAGCTGGCAGTTCATCGTGCTCGAGTCGCGACTGCCGCAGGCCATCACCGCCGCACTCTGTGGCGGCGCCCTGGCCGTCAGCGGCCTGCTGCTGCAGACGGCCTTCCGCAACCCCCTGGCCGGACCCAGCATCTTCGGCGTCAACAGCGGTGCCGGCCTGGGTGTGGCTCTCGTCATGCTGTTTTTCGGCGGCAGTCTTTCCGTGGGCAGCCTCCAGCTGTCGGGCTTCGTGGCTGTGCTCACGGCGGCCTTCGTCGGTGCCATGGCCGTCATCGCCCTCATCTTCTTCTTCTCGTCGCTGGTGCGCAGCAATGTGATGCTGCTCATCGTGGGCATCATGATTGGCTACATCGCCAATTCGGCCATCTCGCTGCTCAACTTCTTTGCCACCGACGAGGGCGTCAAGTCGTATATGGTCTGGGGCATGGGCTCGTTCGGCGGCGTCTCGATGGACAACATGCCCGTCTTTGCCGGCGTCACCTTCTTAGGACTGGCCGGTGCCGTCCTGCTCATCAAGCCCCTGAACGCCCTGATGCTCGGCGAGGGCTATGCCGCCAACCTTGGCATCAACGTGCTGCGGGTGCGCAACTGGCTGCTCATCGTCACGGGCCTGCTCACCGCCGTCACCACCGCCTTCTGCGGTCCGGTGGCCTTCATTGGCCTGGCCGTGCCCCATCTTGTGCGGCTGTTCATCGTCACCGACAACCACCGCATCCTGATGCCGGGCACCATCCTCATGGGGGCCGTCGTCGGACTGGCGTGCAACCTCGTCTGCTTCCTTCCCGGCGAGTCGGGTGTCATTCCGCTGAACGCCATTACCCCCCTCGTCGGTGCCCCCGTCATCATTTACGTCATCGTCAAGGAGCGACAATAGGAATCTTACTAATACCTTATATAATATGCAGACAGAAACAGACAAGACCAGATGGTATGACCGGCCGTGGGCGGCGTTCATTTACTTCACGCGGCTGCCCTTCCGCCGCATTCACAAGTCGCCGCGGGCGAGCTATAACTCCGCCGTGGAGTATTGGCCGCTGACGGGCTGGCTGACGGGCGGACTGGCCGCACTGACACTCTGGGGCGCCAGTCACGTCATGCCCTATACCGTTGCCGTGCTGGCGGCCATCGTGGTGAGGCTGTTGGCTACCGGCGCCATGCTCGAGGACGGGCTGGCGCGATTCCTTGGCGGCTTCTTTGGCGGCAAGAGTCGCGAACGCATCCTCAACTTGATGGACGAGCCGCACCTCGGCATCCACGGCGTGGCCGGCCTCGTCTGCTATCTGCTGCTGCTCGCCGCTGCCCTCTGCTCGCTGCCGCTTAACCTGGCTGTTGTCACCATCCTTGCCGCCGACCCCTTTGCCAAGATGGTGGCCTCGGAACTGGTGATGATGATGCCCTACGCCTGGCGCGACGTCGAGCCGAGGGGTAGGGTGGTGTTCCGCCGGATGGACGTCAAGGCGGGCATCGGCCTGGCCGTGCAGGGGCTGCTGCCCTTGGTGGCCTTCATCTGGCTGACGGGTGCCGCCTGGGAGTTGCTGGTCTTCATCCCCTGTCTGGTGATGTACTTCCTCTACCTGCTCATCTGGCGCACGATTCAAGGCTACACCCTCGACTGCTGTGCTGCCGTCAGCCTGCTCGTCGAGCTGGCTTTCATTCTCGTCGTCTGTTCGCAGAATTTCCTTCCCGCTTAGTCGGCAGTCCAGTGTTCTTGGCTGTGCCGACGTCGCCTTTTGCCTGGAAATGAAAAGAAAATCGCAAATTTCTTTTCATTTCTCTCAGTTATTTTGTAACTTTGCACCCGTAAAGAGCAATCTGGCGCCTGACGACGCCATGATGTAAGGGAATCCGGTGAGAGTCCGGAACTGTACCTGCAGCTGTAATCCCCGTTCGAGAGGCCTGCTTGTATAACGCCACTGGGATGTTTCCCGGGAAGGCAGAGCAGACTGGGGAGAGTCAGAAGACCTGCCTTTGCGACACGAAAGTACGACCGTACAGGATTATGCGGTGCGGAAAAATGAACGGTTTATGACTCAGCAACGGACCCGCCCTTCGTGCGGTGCCGTCTGGAAGGTGTGTTTTTACGTGTATTATTATATAAGTTTATTTGCGGGGATGCTGTCGTGAGACAGCATCCTTTCGTAGTTCTGACGGTCAAGAAGATGAAACTTTACTAAAAAAACGCGCGGTCAGTCGTTATTTCCGGCAAAAAAGAGTACCTTTGCATCGTAGTAAACTGAATTATGGAAAAGCTGATAGCATTATACAGAGAGTGGAGCGGGGAAGAGCCCGCCCTGACAGAGAAGCTGCCGGGAGCGGGGAGCAACCGCCAGTATTACCGCCTGCATGCCGCCGACGGCACCACCGTCGTCGGTTGTATCGGTACCAGCCGCGACGAGAACCATGCCTTCGTCTATCTGGCCCGCCATTTCACGCGGCGGCGGTTGCCAGTGCCACGGGTGCTGGCCGTCAGCGACGACGAGCTGCGCTACCTGCAGACCGACCTGGGCAGCACGTCGCTCTTCGACGCCATCCGCGGCGGACGCGAGGCCGGGGGACGCTACACGCTGAAGGAGCAGCAACTGCTGAAACGCACCATCCGCGAGCTGCCGAATATCCAGATACGCGGAGCCCGCGAGCTGGACTTCACGAACTGCTACCCGCAGCCGGCCTTCGATCAGGACTCCGTGCTCTTCGACCTGAATTACTTCAAATACTGCTTCCTGAAGGCTACCGAGCTTGACTTCCACGAGCTGAAGCTCGAGGCCGACTTTCGACTGCTGGCCAAGGACCTGACGCAGGCCGGCGACGAGCAGTGCTTCCTCTACCGCGACTTCCAGGCACGTAATGTGATGCTTGACCGTGACGGGGCACCTTTCTTCATCGACTTCCAGGGCGGGCGCCGGGGCCCTTACTACTACGACCTCGCCTCTTTCCTCTGGCAGGCGTCAGCACGCTATCCGCACAAGCTGCGCCGCGAACTGGTCTATGAGTACTACAACGCCTTGAAGCAGTTCACCGAGGTGCCGTCGAGCCATCACTTCGTGGCCCGGCTGCGGCTTTTCGTCCTCTTCCGTCTGTTGCAGGTGCTCGGTGCCTACGGCTTCCGCGGCTACTTCGAGCGGAAGCAGCACTTCATCGACTCCATACCGCCGGCCATCGAGAATATGCGCGAGCTGCTGGCCTCGGCCACACTGCCGTATCCCTATCTGACGCAGTTGCTCAACAAGCTCTGCGCACTGCCGCAGTTCCAGCGCATCGAGCTGGCAGCATCGCGTGCTGACGGCTATAAGACCACTGAGCGCAATCCCTACAAGGCGCATCCCCTGGACGGGCCTGCCACCTTCTCGAAGTACGACGCCCAGGGGCCGCTGGTGGTGCGCGTCTACAGCTTCAGCTACCGCAAGGGCATTCCCGACGATGAGTCGGGCAACGGCGGCGGTTACGTCTTCGACTGCCGCTCCACCCATAACCCCGGTCGTTACGAGCCTTACAAGAAACTGACGGGCCTCGACGAGCCGGTCATCAGATTCCTCGAGGACGACGGCGAGATACTCACCTTCCTCGAATCGGTCTACCGGCTCGCCGACGCCCATGTGCGCCGCTATATACAGCGTGGATTTACCTCGCTGATGTTCTCGTTCGGCTGCACCGGCGGACAACATCGCTCAGTCTACTCGGCACAGCATCTTGCCGAGCACCTGCACCGTAAGTTCGGCATCGAGGTGCGCATCTGCCACCGCGAGCAGGGCATCACCCAGACGCTGCGATGAGCCCCATACCGCTCCTCCTCAACTTACTCCCACTCAATCGTTGCGGGCGGCTTTGAGGAGATGTCGTAGCAGACGCGGTTGACGCCGCGCACCTTGTTGATAATCTCGTTTGAGACGCTGGCCAGGAAGTCGTAGGGCAGATGAGCCCAGTCGGCAGTCATGGCGTCGCTTGAGGTGACGGCACGTAGCGCCACGGGATTCTCGTAGGTACGCTCGTCGCCCATGACACCGACCGAGCGTACGGTGCTGAGCAGTATGACTCCGGCCTGCCATACCTTATTATATAATGTCTCGCCGTCGGTATCGACATATTCGCGCAGTCCGCGGATGAAGATGTCGTCGGCATCCTGCAGGATACGCACTTTCTCGCGGGTGATATCGCCCAGTATGCGGACGGCCAGACCAGGCCCGGGGAAGGGGTGGCGGCTGATGAGGTGCTCGGGCATGCCGAGCTGACGGCCCACGCGGCGTACCTCGTCCTTGAAGAGCCATTTCAGCGGCTCGCAGAGCTGCAGGTTCATCTCCTTGGGCAGACCGCCGACGTTGTGGTGGCTCTTGATGACCTTGCCCGTGATGTTCAGCGACTCAATGCGGTCGGGGTAGATGGTGCCTTGGGCGAGCCATCGGCAAGCCCCCTCCTGGCCTCCCTCCGCAGAAGAGGAACTGATGATTTTCTTGGCTTCGGCGTTGAACACCTCGATGAAGTCGCGGCCGATGATCTTGCGCTTCTCCTCAGGCTCGGTGACGCCCTCAAGGTCGTTGAAGAACTTCTCTGAGGCATCGACACCGATGACGTTGAGGCCCAAGCCCTGATAGTCGTCCATGACCTGCTGGAACTCGTTCTTGCGCAGCATGCCGTGGTCAACGAAGATGCAGGTAAGCCGCTGTCCGATGGCACGGTTCAGCAGTACGGCGGCAACCGATGAGTCAACGCCGCCGCTGAGGCCGAGGATGACGCGGTCGCTGCCCAGCTGCTCTTTGAGTTCGGCGACGGTGCTGTCGACGAACGAGGCCGCCGACCACTCCTGGCGCGAGCCGCAGATGTCGACCACGAAGTTGCGCAGCAGCTGTGTGCCCTGCAGGGAGTGGAACACTTCGGGGTGGAACTGGACGGCAAAGACAGGAGCCCCCCCTACGGCCCCCGAGGGGGTTTCTTTAGCCCAGAAGGCGGCATTCGTGACGTCCTTCGTCGAGCCGATGACCTGGAATCCGTCGGGAATCTGGGTGATGGTGTCGCCATGGCTCATCCACACCTGTGAGTGCTGCTCGAAACCTTTGAAGAGGGGATTCTGGGTGTCGACGGTCTCCAGGTTGGCGCGTCCGTACTCACGGCTGTCGGCCTTCTCGACCTTACCGCCGAGGCTGTGGCTGATGAACTGTGCGCCGTAGCAGATGCCGAGCACGGGCAGCCGACCCATGAACTGCGTAAGGTCGACCTTGAAGGCCTCAGGGTCGTGAACGCTGTAGGGCGATCCGCTCAGGATGACGCCGATGACCGAAGGGTCGTCCGCGGGGAACTTGTTGTAAGGCACAATCTCGCAGAAGGTATCCAGCTCACGCACACGTCGCCCGATGAGCTGTGTGGTCTGTGAACCGAAGTCGAGAATGATAATCTTTTGCATATAGAATCCGTTTAGTTCGTTTAATTCGTAGTCGTCAGGAAACTTTCCGCCTTGTCCAGTGTGTCGAGCTTGCCCACGTCGAGCAGCTGCAGGTCGTCCTTGGGCAGTCCCACGACGTGGGAGCGGTGGCAGACGGAGAGATAGAAGTCGATGATGCTGAAGCGGTCGGGGAATCGCTCCATCAGCGGAAACAGGCGCGGCGAGAAGGAGTGTATGCCCGAGAAGGCAAACATGTTGAGCGGTTCGCCGTGCTGCGACAGTCCTGTACGCCGTACATACTTGTATGGCGACTTCACCTCGCCCGTGGCCACGTTCTTCCAGCCCATCAGGCGCATGGCGTTGTCGAAGAGCAGGTAGCGCTGCGTCTGCCGCCGGCTTACCAGCAGCACGGCGTCCTCGTCGTCGAGGTGCTGTCGGCGCAGCCAGTTGAAGTCGACGTTGTCGAGAATGTCGACGTTGTGTATCAGAATCGGCTCGTCAGGGTCGAAGAGCGCCTGCGCCTTCTTCAGCGCGCCGCCCGTCTCGAGCAGCTGTTCCGTCTCGTCTGAGATGCGGATGTCGATGCCGAAGTTATGGTTGTCGGCCAGATAGTCCACAATCTGCTGTGCAAAGTGGTGGACGTTTACCACGATACGCTCGTAGCCCGCCGCCCGCAGCTTCATCACCACGTGCCAGAGCAGGGGCTGTCCCCCCACACTGACCAGCGCCTTGGGCATACGGTCGGTCAACGGTTTCAGACGGGTACCCAGTCCCGCCGCCAGTATCATCGCCTGCTTCATTTCCCCTGACTTTCTGTTTTGACAGCGCAAAAGTACGAAAAAAAAGCGATTCCGCCAAAAGAAAAAGGGTCGAACTTAACGAATGTCAGAAAAAAGCAGTATCTTTGCAACCCATAACCAATGTATTATTCACTTTTAAAAACGACAAATGATTATGACTACAGGTAACGTACGGCCGGCTGACATGGAGCGCATCACGACTCCCGCCCTGGCCCAACAGTACATTGACGAGCAAATCGAGGCTCTGCGCGCCCAGATCGGTGACAAGAAGGTGCTGCTGGCACTCTCAGGCGGGGTTGACTCCTCGGTAGTGGCAGCACTGCTGATCAAGGCCGTGGGCCGTCAGCTGGTTTCTGTCCACGTCAACCACGGCCTGCTCCGTAAGGGTGAGCCCGAGCAGGTGGTGCGCGTGTTCCGCGACGAGCTGAACGCCAACCTTGTCTACGTCGACGCCACCGACCGCTTCCTCGACAAGCTGGCTGGCGTGGCCGATCCTGAGCAGAAGCGCAAGATCATCGGCGCCGAGTTCATTCGCGTCTTCGAGGAGGAGGCACGTAAGCTTGAGGGCATCAGCTTCCTGGCCCAAGGCACCATCTATCCCGACATCGTGGAGTCAGGCCCCGTGAAGTCTCACCACAACGTGGGCGGACTGCCCGAGGACATGCAGTTTGAGCTGGTAGAGCCCATCAAGCTGCTGTTCAAGGACGAGGTGCGCGTGGTGGGCAAGCAGCTCGGCTTACCCGACAACATGGTCTATCGTCAGCCCTTCCCCGGGCCTGGACTGGGCGTACGCTGCACCGGAGCCATCACCCGCGACCGTCTGGAGGCTTTGCGTGAGAGCGACGCCATCCTTCGCGAGGAGTTTGCCAAGAACGGCCTGGAGGGCAAGGTCTGGCAGTACTTCACCGTGGTGCCCGACTACAAGTCAACGGGCGTGAAGGACAACAAGCGCAGCTGGGACTGGCCGGTCATCATCCGTGCGGTGAACACCCGCGACGCCATGACGGCCACCATCGAGGAGATTCCCTATCCGCTGCTGCACCACATCACGCAGCGCATCGTAACCGAGGTGCCCGGCGTGAACCGCGTGCTTTACGACCTGACGCCGAAGCCCACGGGAACCATCGAGTGGGAGTGATTCTGCAATTTAGGGTGCACGGGTGACACAACGCCGATGTGCAGAGGGCGTGCACCCTGTTTTGGAGGGTGTCACGGGTGATCACCCGTGTCACCCTCAAACCTTGTAAACCTGTATTCGGCATGCCACTTCGCTCGTCGAAGTAATCGACTTGTCGCTTGGCATGTCCAAGAAATGGTCGCCCCGTTTCTTCCATTTTGATAAAAAATGTAAAAAGACAGCCCACAGCGAGCGTTGTTCGCTAAATAATTCCTATATTTGCACTGACGTAATTGTTTAGTATGGAAAGAGCGGCGGTGATAGATAACATAAAGACTTTGGCAGGAAAGACTTTGCCTGCCAATAGTACTTTGTTGCTTTATGGGTCAAGGGCACGTGGTGACAAATGAAGAGCGCAGAAGAATATGACTAAGGAAATCAAGGACAAATTGACTTATATTATTACATGCATCGCAGTGTTTGGTGAGCATTATAATTTGCAACCCAAACAATCATATTCCTATTTGAAGCGATTTGGCGGCTTGGCGTTTATTGACGAATGCTATGCTGCAGAACATACTTTGTCACTCAATGATGCAGTAGTCGACATGTCTGTTATTTGTAAACGTAATGGAGGAGGACTGGAATGATATTATATCATGGCTCAAACGTCACTATTGAAGATTATGACATCGTAGTAGGACCTGTAGCAGATGATACCGTAGCATTCCAGTTACGTAGATACCTACTTGGAGGAATATCTTTAGAAAATCTTGTTCGTGAGTTAGAATTCAAAGGTCTTAATCGCCAGTATTACTTTGGAACAAAAATTGCCATATCAAAACTTAATAAGCTATGACTAAGGAGCAGAAATTTCTTATAGAACTGATGATAGACGATTTAGCGAAGTATCTCATTGAGGATATGAACATCTCTATTTTGGAAGCATTGGATATCGTCTATAATTCGCAAGTTTACGATAAGTTGGTGGATCTCGAGACGGGCCTTTATTACCAAAGTCCGGCATACTGCTATGAATATCTAAAACATGAGCTGAAATATGGCAAAGCAGTATGAGATATGACATTCTATTCTAAACATCATTCCCTGCCTATCCCGAAAGGTTCGAACAGAACCCGCCGGAAGGCTTTGCTCATGGTATGTATGCTGCTGTGCGTACAGCCGGCGGCCACTGCCCAGGAAACCGCCGACAGCGTGGAAGCGGACGGGAAGATGCCAGGGGTCATCAAGCAGGTGCTCGACAGGC
>CAMOKH010000041.1 GCA_946617675.1 uncultured Prevotellaceae bacterium | reverse complement strand
ATATAATTTTCCGCTATGAAGCATAGGATTGTCATAAAGATAGGATCGAACGTGCTGACCCGACGCGACGGCAAACTCGACGTCACCCGCATGTCGGCACTCGTCGACCAGGTGGCGTGGCTGCGCCGCGAGGGCTACGAGGTCATCCTCGTCTCGTCGGGAGCCGTAGCCTGCGGGCGCCGCGAGCTCATCGTCGACCATTCGCTCGACTCCGTCGAGCAGCGGCAGCTCTATTCAGCTGTAGGCCAGGTGAAGCTCGTGGGCCTCTACTACGACCTCTTTCGCGAATACGGCATCCACGTGGGCCAGGTGCTCACGATGAAGGAGAACTTCGAGCCCGGCGAGCAGTATGAGAACCAGCGGGCCTGCATGCGCGTGATGCTCGAGAACGACGTGCTGCCCATCGTCAACGAGAACGACACCGTCTCGGTCACCGAGCTCATGTTCACCGACAACGACGAGCTCTCGGGCCTCATAGCCCAGATGATGGAGGCCGACACACTCATCCTGCTGTCGAACATCGACGGCATCTACGACGGCCACCCCGACGACCCGCAGTCGCACATCATCCCCCAGGTAGAGCCCGGCCGCGACCTCTCGCAGTACATCAAGGCCGAGAAGAGCGCCTTCGGCCGCGGCGGCATGCACTCTAAGTACACCACCGCCACGAAGGTGCAGCAGGCCGGCATCCGCGTGATCATCGCCAACGGCGAGCGCGACGACATTCTCATCCGCATCGTAGAGCACCCCACAGAGACGCCACACACCGAGTTCGTGCCCCGCACCTGACTTTGCCGGTAATCGTCCGCAAACACAAAAAAGAACCATACACAGAGATGAACCAACAATTCCTCAAAACCAAGCAGGCCAGCAAGAGCCTGGCGCTGCTCAGCGACCCGCAGCGCAATGAGATTCTCCTCGCCGTGGCCGACGCCATTGTGAGCCAGCAGGAGCGCATCCTCCAGGCCAACGCCCAGGACCTGGCCCGCATGGCCACCGACAATCCGCTCTACGACCGCCTGCAGCTGACGCCCCAACGCCTCGAAGGCATTGCCGCCGACATGCGCAACGTAGCCACGCTGCCCTCGCCCCTGGGCCACGTCACCAAGCAGAAGACGCTGCCCAACGGGCTGCGCCTGTGCCGCATCAGCGTTCCTTTCGGTGTCATCGGCATGATTTACGAAGCACGGCCCAACGTCACCTTCGACGTGTTCTCGCTCTGCTTCAAGAGTGGCAACGCCTGTGTACTGAAAGGTGGCAAGGATGCCGACTGCTCGAACCGCGCCGAGGTAGCCCTTATCCATGAGGTGCTGCAGCGCTTCGGCGTCAATCCCGACGTGGTGGCCCTGCTGCCCGCCACGCATGAGGCCACAGCCGAGATGCTCAACGCCGTGGGCTACATCGACCTCTGCATCCCCCGTGGCGGCCGGAAACTGATAGACTTTGTGCGCGACACCGCCCGCGTGCCTGTCATAGAGACGGGTGCCGGCGTGGTGAACACCTATTTCGATAAGGACGGCGACCTCGATATGGGCCGAGCCATCGTCTGCAACGCCAAGACGCGGCGCGTCTCCGTGTGCAACGCCCTCGACTGTCTCATCGTCCATGAGAGCCGCCTTGCCGACCTGCCCGAACTCGTCAGGCCCCTCTTAGAACACACCCCCGCCGTCACCCTCTATGCCGACGAGAAAGCCTACGCGGCAATAGCAAATTCTTCAAAGGCACTTATAGAGCATGCCACCGACAACAGCTTCGGCACCGAGTTCATGGACTATAAGATGGCCATCAAGACCGTGGCCAGCCTCGACGAAGCCCTTGCCCACATCGACCGCTACGGCTCTGGCCACAGCGAGGCCATCATCACCGCCAACGAGCAGACAGCCCGCCAGTTCCAGGCCCACGTCGACGCCGCCTGCGTCTACTGGAACGCGCCCACCTCGTTTACCGACGGCGCCCAGTTCGGCCTTGGTGCCGAAATAGGCATCTCTACCCAGAAGCTCGGGCCGCGCGGCCCCATGGCCCTCGAGGAAATCACCACCTACAAGTGGCTTATCGAGGGCGAAGGGCAGACGCGTCCCTGAGCCGATGATAAAGTAAGCCTCCCTCACACACTTTATCCGCCGAGATTCTCACCCGAGAGCCTCGGCTTTTGCTTATTCTCCCCTCGCCCTATGGAGAGGGGCTGGGGGGTAGGCTTTTTATCCAAAGGGAAGTGAAGCCCGGCTTTGGAATTTTTTTCGTGCCTCCTGCTTGTTATTCCAAAACTTTTTTGTAACTTTGCAACCGTTATAACATTTTAAAGGCACATAATTATGAGCGAGAAGCAGAAACAAGTGACGGAGCAGCGAGAGCAGATGCGAACGCGTTCGCAATCTGCCGAGTCGCGACGGAACTCGACCAAAGGTCAAGTGGAGAAGGAGCGCCGGGGCGTACTCGAACTGCTGCTCCAGAAGAACGGACTGAAGCGTAAAGAACTCGTGGACTTCCTGCTCGGCGTATGGATGGCGGGCAAGGTGAACGAACTTACCGAGGAGGAGAAGGCACAATTCCCTAATCTTGCATTCTGACCTATGACGAAACGAGCCCTTTCCTTTAACCCTAACCACATCTTCGTCGATACCAACGTACTCGTTGGCGGATACAGTGGTGATGCAAAGTTCCAAAAGGACGATGACTGTCTGCACTACTTGTTTTCGCTGACGGGCAAGCGGCTTTATATCTCGTCGCTCAGTGTGGCACAACTTATCTCCGTCTATCAGAAGAAGAAATCGAACGAAGAAATTACTGCTGTGGTTCGTGACCTGCAGCACCGCTTCAACATCATCGACTTCACCGCCAAGGACATCGATGCTGCTCTTAAAGAGACGGGAGCCGACATCGAGGACAATGTGCAGTTCGTCCTTGCAAAGAAACAGAAATGCCTCATCGTAGTGACAAACAACTATAAGGACTATCGATTCCTGCAAGGCATAGAGGTATTGCGCCCTGCCAAGATTAGGAAGATACCTCAGTAAGTAAAAGCATCGACCCATCCCCCAACACCATGC
>CAMOKH010000040.1 GCA_946617675.1 uncultured Prevotellaceae bacterium | reverse complement strand
GCGATGTTCTGCGTCAGTTCGCGGCGCATGCGGTTCTCCTTCTCGGCCTGCTCGCGGCTGATGCGCTCGTCCATGCGCTTGGCGTAGCGGTACAACAGGAAGCCCAGGCCGCCCATCACCACGAGCGAGAAGAGCAGCAGGTGCCAGTCGCTGACCTCGTCGAACGGGATGAGATACTTGCGGTCGTAGTCCTCGAACAGTATGAAGATCGTGGCATAGACCAGGAACACGCCCATGACGCTGAGCCACATTTTGCGTCCTTCAGATAGCTTCTTCATCACTCATCACTTATCACTAAACGAGTAGCCGAAGCCGGTACGCGAGACGATGCAGCCGGCATAGGGGCCGAGCTTCTTGCGCAGCCGGGCGATGTTCACGTCTACGGTCCGCTCGGTGACGATGACATCCTGCGGCCACACGCTTTCGAGCAGTTGCTGGCGGCTGAACACCTCGCCCCTGTGCTGCAGCAGCAGTAGCAGCAGGTCGTACTCCGTGCGCGTCAGTGCTACGGGCTCGCCGCCGATGGTTGCCGTCTTGGCGCCGACGTTGAGCTGCAGCCCCTCGTAGGCCACGTGCTCGTCGGCGCTGGACTGGCTCCGGCCGAGCACGGCCTTCACGCGGGCTGTCACCTCGCGCACGGAGAAGGGCTTGGTGACGTAGTCGTCGGCCCCGAGTGAAAAACCGTGCAGGGTGTCGTCCTCGCTGTCCTTCGCCGTCAGGAAGATGATGGGCGTCGGCTGCGACGGGGCGTCGGCTTTCAGCCGTCGGGCCAGTTCGAAGCCCGACATGCCCGGCATCATCACGTCGAGCAGCAGCAGGTCGAAGGGCAGCCGGTTGGCTGACTTACTGTTTTCGATTCTTTGCAGCGCCTCTTCAGCTGAGTAGGCCGCCTCGGCTTGATAGCCGGCCGCGCTAAGGTTGAAGAGCAGGATGTCGCACAGGTCCTGCTCGTCGTCGACGACCAATATTCTCTTCTGTTGTTCCATAACTGGCTGCAAAGGTACGAATTATTTTCCAAATCTGGCCTCAACGACGTTGACAACATAGTCGCCGAGCTTCTCGAGCTCGTTGGCCATGTCGATGTAGAGGGTGCCGGCGGCGTAGTCGTACTCATGGTCGTTGACGGCCTCGACGTTCTCGGTCTTCATCTGCAGGCGCAGCTGGTTGATGTCGTTCTCAATGCGGAAGGTCTCGCGGATGTCGTGCTCCGAGCGGTGGCCGTGCATGACGACGTTCATCTGCTGCAGGGCGTCGTTGCAGAGCGTCATCATGGCCTGGAGCCGGGCGGCCTGGTGGTCGGTAAAGTTCTTGCCGGCCTCCTGCTTGCGCTCGAGTGTGCGGGCCAGCTTGTAGCAGGCGTCGCCGATAGACTCGAGCTCGCTGATTTCGCGCATCATCTGGCGTATCTTCTGCTTCGTCTCGTCGCTCAGGTGGCCTTCGCTGACCTGCTCCAGGTAGCGTGCAATCTCGATCTCGAGCTTGTCGGTGTTGTCCTCCTCGCGCTCAACCTGTCTGAACTGCTCGTCGAACTGCTTGGCGTCGTTCTCGGAGAAGAGGCGGCGCACCATGCCGAACATCAGTCCCACGCGCTCGCCGAAGGCAGCCGTCTCCTTCTGAGCCTGAAGCACGGCAATTTCGGGCGTCTGCACCAGGTTCGACTGTATGTACTGCAGGCGGAACTCCGGCTCGACCCCACGTCCCTTCTCGGGCAGGAGCCAGCAGACGACGCGCTCTATCTGCGGAATGAGTCCGATGAGGATGGCCGTGTTGATGACGTTGAAGCACGTGTGGAACATGGCCAGCACGACGGGCAGCAGCGAGGTCTGGCCGCCGACGGCTGGGTCGTAGCCCACGAGGCTGCACACCGTGTTGACAAAGGGATAGAAGACGATGAGCACCCAGGTCACGCCGAAGACGTTGAACAGCAGGTGGGCCAGGGCGGCGCGTCGTGCCGGCGTGTTGGCGCCCAGTGCTACGAGGTTGGCCGTGGCCGTTGTGCCGATGTTCTCGCCCATGACCAGCGCTATACCTAAATAGATAGGCAGCACGCCTGTGGAGCAGAGTAGGATGGTGATGGCCATGACGGCTGCCGACGACTGTACGATGCAGGTAATCAGCGTGCCGATGGCCAGGAAGGCCAGAATGGTGAGGTGGCTCGACGTGTCGAACGAGGCGAAGAACGCGATGACCTCGGCGTTGTGCTCAAGGTCCATCGCCTTGCCCGCCGAGCTGAGCATGACCAGCGAGAGGAACATGAAGGCGGTGCCGAAGAGGAAGTCGCCGACGTAGCGGTGGCGCTTCTTGTAGATGAGCACCATGCCGATGAGGAACGAGGGATAGACGACGTTGGTCAGGTCGACGTTGTAGCCCAGCGACATGATCCAGGCCGTCAGCGTGGTGCCGATGTTGGCGCCCATGATGACGGAGATGGCCTGTGCCAGCGAGAGCAGTCCGGCCGAGACGAAGGAGACGGTCATCACCGTCGTGGCCGACGACGACTGCACGGCGCAGGTGACGAGTGTGCCCGTGAGCATTCCGGTGAAGCGGTTGGTGGTCATCTTGGCCAGGATGTGTCGCAGTTGCGGTCCGGCCATCTTCTGCAGTGCCTCACTCATCATGCGCATGCCGTAGATGAGCAGTCCCAGCGAGCCGAGCAGCTGCAGGGCGAGCATTGTGTAGCTTTGATTAGTTTCCATGTGTGTAGTTTCTGTTTTTTGCTGCAAAGGTACGCCAATACGCGCTTACGGCCAAGGAAATCGTGTTACGATACGGTTACAATTTCCAGGCCCGCCGACAAGCCGGTTTGCAAAAAAACGGCAGAAAAGTTGCAAGAATGCAAAAAAATGCGTAACTTTGCAGCCTAAAATCTTTTTAGCGTGAAAATTAAGGAAGTGTTGAGCGCCCTTGAAGAGTTCGCGCCCCTGCCGCTACAGGAAAGCTGGGACAATGCTGGCCTGCAGATTGGATTGACAGAGGCGGAGGTTTCAGGGGCATTATTGTGTCTTGACGTCACCGAGGCCGTCATCGACGAAGCCGTCAGCCGGGGGTGCAACCTGGTGGTGAGCCACCATCCGCTGCTGTTCCGCGGACTGAAGCAGGTGAGCGATGCCACCGACGTGCAGCGTACGGTGCGCAAGGCCATACGTCACGACGTGAGCGTCATCTCGATGCACACCAATATGGACAATGCCCGCGGCGGCGTGAACTTCAAGATAGCCGAGAAACTGGGCGTCGGCGACGTCAAGTTCCTGAGTCCCAGACGGGTAGGGGAGGTAGAATGCGGCAGCGGCGTCATCGGCACGTTGGAATCTCCGATGGCGGCCAGCGACTTCATGCAGCGGTTGAAGCGTGAGTTTGGCGTAGCGTGCGTCATGTGTAACGAGCTGCTGCAGAGACCGATAGCGCGCGTGGCCATCTGCGGCGGTGCCGGCGACTTCCTGACTGACGAGGCCGTGGCCGCCGGTGCTGACGCATTCGTCACGGGCGAGATGCACTACCACCAGTACTTCGGCTACGAGCAGCGGCTGCAGATTTGCGTCATCGGCCACTACCAGAGCGAGCAGTTCACCACCGAGGTGTTTCGCGACATCATCAACGAGCGCTGCCCCGGCCTGGCGACCTGCATCGCCGAAACGAACACCAACCCGATCGTGTATCTCTGAAGTAAAAGTGAAAAGTGAATAATCGAAAATAGTTAAAACTGAAAATCATCATTATGGCAAAGAAAGACCCTACAGACTTATCGGTAGAGGAGAAGCTGAAGACGCTCTACCAGTTGCAGACGGCCCTGTCGGCCATCGACGAGAAGCGCACGCTGCGCGGCGAACTGCCCCAGGAGGTGAACGACCTGGAGGACGAGATTGAAGGCTTGAACACGCGCGTGCAACGCATTCAGACCGACATCGACGACTTCGAGCGGGCCGTGACGCAGAAGCGCGGCGAGATTTCCGATGCCGAGCAGAGCGTGGCCCGCTACAAGGCTCAGCTCGACGAGGTGAAGAACAACCGCGAGTACGACACGCTGTCGAAGGAGATTGAGTTCCAGTCGCTCGAGATTGAACTGTGCAACAAGAAAATCCGCGAGGCTCAGGCCCGCATCGCCGAGAAGAAGGACGAGCTGGCTGCCAACCAGACGCTGATAGACGAGCGCCGCAGCGACCTCGAGGTGAAGAAGAGCGAGCTGGACGAGATTATGGAAGAGACGCGTGCCGAAGAGGAGAAGCTGAAGGAGAAGGTGAAGGACTACGAGGCCAAGATCGAGCCGCGCCTGCTGGCTTCGTTCAAGCGCATACGCAAGAACGCCCGCAACGGCCTGGGCATCGTCTACGTGCAGCGCGACGCCTGCGGCGGCTGCTTCAACAAGATTCCGCCCCAGCGCCAGCTCGACATCAAGATGCACAAGAAGGTCATTGTCTGCGAGTACTGCGGCCGTATCATGATTGACCCCGAACTGGCCGGCGTGAAGATTGACAAGCCCGAGACAACCGAGAAGAAGACGCGCAAGCGCTCCATCCGCAAGACCTCGACGGCCTCGTCGAAGAAGGCTGCCGATGCGAATGACATGGCGTAACTCTTACCTCTCATCTCTCACCTCCCCGTAGTCGGGAATTTCGGCCAGGAAGCGGTATGAGCGCCGGGCGTAGTCCATCTGGCAACAGTAGTGCTCAAGACCGTTGCTGACCACAAGATAATCAGCATGCAGCAGAAGATTGTAGACCGCTATCTGGTCGAACGTCTTCTGCTGCAGCTGGATATGGGGGGCCTTGTACTCGATGATCATCCGCGGCTGCATCTGCTTATTATATAATAAGGTGTCGCAGCGCAGACGCTTGTCGCCCACGCTGAGCTGGATTTCGTTGGCCAGCAGACCGCGAGGGTAGCCCTTCTGCTCGACGAGGAAGTGGGTGAAGTGCTGGCGTACCCACTCCTCGGGCGTAAGCGCCACGAACTTACGGCGCAAAAAGTCGAAAATCTGCTGCTTTCCGTCCTTTTCGACAACATTTATTTCGTATTCGGGTAGGTTTAATCGAATCATTTTTGTAATTTTGCAGCAAAATTACGAATAAAAACCGAGAAAACCGTGCAAACGACAGGAAAAGCGCTGCTGCTGACCTCATTTTTGGCACTGATGCCCATCGTCGCCACCTATGCCAAGGGCGACGGCGAAGGGCCGAGGCTGCTCAGATGGGGGCGCCAGTTGCTCAGCTATATCGACACACTGGCCCTCAAAGGCGTCGACCGCGACTACATCGGCGTGCCAGAGCGCCCGTGGCAGGTCGTCGTGCGCGGCAATACCAACAGGGCCAGCCTCGACATGAGCTCGACCATCAACGACAACGACATCTTCGCCTACATCGAGGGCGAGATTGACTGCGACTACCACATCCGCTCAGGACAGGAGTCGTACGTCGGCGTCTGGGGCGGCTATCGCGGCTACGGCCTGGGCTACTCGAGGGCAGTCGGCGCTGCCTCTGGCGGCTCGCTGCTCACACTGGGCATGACCGGGAGCCACTACGGGCTGAACCTGCGTCACCACCACTTCCTCACCGACGAGATCGAGGTGCACGACCGCGGCACAATCATGGGCAACACCGTCGACACCACGGCTACCGAACGACTGGCCAGCCCCGTACACGTGCGCTCGGTCATCGTCGACGCCTACTACATGTTCAACGGGCGCCGCTTCTCTTACTCGGCCGCCTACGACCAGTCGGCCTACCAGCTGCGCTCGGCAGGCTCGTTCATGGTGGGCGCCATGTACTACTATGCCAACATCGACTACGCCGACCCGCAGAACGACGAGCCGATATTCCTGATGGACGACATCGGACAGCTGCGGCAGTGGCAGTTCTCGCTCGGAGCCGGCTATGCCTATAACTACGTGCCCCGGCGCGGCGTGCTCGTCAGCGCCATGCTCATGCCCATGCTAACGGCCTACAACCGACTGCAGACCTACCGCTACAACAGCGTGCTGAAGCAGTTCTACCTGAAGCAATCGGACATCGGCATCGTTGACCTCATCGAGATGGACGAAGCGGGAAAGACCATCTGGCCCGACGAGAAGCGCCACAAGACCAGCGAAATGAGCCGCATGACGCTGAACTTCAACGCCAGGGCCTCGGTGACGTGGAACATCGGCGAGCGCGCCTATCTGAACGCCTACGGCCAGCTCTACAACTTCCGATTCAGGCACGACAACAACCGCGGCGCACTCACCGAATGGTTCGTCAACGCCGCCCTCGGACTACGTTTCTGACCCCACACCCCACACTTCACACTCCACGAACATGGCCACAGAACAGAAAACAGCAACCTACGACAGCATCATGGCCGACCTGAAGGCCGGCCGCTACGCCCCCGTCTACTACCTCATGGGCGACGAGGCCTACTACATCGACCGCATCAGCAACTACATCGAGGAGCACGCCCTGCAACCCGAAGAGCGCGACTTCAACCAGACCATACTCTTCGGCTCCGACGTCAACGGCGCACAGGTGGCCGACACCGCACGCCGCTATCCCATGATGGCCGAGCGACAGGTGGTCATCGTCAAGGAGGCGCAGAACCTGAAGCAGACCGACCAGATAGAGAAGTACCTCAAGAAGCCCTCGCCACAGACCGTGCTCGTCTTCTGCCACAAGAACGGCACCATCGACGGCCGCAAGCGCGAGTACATCAAGGCCATCCGCCAGGCCGGCGTGCTCTTCGAGAGTAAGAAGCTGCGCGACCGCGACCTGCCGCCCTTCATCGAGAGCTACCTGCGCCAGCGCGAGGTGAGCATCGACCCGAAGTCGACACAGCTCATCGCCGACTCGATAGGCGCCGACCTGAGCCGACTCACCAGCGAGCTCGACAAACTCATCATCGCCCTGCCCAAGGACAACCTCAGAGTGACCCCGCAAGTGGTCGAGGACCAGATAGGCGTGAGCAAGGACTTCAACGCCTTCGAGCTGCGCGACGCCATCGTCAACCGCAACATTTTCAAGGCAAATCAGATAATCAAATATTTTGACAATAATCCGAAGGCCGGTTCGCTCTACTCTTTTCTCCCGATGCTCTTCAGTTATTTCCAGAATCTCATGATTGCGTTTTACGCGCCAAATCGACAGAGTCAGGAGGGCGTTGCAGAGTGGCTCGAATTGCGTTCGCCGTGGGCCGCCAAGGATTATATGACGGGAATGAGAAACTACAGCGGAATGAAAGTGATGCAGATAATTTCGAAAATTAGAGAAATTGACGCCAAAAGTAAGGGCCTCGACAACCCAAATACACCCCCCGGAGAGCTGATGAAAGAACTGATTTTTTACATTTTCCACTGATTCTGCGTTCTGGAACAACCCAAATCGGCACCCTCGGCGGGTGCCTTTTTTTGCCCTAAAACGCTGTGTGCTAAAGGGGTTAAGCCCATTTCTGACGGCTCAAAACTCGCGTATTTTCAGCCCGCCAAGACCCTCGTCAGGAATTTGCGCGAAACGCTGAAAATCCAGTTTTTCGGTTCGCCGCGATTCGACGTTCACATTATTTAGCGTTTCAATTTGTGAATTTAGAAAGCCAAACAATTTTAGACTGCCAAATAATTTCGGTTTTGAGGTGCAAAGTTTACAGAATAAAACCGCCGTTTCTTTGTTTCAAGATGTAAACAACAAATAAAAATCTAACGGTTTACAATCTTGAATTGATATTTATGCACCGCTATTATTTCTCGTTTAACATGCTGAAACCCTGCGTATTATATCTAATATCTAAAGTTTGCACTTATTCTTAGCCTACATTTAGCCCCCTAAACATGCATAAACGGTGGCGAATCGTTTACATTATTGTAAATACCTTATTTATACCCAGTTATTTAGCTTTTCAACCCTAAAACAGCCCTTTGTAATGTTTATTGATGTAAATTTAAGTTTGTGTTTTAAAAGCCGAATCAAGCGCCGGTAGTGGTTTACGTATTTAAACTTTTAAATTATAAATTCATATTTAAAAAATAAAAAATTCCGCTACAAATGTTGCGGGCTCCAAAAAATTGTTTTACCTTTGTAAACTGAAACAGAAACAGGCCGAAACGGCCCTAACACCTACTACGAAGAGTATGAAGGACAGAATACGCCAGATTATGGAGTCGCAGCACATGAGTCAACAAGTGTTCGCGCAGTTCATTGAAATGTCGCCCGCCTCGCTGAGCAGCATCTTCAACGGCAGGACGAAGCCCACCCTAAACATGGTGGAGGCCATCAAACGGAAAATTCCTGACATCAGTACCGACTGGCTCATGTTCGGCTCCGGCTCGATGTATCTCGACGCCGCCCAGGAGTCGCCAGCCTCAGCCGAGAAGTCGCCCGACGTTCATGGATCGCTTTTTGATTTTGCTGACGCCCCTACTCCCGGCCCCGAAATTCACGCATCGGCGCCCCAGATTTCTAATAGTGTAAAAACTACACGTCAAAATCCCGTTCGCGAGGAAATCAAAATTATTGACAAACCGCCGCGCCGTGTCACCGAGATCCGAGTCTTCTACGACGACCAGACGTGGGAGAGTTTCGTGCCCGCCAAAAAGTAAAAAATGGGGTGTGCGAGTCAGTCGCCACCCCACTTCCTACAGACTACGAATTTCGCGAATTCAGCGAATTGGCTGCCCTTAGAAAATTCGTATAATTCGCGAAATTCGTAGTTGAATACCCACCCTACGGCTGCGGTTCGTTATCGCCCCTACGGCTGCGGTTCGTCGTCGGCGTGGCTGATGGCGTAGGTGCTCAGCGGTGTGCGCTCCTGGTAGGACTTCTGCTTGCCGTCCACAGTCTTAGTCTTGCTCTCCACCAGCTGGTAGGCCTCGAAGACGCAGAGGTCCTTCAGTGCGCGCGAGGTCAGCTTCTCGTCGGGCGTGCCAGAGCCCTCGGGGCGGAATCGCAGGTGAACACCCTTGATGAGCGACGTGAGGTTGGCCACGGCGTCGGTCACGTTGGGCGAACCAATACCCTCGATTGAGGGGTAGAACGTGCCCAGGCCGTCGAGCTTCACGGGCTGCCCCTGTGCGTTCAGCTCCCTCATGCACGAGACGACGTTCTGCAGCACCAGTACGAGCATCTCGTAGGTGGCCAGCTTGCCGTGCTCGGCCAGGTGGCGTGCGAAGCCCTTCAGCGACAGCGGTTCCTTGGGTTCGGCCTCGGGGTAGTACTGCCCGTAGGTCTTCGATGCGGTGTTCTTGTTCTTGCGCAAGTTCACCAGAAAGGTAATCTCATTTCTTGCCATATTTTGTAAGTGTTTTTCGTGGTATTAGAAACGCTTGCGGCCAACTGCTCCGGGTGGCCGTCATCCCGCTTTGTGTCTCTCATGATTGACAGTGTAAAGTTACAAAATTTTCGCGAGACTACCAAACTTTTCCGCCGTTTTTTTTATCCTTTTAGCGAGATTTTTCATCGGCAGCAAACGCGGCGTTTACTCCGGGCAGACCGAGGCTTTGGTCGGAGCAAAGTCTCACCCGTGCGCTGGCATGATGACGGTGACAGATGACAGTTGTAAACAATGCCCCCTCCCGGGGCTCGCTCACCGAAGGGCAAGGCTTACCTTATTATATTTATATCTTATTATTATGATAAATAGAATAAAATAAAATATAGAATATAGTTATAGGTCAATCGGTGGGAGTGGGGAGTGTAGGGTCGCGTAGTTAACAACTGTCATTCGTCATCTGTCACGCGTCAGAGGCTGGGCCTGCTATCGGCGGGCACCGAAAAAATCCGGGGATTTATTTGGCCGTCTCGCAGAAAGTTGCTATATTTGCCGACGAATTGAAAAGCTATATGCCAAAGATACTTCTCTACATCACAGCCAAGGTCATTTGGAATTTCTTGTTCTGGAACACAGACTATCATGAGAATAGAGCCCACGTCCATGTGGGTAAGCGCAGTACAAATCGGCTGTGCAAAATATGGTTGGAACCAGAGGTGGAAATGGTGTATCAAGGCGATTTGACAGACGCGCAAGCAAAGGAGGTCTTGGCCATCGCCAGAGAGTATCGTGAAAAGTTGCTCCGCCAATGGAGCCTTTTCAAGCAGGGTAAGCCGATCAGGGTGATAAAGGTAAAGAAAACAAAATAGCGTATGAATAAGACAGAAGGATATTGGAACGTTGAGCCGGAGATTAAGCGGCTGTCGTTCCCTAAGCGTGGCAAGTTTCAGGTTGACTTGAAGGACGGGCGCTCCATAGTGATGCCCGTGTCTGCTTTCCCGTCACTGAAGCGTGTGCCCGTCAGCGAGCGTCCCAAGTGGTACTTGATGGGTGGCGGCGTGACATGGGACTCGTGCCCCGAAGTGATTCATATCGAGCAGATTCTGGGCAACTATCATAGCTATGCCCATGAGGCTGTGCTCACAGAGGGGCAGACCCCGCGTAACTAAAGAGCCGTCAAACTGCTGAGGGAAGTGGATATTATCAACCTTCAGTTTAACGAGTAACAAAAAACGATATGACGATGAAACAGACATTACTAACGCTGCTTCTGGCCCTGCTGCCGTTGCTGGCCGCAGCCGACGCCGTGGAGATCGGCGGGATTTACTATAACATGATTCGGAAGGTGAAGACAGCAGAGGTGACAAGCAAGCCTTCGGGGAATTACAGCGGCGAGATTGTGATTCCTGAGAGTGTGGAGCATGATGGCGTTACTTATAGTGTGACGGGCATCGGTGATAATGCGTTCCGTGGCTGTAGTGTCCTTACGAGCGTGACCATCCCTAATTCCGTGACGAGTATCGGCAGTTCTGCGTTCTATGGCTGTAGCGGTCTTACGAGCGTGACTATCGGCAATTCCGTGACGAGTATCGGCAGTTCTGCGTTCGCCTTATGTAGCGGCCTTACGAGCGTGACCATCCCCAATTCCGTGACGACAATAGGTGATTTTGCGTTCGCAGAATGTAGCGGCCTTACGAGCGTGACCATCGGCAATTCCGTGACGACCATCGGTGATTATGCGTTCCATGGCTGTAGCGGCCTTACGAGCGTGACCATCCCCAATTCCGTGACGGACATCGGTGGTTATGCGTTCTCTGGCTGTAGCAGCCTTACGAGCGTGATCATCCCTAATTCCGTGGAGAGCATCGGTAGGTCTGCGTTCAAGGGCTGCAACAATCTGAATAGAGTAAATGTTCCCGTAACTGATCTTGTTTCTTTCTGTAACAATAAGGTGTTAGGTTTAATACAATCAATTATCACCACAACCGTTTATTTGATTGATGACGAAGGTAAAGAAATAACTAAATTAAACATACCTGAAGGAGTGACGAGCATCGGTTATAGTGCGTTCTCTGGCTGTAGCGGCCTAACGAGCGTGACTATCGGCAATTCCGTGACGAGTATCGGGGATTTTGCGTTCCGTGGCTGTAACGGCCTTATGAGCGTGACCATCCCCAATTCTGTGACGAGTATCGGTAGTTCTGTGTTCCGTGAATGTAACGGCCTCATGAGCGTGACTATCGGCAATTCCGTGACGAGTATTGGCAGTTTTGCGTTTGCCTTATGTAACGGCCTCACGAGCGTGACCATCCCCAATTCCGTGACGAGAATCAGTAGTTCTGCGTTCTCTGGCTGTAGCAGCCTTTCGAGCGTGACCATAGGGAGCGGCGTAGAGCAGATTAACGAAAGTGCCTTCAGCAATTGCGCTGAACTGACTGACGTGTATTGCCTGGCCGAGAATGTGCCATCGACAAACCCTTCAGTCTTCGACGGCTCGTACATAGAATACGCAACGCTGCACGTACCGGCCTCGTCCATCAATTCCTACAAAGAAAAGTCACCTTGGAGCAGCTTCGGCACAATCGTAGCTATTGACGGTGACGTGCCTGAAATCGAGATACCCGAGCCACCCGTTACTCCGAAGTGCGCCACACCGACCATCGCCTACAAAGACGGGCGGCTGACGTTCGGCTGCGAGACCGAGGGCGTGGAGTATGTCTACGAAGTGACGATGAGCAGCTCGGGGACGACCGCCGAGGGCGAGGTTGAGCTGAAGCCCACGTTCCGCGTCACGGTGTACGCCCAGAAGGAGGGCTTCGTGAATTCCGACCTTGCTACGGCCGACATCACGGTGAGTTGCAAGGCGGGCGACACTGACGGCGACGGCACGGTTGACGCGGCCGACCTGGCGAAACTGATAGAACTGTTGCTGAAGCGGTAGAGTATGAGAAGAAAAGAGAGTCAAATAAACTATTGAAATAGGGAGACGACAATGAATGCAGTATCGATGAACAATCTTTGGAACTACCTGCAGGGGCTTTCGCTGACGGCGAGCAACCGCAGGTGGCTGGCCAAGCAGCTGGTGGAGGCAGAGCAAAAGCCGGTGATGAACGACGATGAAATCAAGAAAGGACTTGAAACCGCCTTTTCTCAACTGAAAGAGGTCGAGGAGGGAAGGCGCGCAACAAGGGACGCAGAAGCACTGCTTTATGAGCTTTGAAATTAAGACCATCGAGAATTTCGACCGTCAGGCACATCGGCTGGCTAAACATTACCCTACGTTTCGGGAAGACTACAAGACTTTGCTAGAGGAACTTATGAAGAATCCATTGGCAGGAGTTGACCTTGGCGGCGGTATTAGGAAAGTCAGAATGGCCATTGCCTCGAAGGGCAAGGGGAAAAGTGGTGGCGCTAGAGTCATCACCTACACTGCCGACGTCATATTAAAAGAACGGAAGGGTCAATTGATACTCCTTTCTGTTTACGACAAGTCAGAGCGGAGCAGCATCTCTGACAACGCAATAAAACGATTAAAGAAACTTTTGCTTTGACAATTTGCCTTCGGATTGCGACTGAGCGAATAACTATAGAAGGTGTAAACATATTGATTAAGGTTAATAAGCCCGAAAAGTTTGGCCGTCTCGTGGATTCTTCGTAACTTTGCCGACTGTAAAAAAGACGAATTATGAAGAAACAGATACTGAATCTAAAGGTGGCGGCCGTGGAGCGGCTGCACGAGCGCTATGTGCGCTTACGCCTGACGCAGGACGAGGCGCTGCCGCCGATGATGCCCGGACAGTTTGTCGAGGTGCGCATCGACGGCGGCGAGCGCCCGTTGCTGCGCCGGCCTATTTCGGTGAACTTCGTCAGCAGCGACGGCCGCGAGCTGTGGCTGCTGGTGGCCGTCGTCGGCGGCGGCACGCGCTGGCTGGCCTCGCTGACGGAGGGCGACACGGTGAACGTCGTGGGCCCGCTGGGCCACGGCTTCTCGATGCCTGGCGGCTCGGCGGCGGCCGGTGCTCCCGACGGTCGGGGGCGGGTGCTGCTCGTGGGCGGCGGCGTGGGTGTGGCCCCGCTGCTGTATCAGGGTGCTGCGCTCCGGGCGTCGGGCCATGAGCCGGTGTTCCTGCTCGGGGCTCGTACGGCGGGGGACCTGCTGCTG
>CAMOKH010000039.1 GCA_946617675.1 uncultured Prevotellaceae bacterium | reverse complement strand
GACGAGCCTCGTCGGCGAAGACTTCAGTCGTGCGGAAGGGATGGACATTGCGGTGGTTCAGGAAGCGGCCGGTGATCAGCAGCCACAGCCCTTCGATGAGCTGCACGACCTCAGGATGGTAGACCACCGACACGTCGAGCATACCGTTGTAGGGCACGGCGTTCGGCGTCTGACCGTAGCCCGGCCCCGAGCCGATGCAGACGGTCATCACCTTGCGGTCGATGACGTCGCTGTTGATGCGCAGCTTCATCTTGTACTCCATGCGGTGGAAGAGCATCACGAAGAGCGACGATATAAATGATAAGGTACGCGAGCCGAAGAGACGGCGCGTCTGGCGGCGAAGGTTCATGATGTCGGCCGTCATGCCGATGTTCAGGCAGTTCAGGAAGTAGCGGTGGCAGCGCTCTTGCTTGGCATTGGTGTAGCGTATGCAGCCGAGGTCGATACGCCGCACACGACGCTCAGCCAGCCAGCCGACGGTCTGCACCACGTCGTCCTCGCCGAAGCCCCAGAAGCGGGCAAAGTCGTTCATCACGCCGTTGGGAATCACGCCGAGGGCAATCTCGTCGCGCACGCGGTTCTCCTCTTTCATCAGGCAGTTCACGGCGTCGTTCAGCGCCGAGTCGCCGCCCACCACGATAATCGTCTTGTAGCCGTTGTTGATGAGCATCGTCATCAGCCGCTCCACACTGTCGGCGGTCTCGCTCTGCACCATGTCGTACGTCACGCCCCGTTCGCGGAGCGCCGCCTCAATCTTTGCCCAGCGCTTCTGTTTGCTGGTCAGGCCTGTCTTGGGGCAATACAGTACGCCCCACCGTGTTGTCTCTACTGCCATCTGTCTTTATTTTCGATTTACGGATTTTCGATTTGCGATTTGTATGATTTGCTGCACTTTTTCCTCCATCGGCAGCGTGGCGTCAATCCAGTTGATGGTGAAGCCGCGCCGCTCCATGCCCCGGAACCACGTCATCTGCCGCTTGGCAAACTGGTGTATAGCAATCTCCAGCCGGCGGAACATCTCGTCGTAGGTGGTCTGGCCCGTCACGTATTCCGTCACGTACTTATATTCCAGGCCATAATAAATAAGGTCGTCGGCGGCAATGCCCTCAGCCAGCAGGCTGCGCACCTCGTCGGCCATGCCCTCGTCGAGTCGTGCCTTCAGTCGCCGCGTTATCTTCTCGCGCCGCAGCTCACGGTCGATGTTCACACCGATGATGACGGTGTCGATCGGGGGCAACACGCGCAGCGGCGTCGGGTGTTCCTGGTTGTAGGTCTCAATCTCGATGGCACGGATGGCGCGCTGCGCCGTGTCCACGTCGGTGGTGTTGTGCATGGTGCTGCCCGTCTGCTTCTTCAGCGCGGCGAGCATCTGTGTCAGCTCAGCCAGCGTCAGCCCTTCAAGCCGCTGCCGCAGCTCGGGGTTCTGCGGCACTGGCGACAGGTTGTAGCCCTTCAGCACGGCCTCGATATAAAGTCCCGTACCACCGCAGAGGATGGGCAACACTCCCCTACCCCTGATGTCGCTATAGGCATCGGCGAAGTCCTGCTGATACTGGAAGAGGTTATACTTCGTTCCCGGCTCGCAGATGTCTATCAGGTGATACCTCACCTGCCGCCCGTCTACCACGTAGTCGGCCAGGTCCTTGCCCGTGCCGATGTCCATACGCCGGTACACCTGGCGCGAGTCGGCCGATATAATCTCGCCGCCCACTTTCACGGCCAGCCGTGCCGCCAGTGGCGTCTTGCCGCTGGCCGTCGGACCGAGTATGGTAATCATCTTCTGCATATCGCCGACAAAAGTAATAAAAAAAAACCGTACTGCAAAGAAAGCGTACGGTCTTTTTTTCATTTATCTGTCAGTTACTCCTCATCGTAGTCGTCCCAGTAGTTGTCCGACTCGCGGGAGAGTTCGTCCTCAGCGGTTACCCACGACTTCTTTTCCGCTACACCATAGTCTGGCCCACTGCCGCCCTTGGCAGCAGAGAGAACCGTCAGCAGGTGTTGCGCCAGCCCGACCAGACTGATTCGTGGGGGTGAATACAATTTTTTCTTCATATCTTTTCCCTTTCTTTACTTTCTCAATACCACTTTACGCCCGTTCACAATGTAGACGCCTGTACGCTGAACGCGCTCCGGATCAAGGCGGCGTCCCTGCAGGTCGTAGACCTTGTCGTCACTACGTCCGCCGACATTGGCGATGCCCACGGTGGCGTCATCGGTGAACTCAAAGAAGATGCCCTTGCGCGAAGACTCAGAGCTGTGGTCCTCCTGCATGTAATACACCTTGTTGTTCGTCAGCGGTGTATCCTCTGACTGACGTGGGAAGAAGCCCACACGACCCGTACGTCCGTTTTCGTCAGACTCGCGTCCGAAGATGCGTATCCGCGCTGAACTGTTCGCCGTCTTCAGGTACGTGCCACTCAGGGTGTTGCCGCTGATGGCCTCCGACGGGGCGTCGGAGGGCAGCGTGAAATCAATGTCGGTGACGCCGCTGACCGAGCGGAACACCACCGGCGTGCCCGCCGGGATGAAGCGCGCGCTGATGTCGTTTTCATTGGCGTCCTGCTTCGTCTGGTGCAGGTCTACCGAGTGCAGGTAGAGCGAATACTCGTCCTTGTTATAGTAGTTGTCCTCGGTGGCCACGAAGGCGGGATGGTAGTGTTCAGTCTTGCCGATGAAAGCCTCTGCATCGCAGTTCTCGGGTAGCAGCAGGAGCAGATGCCACTGTTCTGTTGGCCAGCGGTGAGATAGTTGTGGTTGCCGTTAGGCTCAACCATCACCTTCAGACCGATGCCCACAGCGTTGGTCCATGTCGTGTTGTTGGTGGTCATCGCCGAGGAGATGGCACTGACGGAGCTGATGTCATCGACATCGTGCTGGGCAAAGCTAAAGCCGGTGCGCAGCATCAGCTTGGCATCGTCGGCGGTGATTTTGGCGTAGTTGTTACTATTGACATCGTAGGGCATGATGGCGCTGGTCATGCGGTAGCGCTGCTGCTTGCCCACGTTGTCGGTGTAGGTC
>CAMOKH010000038.1 GCA_946617675.1 uncultured Prevotellaceae bacterium | reverse complement strand
GAGCCGCTGCCGTCGAGGGTCATCGTGCCGGGCGCCGTGCGGGTGCGGGCGGTGCCGTCGCCGTCGGACACAGCAGGAACCGTCCCCCCTGTGTCGGCCGTGAAGGCGATGGCACTGCCCGTCCCTCCGGCATTGCCTCGGCCCTGGGAACCCTCGCCCGTATCCTCGCCGACGGCGGAGCAGCTGCTCATGACGAACGACAGGAGGAAGCATACAGCGGCCAGCATCACCGCCGCCAGGGCAGCGGCAATCAGCTGGATGACGTTCATCTTCTGTTTCTCGTCCACAATATAGTATCTTCTTCTTTCCATTGCGAATCTTTCGTTTGCCCAAGGCACGCGGCCCTGGCTTGTTTCCTAAAAGCCGGGGGGAGGACCGGCCAGTGTTTTCTTAAAAATATTGGACATAGCTTGCGCCGGCCCTTCCCCCCGGGGGTTGATCAAAATAGCCTTTAAGGGGCTTTTCCTGCTTTATTCATTAAGAGGCACTTAAACTTTATCCGATAGTGACGGTTTTCGTCTCCTCTGCAGCATCACCAGCCTGAATTGTGATGGTGTACTTCTCACCCGCAACAGAAGGTGTTCCAAGTGTAATAGTGCCATCCGCGAATGAGAACTGGCCATCGGTAGGAGAAGCGTCAACCTTGGTCAGCTTCTTGCCGTTCTTCAGCACTGTAATCGACTTGAGGTCTGATGCCCATGTCACATCTGCGGTATAGGTAGGTGTAATGGTCGTACCAGCTGTCGGAGAGGCGGGAGCAGCCATGCCAAGAGCCTTAGCCAGCTGAACGACGTTCAGGATGACCTTCTTATGGCTGGACTGGCCCTCACTTGTGATGACCTTGTTGTTTGTTATGTTGTTAACCGTATTGTTTGCAGTCAATGTAACACTCAGGTCGGCTGCACCGGACGCATTGGCAGACGCATCGGCAGGAGCCGTGGCGATGTTGGAACCTGTCTCAGAGCCAAGCGTACTATTTACGCTCTCACCGCCATTCAGACCGGTCATCGTGTAATCAAACGAAGTGGCAGAAGCAGCGACATTGACACTCTGGACAATAGCGGACGCAGAAGCTACGAACTGAGGCTTGTTGCTGGGCAGCCATTCCTCTGTAGAGGTGGTCGTGTCATCCCACAGGCTTACAGCAGCATCAAACTTCACGCTGTTCATACCCAGGTGCAGCTTCAGGGTATATTTCTTGCCGCTCTCCATGTTTGACGAGCCGAAGTTTACCGTCTTAGTGATGCGGTTCTCGATGCTTGAGCCTGGTGTCTTGGCATCGCTGACATAGGTTGCCAAGTTGCCATCGACGGTCTCAACGTCATAGACGATCGTCACCGTTACTTCCTCCCCGGTCGGAATTACGAACACAGGATCATCAGCAGCCATAGCGACATACTTGCTGTTTGTGCTGTCCCACTTGCGGAAGAGGTTTACCAGAGTATTGGTAACACCTCTTTCCTGGTTGGCGTCACCCCAGAGTGTGGTCTGGATGAGGTCGGGGTTCAGACCGAGGGTCTTCTCGTTGCTGGCCGTAGCGCCGCTGGCACCCTCCTTGCCGTCCTTACGACCGTCATGGATGGTAACTTCCTCACCGCTCTCAAGGTCGGTTGTGCCGTTGTAGTCGAGCCAGTAAGCCTTGCCAGCCCCCGTCTCGGTGTTGTTAAGGTTCAAAGCGCCCTTCGTTGCGAATCCCGTGAACGTAATAGAACGCACGTAGATTTTAGTAGCATCGGCAAGTGCATTCTCCGCATCTGTCGTATGTTCAACAACGTCTTTGTCATAGTCAATCTGTACGTTCAGCTGCGAGAGCGCATGCTTGAAGGTGAACATCATCTTCTGATCCACGCCTTTCGGACGCTGCACGTCGAGCCAAGGCAGGCCCTTAACGCCTTCGTTGATATTCTGGATGTTACCCTGAATGACACCCCACTCAGGATTATCACAGACACCCCACATCAGATCGACCATCTTGTCCTGGTCGAAACTTACGATGTACTTGATAAGCGGGTCGCCGGAGGCCGAGTTGCGGCTCATGCCCGTAATACCCCACTTCGCCTCGTCGGCACTGGCAGACAGTTTTCCCGTCGAGGGCACAACCTCCACATACGGAGCATAGGCAAAGAAAGACACCTTGTCGTTGTCGTCCGAGATGGCATTTGACCCGTACTCATTAGGCCAGTACTTCACAGGCTCATACACGAAGGTATTTTCAGCCGTCTTTGCATAGACCTGCTGGTTATACATAAAATTCGGCAACGACTGCGGATCGTAGTCGTTGTTGTCGGTGTAATAGGCAAAGACACCGAAGCCTGCTTTCTTTGCAGCTTCGTCATCTGACGGTACTGCTCCAA
The DNA here is from genome assembly GCA_946617675.1 of uncultured Prevotellaceae bacterium. Taxonomy (GTDB): domain Bacteria; phylum Bacteroidota; class Bacteroidia; order Bacteroidales; family Bacteroidaceae; genus Prevotella. Next base: position 4,922 of record CAMOKH010000038.1, on the reverse strand, counting down.
GTGAAGTGATTACACCGGCAGCTCCTGCACGGGTGGTACCGCGCTGGGTGTAGGCATCGAAGCCGACTGGCATTTCACTACCGGCATTGGGGGCAAGTGCCTCATTAGGACTTGCGTCCAGACGGTCGTTGCTGGAGCAGGAGGCGAGCATCATGGCCGCCATACCTGCAAACAAATAAACCTTTTTCATAACTTTAAAGTTTTTTGTTAAACATTGTTTTAATTGAACACTATATAGAGTTGTTACTCACTATTCACTTTTCACTTTTCACTATTCACTATTCCCTCAGAAGCTCACATCCACCGGCGGCATCTCCTCCCACGGCGTCACCTCGGCGCCGAAGCCCGTGCCGTTGTAGGCATCCACGTAGGGCAGGTCGATCCCGGGCGACGGGTTGTCGGGATCGCCGCCCTCGCCATAGGCTCCATGGGGATTCTCAGGGTCGAAGAACTCGGGGCCAAGCTCCAGCCGGAGCACCAGCTGACGGTCGTAGGAGACCACGTAGTGCCCCACGTTGAAGTGCCATACGAGCGTCGTGGCATGGTCGCGCAGCGTGAAGCTCAGGTTCAGGCGGATGTCGCGCGGCAGGCAGTTGTGCACGTAGTGCTCCCACCACGACGGGTCGCCGTAGTCCGGCTCCGTCTCGCCGGCACGGGTATAGGTATAGATGCGCTCACTGACGTCGGTGCCCGTGCGCAGCTCGCGGTCGGGCAGTATGGTCGCGGGGCGCAGTCCGAACACGTTCATCGTGGTGGAGATATAGCCCTCGTTCGGCCCCGTGCGCTCCAGCTCCCAGCCCTCGACGGAGAGCAGGCAGGGACGGTCGGTGACGGCGTGGCGCGCCAGGAAGTGGCCGTCGGCAAGGCCCGTGATGCTGGCGGGCGTCTGCCACAGGTAGTTGAAGCCGTTCCCGATCCACACACGGATGCGCAGCTTCCAGATGATGTTCTCGGGCACGGACTGGATGGTGGTCAGCTTGATCGTTGACTGGTAGGTGTCGCGCTCCTTCCAGGGGATGTAGTCGCCGTAGAGCCCGCGATCGACATACTTGTCGTGCAGCGTGTCGAGCGCCATCTGCTCGGGCTGGCTGGCCACGGTGTAGAGCCCCGTCTCCTCGCGGACGGCGGGACGCGGCTGCTGCAGCTCCGTCCATGCCGGCTCCCCGTAGAGCTCTGGGTTGACGGCCTCGCTCAGACCCTTCGGCACGCCCTCGCCGGCGACGGTCAGCGAGTCGGGCTGGTAGGTGGCGGGCGTCGCCTCGACACGGGCGGAGTCGATTTTCTCCATCGAGAGGAACGCCTGGCGGGAGAACTCCTCGGGCGAGTAGTCGATGACCACGCCCTGATAGCGCCCGCCCGGCAGGTAAAGTTCGTGGTGGCGCACCTCGGCAGTGGTGTTGCGGTAGGGCGCACGCCCGGGCTCGTCCAGCGGGTAGAACCAGCTGGTCATACCGTCGGGGTCGCGGTCGGCGTACCTGCGCCAATCGACGTCGAGGCTCACCGAGCGGAACTCGTCGCCATAGACGTAGAGTTCGCGCCGCTCGCACGAGGCCGTCAGCATCAGCATCACGAAGGCCACCGTGACGATTCCTATGAAGAGCAGCACCTGCTCCAACACGTAGTTGCGATCCCCAGGGGGAATCCCCAGACTATATCTTTTTTTCTTACCCATAGTTATTTCTCCATATTATATTTCTGGTCGGCACGCTCCATCTCGCGCTTGAGCTTCTCGAGGTTCTGGCGGTGCTCGAACTCGATGCGCTGGCGGATTTTGGCCATCTTCCTGTCTATTTTCGCCTGGCGTTTGGCCGCCTTGCGATCGATCCTGGCCTGGCGGCGGGCGGCCTTCTCCTCTATCTCGGCCTGGCGCTTGGCGGCACGGCCCTCGGGCGTCTTCTCCCACTGGCGCTGCATGCGCATGCGCTCCTTGTACTCCGCCTTCTCTATACGGCGGGTCTCACGCTGCAGCCGCCTGTCGATCTTCTCCCGCCGCTTCTGCTCCTTTGCGTCGAGCTTCTCCTGACGCCTGGCCATCTCCTCCCTCAGCTCGGCCTGGCGCTCCTCTTCCTTCATCTGGCGGCGGGCCGCCTTGCGCTCGGCACGCGGCAGCAGCTCAATCTCGCGCAGCCGCTGGCGACGGGCGATGTCCGTGCTGTCGCTGACGAACTTCTCGCGCGCTATCAGCGAGTCGCGGAAGTGCAGGTAGTCGTTGCGCTCCGCATCGCGAAGCACCGCCCGCTCCCGCCGCCACTTGGCGTCGCGCTGGTTGAACACATAGCCGATGGAGATGTTCAGGTGGGTCGCCGTGAACCAGTTGGTGCGGCTCGTCTCCTGCCACATCAGGTGGTCGTCGTGCACCTCCTCCTTGCCCACGGGGAACAGCGTGCTGCCGTCGTAGCGCCGCCAGGGGATGTAGGCGTAGCCCAGGCCGATGCCCATGTCGAAGGCCCACTGCTTGCGCCGTCCGAAGCGGCGCTGCCACCCGATGTTGAGGAAGCCCGAATAGACCTCGGCCTGGTAGCCCTTCGACCTCCACTCAAGGTCGCCGTAGCCCCCGCCCGCGGCAAGGCCGATGTGCCAGCCGTCGAGCGTGTGGTGGCGGTAGCGGCGCCCGAGGTAGCGGCGCAGCTCCACAGAGCCGTAGATGATCTCGTTGGCGTAGGCGTTGTAGGCGAACGTCCACCACGACCACACGCCCTCCACGTTCAGGCTCCACTTGTCCTTGTGCCCCAGCGAGAACTCCAGCTGGAGGTTGGGCGTGCCCGTGCCCAGCAGGGGCAGGTTCGTGCGGGCGATCCACACCGGCCAGCGGGACACTGGCTTGCGGACGGGCGCATCGCCGCCAAGGCGGCGCAGGTGGCCGCTGCTGTCGGCATAGACTATATTGCGAGGGATGACGGCGGGGACCTCCATCACAACCGTGTCGCGCACGACGACCGTGTCACGGCCTGGCATGTAGGACAGCACGGCCGACGCACCGCTGCGCAAAGGGGCCAGATAGCGCTCCAGCAGCACGGGCCACACCCTGCCGCCACGGAGCGCGCGGAGCTTCGTCTCGCGGTGGTCGCGGGCGTTCTCGTCGGGCGAGGCTGGCTGCTCGATGATGCGCAGCACCTCGTCGCGCCACGGCTCGGAGCTCCTGGCCACGGCCTCGTACAGACCGTCCCAGCGCGCCGCCTCGTTGTGCACGACGATGTTGCCCACGCTGCCGCCGAGGTGCTGACGCACCAGTCGCCTGACGGCGATGCCTCGGTTCTCGCCCAGCCAGCGGTTGTGCGCAGCCGGACCCTCGGGCGAGGCGCCGCTGTAGATGTCGAGCCGCATCGCACCGGCAGGCACGCCGGCATGGCGTTCACGGAAGCGGCGCTCGAAGGCCGTCCACCGATCCGCGTTGCCCGCATACGACATGTCGATGCGGATGCTGTCGAGACGGAAGCGGATATAGAGCGTGTCGGTACCCGGCGACACGACGGTCTGCCCCGAGCCTTCACCCAGGGCACTCACCAGCGCTGCGAACAACAACAGAACAGCCAAAAGGGACATCCTTGTCATCAAATTCATATCTCGTCTTCTATATTCCATGTTCTCTTAAACATCTTGAATAACCGTAATCAGCCACCTATTCGGGATAGGGGCACGAGTTTCATGGCTTTTTTCGTACCTTTGCAGCCAACCATAAAAAAATGAGATATGAGTATCAAGTTACAAATTGGAGATTGGTACATCGGCTTTGAGTGTATCGCTCAAAAGCCATGTGCGGAAGAGAACAAGGACAAGCGTTCGTTTAATCCTACCGTAAAAGACGAGATTGAGAGACGCAGGGGAACCGTCAGCGGGAGCACCTTCGAGAACGAACAGACCGCCTACAGGGCTTTCATGAGGTTCTTGAAAACGGAGGATATCACCCTCGGAGACCTGACACCGGAGCTGATGAAGGAGTTTGAGCAATGGCTGACCGACAGTAAGGTCGGCTCCAACACGTCTGCCAGCTATATGCGCTCGCTGCGCTCTGTATTCAACAGGCTGGGGCTCGACGGGCACGGACTGTTCAAGGATGTCCGTACCTCACCGGGAAAGGCTGGGAAAAAGGCAATGAAGAGTGAGGATATTGAACTGCTGAAGCATGTAGACCTGAAGGGAAGTGAATGGCTGACACTCTGCCGAGACGTCTTTTTCTTCTCCATCATGGCCTTGGGCATACCGTTCGCCGATCTGGTACGCCTCACCAGGAAGAACATCAAGGGCGACTGCCTCATCTACCAGCGGAAGAAGACTGGCAGAACAGCAAAGATCTATCTCGCACGGCCCCTTCGCGAAATCATCGACAGGTACAGCCGCCCGGACAGCGACTTCCTGTTCCCGCAGCTCTCGGAACAGCTGAAGGCCATATCCTACCACAGCCTGCTGACCAAATACAACAGGGCACTGGCAAGGATTTCAAAGCTGGCGGGACTCGGTAGCAAGGCCACCTCATACGCCGCACGCCACACATGGGCCACGATGGCACTGAGGAAGGGCGGGAACCTCGGCGTCATCTCGAAGGCACTCACCCATGCCTCGCTCATCGTCACGCAGAACTACATCAAGGAACTCGACGACAGCGAGGTTTTTGAGCTTGAAAGGCTCGTCATAGAGGAAATTGCAGCCTGAATTTGCATTTTTTTCATAAAATGTTTGCAAGTTTCAGGTTTTTTATCTATATTTGCACGCAGAGACCTATGCACCTATCCCGAATAGGTGCTCAAAAAACATAAAAAAGCAAGACTTATACTATGTAATAATAATGTACCTGTACATTGTTTATAAGAGAATGCTAACTAATTTAGCAAAAGATATCTTAGAAAGGCATTCCGACTGCAAAGTGGAAAGCGAAATCACGACTGAGACGGGGATGAACGATCGGATAGTGGGCTTCTTCCTCC
>CAMOKH010000037.1 GCA_946617675.1 uncultured Prevotellaceae bacterium | reverse complement strand
CCCCCTGCCATACCGGCGTGCATCCCTACGTGAGCACCTCGACCACCGCCAACCTGATGTGGAACCAGCTCGTCGGCTACAACGGCTCCACCGGGCAGTGGGAATACGACCCGCTGGTCTATTGGCCGAACTTCGACGAGGGCGTGGAGGAGTACGTGACGTTCTTCGCCTACGCGCCCCACAGCTCGGCGGCTGGCGGCTGCATCGCCGACATGTCGCGTCCCGACGAGACGGGCGACCCCTGGATCCTCTATCAGCTCGGCGGCAGCGAGGAGGCCGGCGGCGACGGCGGGTGGCAGTCGCAGCAGGTGGATCTGCTCTACGACTTCAGGAAAGACCTCCGGCGCGACCGCAACGTCAACACCAGGGTGGACCTCACGTTCCGCCATGCCCTGGCGTGCGCGGGCGACCAGGTCGCCGTCACCGCCGGTCCCCGCCTGCAGCGGCTGCTGATGAGGTATGCGGCCTCGATGGGCGGCGACGTCACCCTGACGCTCCGTACGCTCACCCTCGACTACCTGCTGACGCGCAAGGGGCGCCTCGTGCTCAACAGCGCGACCCAGCCCAACTGGCAGGCCGTCGAGTCGGAGGACGCCAAGGTGCACCGCTACCTGCGCCTCTCGCCCGGCCACCGGCTCGCCGTGTCGTCGGCGTCGGCCTGCACGGTCACCGACTACAGCGTCAGCGGCCAGGGTGTGTTCTACATCCCCGTCGAGACGGGCGACGAGCGGCAGCAGGTGACCGCCACCGCCACGTGGCAGCTGACCAACGGCGACGAGGGCGAGGTATCGACCTCGGTCGATCTGAGCATGGTCTCCGACTACAGCCGCAGCAACGGGCTGCGCTTCACGCTGGAGCTGCCCGAGCCTGAGTGTACGGGCGTGGCGCTCTCGCGGGCCACGGTGGGCATGGTCGTCTGCTCCCACGGCAAGGCGCACGCCGCCACGACGGGCGCGCTCTCCTGCGAGGGCAGGAAGGTGGCCGTGGTGGCCTACGTGGGCGACGGCGACAGCAGCGACGGCACCTACAACCACGGACTGGCCATCGCACTGAGTGACGCGGGCCGTGCGCAGTGGTGCGGCCAGGAGGACGAGGCGTGCCTCGGCAGCCAGCCCGGCTCCGAGTCGGCGGCCCTCAGCCTGTGCGACGGCCTTGCCGCCACGGCGGCCCTGCTCTCCGCTGGCGACGGCCACAGCCATGACGCCGCCCGGCTCGCCGCCGACTACCGCTACGACGCCTCCGTCGGCGCGGGCAGCCACCCCGCGGGCACCTCCCGCTGGTTCCTGCCCTCGATGGGGCAGTGGTGCCTGATGGCGAAGGCCATGACGGGCCGCTCCTCGGCACTCTCCTCGTCGGAGAACGGCGACTACCTGGCCGCCGTCTTCAACCCCCTCATCACGGCGGCGGGCGGCACGGGCGTGCGCGGCGCGGCCAACGAGCTCTACTGGTCGAGCACCGAGAGCAGCCGCCAGAACGCCTGGTACATGAGCTTCGAGAAGGGCAAGACGTCGAAGGACGACAAGACGACCCTCTACTACGTCCGCCCGATACTGGCATTCTAGTGATATTAACCCTATTTATAAACCCCTTAAAAAATTCAAGATTATGAAGAAAGAATTGTTTCTCAGTGCACTGACGGCGGCGATGCTCGCCTCGTGCGCAAGCAGCGACGACGGTCTCCAGGCGCCCGACGCCGGTCAGACGCAGCCCGTCGCAGAGACCCGCACCCCCGTGGGCTTCGACGCCTACACGGGGCGCAGCGTGACCCGTGCCGGACAGGCAGGCGACATCGCGATCGCCCAGCTGCAGAAGACCAAGGCCCTGGGCGGCGGCTTCGGCGTGTTCGCCTACTACACCGACCTGAAGAAGTACGACCAGACGTACGTGCCCAACTTCATGTACAACCAGGGCGTGTTCTACAACGGCGAGGACGGTAGCGGCACCCTGGATGTGTGGGAGTACAAGCCCGTGATGTACTGGCCCAACGAGTACGGCTCGAACGCCCAGAGTGACGACGAGGACAAGGTGACCTTCTTCGCCTATGCGCCTTACGTGGAGACTGGATCGGCCGCTGCAGGCAGCATCAAGGACGGCCTCGACCCCACCTGGGGCATCACCGGCTTCTCGCGCAACACCACCGCCGGCGACCCGCTGGTGAAGTACATCGCCTCGTTCGACCCTGCGAAGTCGGTTGACCTCTGCTGGGGCGTGGTGGCCAGCAGCGAGGCCAACGCATGGAACCTCATCCAGACCGGCTCTGCCCAGACCGGCTTCACCGCCGGCAAGCCCTGGCTCGACGTGGAGCGCCCGCAGGACGTGACCCAGAGGCTGAAGTTCACCTTCAAGCACGCCCTGGCACAGCTCAACGTGCAGGTGGATGCCGACGTCGATGTGACGGATCACGACGACGGTGTCAACGAGGGTACGCTAACAGCCGCCGAGACGAAGGTCTATGTGCGCTCCGTCTCGTTCACCGGCCTGGCCATGCAGGGATCGCTCAACCTGAACAACTCCACCGCCGACCAGGCCTTGTGGCTCGACTACAGCGGCACCACCGACCTGCCCTACGGACAGAGCGTGACCATCAACGACGGCCGCCGCGACGGCCGTGAGGGCGCGGCCAACGCCGATGCCGAGAACGAGCTGCCGCAGGGCCTGAACCCCGCCGTCGTGCAGGACACCAACTCCACCACCCCCGGCGTCATCACCACGCTGCAGAACCTCTTCAGCGGCACTGCGCTGGACACGCCCGTCTATGTCATCCCCACGGGCGAGGCCATGACCGTCACCATCGTCTATGACGTGGAGACGAAGAACCAGGACCTTCCCGGCTACATCAGCGACGGCACGACCCACGGCCTGAGCGTGGAGAACCGCATCACCAAGGCGATCAACCTGAGCATGGTCAGCGGCAAGAAGTACACCCTGAAGCTCCACCTGGGCATGAACTCGGTGAAGTTCGACGCTACCGTCAGCGACTGGGATCCTAATGCCAACAATGCAGAGGCCTGGCTGCCCGGCAACCAGAACCCCTGATGCGCAGCGCAGAGGGAAGACATACGTTTAACCAAATACAAGTGATATGGTAAGATTCAAGTATCTATCAGCGGCACTGCTGGCGGCGATGCTCGCCGGCTGTGCGGGCAGCGACGACGGCCTGTCGGGACAGTCGCCCAGTCAGCCGTCCGGCTCCGGTGACGGGAGGACGGCCGTGGACTTCCAGGCCTACCTCAGCCGCAGCACCACGCGTGCCGGGGCCGGCGGCATACTGACCCCCGACAACGCCGACGCCGGCAACGTGAGCCTCCAGGCCCAGGGCTTCGGCGTGTTCGCCTACTACACCGACCTGAAGAAGTACGACCAGACATACCTGCCCAACTTCATGTACAACACGCACGTGACATACGCGGCTGGCAACTGGGGCTACTCGCCCCTGATGTACTGGCCCAACGAGTACGGCTCCAACGCCCAGTCGGACGACGAGGACAAGGTGTCGTTCTTCGCCTACGCGCCCTACGCGGCGCATGCCTCCGCCGCCTCGGGCAGCGTGCAGGGCGACGCCACCGTGGGCATCACGGGCTTCTCGCGCAACTCCACCGCGGGCGACCCCATCGTGAAGTACATCGCCTCGTTCGACCCTGCGAAGTCGGTTGACCTCTGCTGGGGCGTGGTGGGCAGCAGCGAGACCTCGTGGAACCGCATCCAGGGCACGGCGCAGACACTCGCCGAAGGCAAGCCCTGGCTCGACGTGGAGCACCCGCAGGGTATCCAGCAGAAGATGACGTTCACCTTCAAGCACGCCCTGTCGCAGCTCAACGTGCAGATCGACGCCGACGTCGATGCCACCAGCCACAGCGACGGCGGCACGGCGCTCGACGCCAATACCCGCATCTACGTGCGCTCGATCTCGTTCACGGGCATCGCCCTGCAGGGCGCGCTCAACCTGAACAACCAGAAGGCCGGCGAGGCGCTGTGGCTCGACTACAGCGGCACCACCGACCTGCCCTACGGCCAGAGCGTCACCGTGAAGGACGGCCTGCGCGACGGGCGCGAGGGCGCCGCCTCGGCCACTGCCGACAACGAGATCCCCAAGGGCCTGAACCCCGGCATCATCCAGAACAACGGGTTCACCGGCGGTGTCACCACCTCGCTGCAGAACGCCTTCGGCGACGGCTCGTCGGCCGAGACGCCCGTCTGCGTCATCCCCACGGGCGAGTCTATGACCGTCACCATCGTCTATGACGTGGAGACGCTCAACCCCCACCTGCCCGGCTACATCAGCGACGGCGTGCAGCACGGCGTGAGTGTGGAGAACAAGATCACCAAGGCCGTCGATTTCAGCGGCGGCGGGCTGCAGTGCGGCAAGAAATACACGCTGAAGCTCCACCTGGGCATGAACTCGGTGAAGTTCGACGCCAGCGTCGATCCGTGGCAGGACGGCGCCGAGGCACAGGGCTGGCTGCCGGCCAACACCGCCGTGTCGCTCACGCTCGGCACCGGACGTACCATGTCGCTCACCGGCGGCTCGCAGACGCTCACCGCCTCCACCACCGCCTCCACCGTCACCTGGTCCACCAGCGACGATACGGTCGTGGATATCAGCGAAAGCAATCCTTCGCCGACGAGGGGCCGCAGGGGTGGCACGCGCGCCGTGAAGACGATCAGTGACACGTCCGCCAAGCAGATCTGGCTCATCCCGAAGGCTGTCGGTACGGCCACCATCACCTGCACGAGCGAACAGGGCTCCGCCTCGGTCGTGATCACCGTCGAGGCCGACGCCAAGCCGAAGGCCACGCCTGCCACCGTCACGGCTGTCACAGGCCTGAAGTACGGCGACACGGGTGCGCTCGTCAATGTTACAGGCTCCGCCACGAACGGTACGATGCAGTATGCCGTCACCCCGACCAACAGTGCGCCCGCAGCCGGTGAATACTCGACGACCGTGCCCACCGCCAACAGCCGCAATGCCGGTACCTACTATGTATGGTCGAAGGCCGTGGCCACCAACAGCGCGACCCACGACGACAGCGACGTCAGCAGCGTCAGCGTCACCATCGCCAAGGCCGACGTGAGCATCTCGTACGACCAGACTACGGTGAACAAGCTGACCAACGATGCCGACTTCACCAATGCGCTGACCAATGCGGGCGGCCACAGCGTGACCTACAGCAGCAACAACACCGGCGTGGCTACGGTCAACGTCTCGTCGGGCCTGGTTCACCTCGTGGCAGCCGGTACGACGACCATCACGGCCTCGGTAGCCGAGACAGCCAACTACAAGTCGGCTTCGGCCACCTACACGCTGAGCGTCACCGACACGCCGACGCCTCAGGCCAGTCCGACCGTAAGCGGCTGGACAGGCGAGGAGAACGTGAGCGGCGTGAGCGGCACGAAGCTTTAATCAGTAACATGTAGAACATTTAAAAACATAGTATAGTATGATACAGAAAAGCAAGAAACAGATGGCGAAGGGGCTGTGCCTCTTCGCAGGGGTGGCCCTCGGCGCTGCCGTGCTGGCGGGCTGCTCCAGTGAGGACCTGAGCCGGACGCAGGGCGGCGGCCAGCCGAAGGTGGAGGTGACGGCCTCGGTGCTGTCGGCCGAGCTGCAGGCCGCCACGCGTGCCGCCGACGGGCTGAACATTGCCTCGACGGGCTTCAGCGACAACACGAAGACGGTGTATATCGGCGTGAACAAGGGCTCTGCTGGTGCCAGCGACTGGACAGGCTATGAGTTCGGCATCAGCGGTACGGGCAACTCGCAGACGCTCACCGCGCCCCCCAGCAACGGCCCCGAGTTCCCCAGCGGCGTGACGAGCGTGAGCGTCTATGGATGGTATCCGTATAACAGCGCCAACAAGACGTTCACCGTGAATAGCAACCAGAGCAGCGACGCCAACTACAACGCCAGCGACCTGATGCTGGCCAACAGCCAGACGTGCAGCCACGACGGCTCCAGCGTGACCGCGGCCAACCTGACGTTCAGGCATGCGCTGACGAAGATGAAGGTGACGGTAACCCCCGGTGCTAACGTGACCATCAACAGCATCACATTGAAGAGTATGAAGCCGACCGTGACCATCAATGACGCTGACAAGGCCAACTTGAGCGTCGGCGAAGCCAGCGGCGAAGTCACGGACATCACGCTCTTCAGCGGTTCGTCAACGTCGGCGGTCACCCAGTGCGCCGTGTTCCCCGGCCAGGAGAAGGCTGCGGGTGCGCTGCTCGTGGTGAACGCCTCGGCCAACGGCGGTTCACCCACCGACGTCACCTACAGCCTGGATGGTGCCAAGACGTTCAGCGCCGACAAGCAGTACGTGATGAACATCGCGCTGAACGCCACAGCCGTTGAGACGGGCAGTGTCACCCTGACCGGCTGGGAGACAGCCTCCGGCACTGTGACCGTCAACGCCGGTGGGGGTGGTCTGGAGCTTCAGACAAGTTCCAGCGGCTCTAACGGCTATGTGACGTTTGGAACTGTATCGGCACAACCTTGGACAGGCAGTGAGATAAAACCTAAGCCAACGGTTCAAACGAAGATTAATGGAACGACCATAACACTTGTTGAAGGAACGGACTTTGATTTTTCATATGCGAATAATATAAACGCAGGTGCTTCGACGGCGACATTAACGGTGACAGGTAAAGGCATGTTTTCTGGTAGTGTAAGTCTGAATTTCTCAATTGTCAGTTTTGTAGAGTTATCTGCTGTAACAGAATCTAATGTTGGTAAGCCTGTAGGTGCGAATGGCCGTGTTTATGGTGATTTATCCCAATTGACGGCAGCCTCTACCACTTGCGTCGGCGTGCTGGCTTACAGCGGCAGTACGGGCCATGGTTTGATCATTTCTTTGGAGAATGCCACTAATCAGACTTGGAATACCATCAACGGTTGGAGCAATCAGACGACGAACGGGATTACCGGCAAGAAATTGCCCGATGCGGCAGCTCGCGGTAGTTTGGCAAGCTATACGCAGTTAGGTAGTACGACAGTCAGCGACTGGATGGTGTTGTCGAAGGACGATTACACAACGATGTGGAACGCTTTCGGCGGTGCGACCAATGGCACGTACAACGCCACCAGTAACGGCTACATTACCGCTGCAGGCGGCACTGCGTGCTCTGGTGACTATTGGTCTACTACGGAGTACGGTAGCTACGACGCCTGGCGCTTCCGCTCCGGTGGTTGGCACGCCAGCCTCGGCGCCAGCTATAAGTCCGATAGTATCGGCGTCAGGCCAGTTCTCGCTTTCTGACCTCTTGACCTCTTTGCCTCTTTCGGTCGCATGAAACGCGACCGTCAAGGGAATAGGTAATTAGGACGGTCGTTTGAAAGACGACCGCTCAACACCACCCGAAACCCCTGCCCCCTGCGATAAGCGGGGGCGTGGGTTGAGGGTTCCGCTAAAGAATCCGCATCTATGGAATTGAAACACAGAAGGGACTTTTTGTGCACTAATCACTCGGCGGGCGGGTGCGAAGCCTCGCCCGCTGAGTATAAAAAACAAAAGCGTTCTTTGAGGCTTCGCCTCGAATATCTCAACGCTCGGAAGAGCATGAAAGCAAGCTTTCGGCTCTCCACTCGCTAAATCGGCCCTTGAGGCTTTGCCTCGAAGAACACCATCGCCTCGGCATAGCTCATGCAAGCATGGCTCTGCATTCGGCTCAGGCGTTCTTTGACATACTGACACAAATAAGAGGCGCCATCGGGGCGCGAAGAAATTTTTAGGCGATTTGTTTGGTGCATTCAAATAATTGTCTTATCTTTGCAGCGATGAACAGAAAAAAGAAATATTTTTGAGGGGATTGAAAATCAAGGATATTTATTAATCACGGGCATCGCTGTTGTCGGAGCTTCTCTTGGCTGGGGAATGCTGCTTATCCAAGATGACGATGTCCCTAAAAAGAAGAAAGGATCATGATATGAATGTGGCAATTGGTATGATGCTTTTCATTTTTATCGTTGCCAACGTAGGTGGGATATATTTCTACTTACAAGGCCGTAAAACTGAGACAAAATTCTAATAAGGAATTCTTACTATCTCTCTTGCGCCCCGACTGATTCGTTTCGGCCGGGGCGCAGTGTGTCTGTATGTATTTTACGGTTTGATAATAAAGAAAATGAATATAGATGTTGAAAACTGAAGAGATGAAATACTGGAAGTTGCTGCTCCATGCGATGCACGAGATGCGTACCACGCTCCACAGCGTGAGGGGATTCTCCGACCTGCTGCGCCGCGACGAGCACAGCCCGTCGATGAGCAGCGGCGAGCGCCGCGACGCCCTGGACTGGCTCGGCGAGGGCTACGGGAGGCTGCAGAGCCACGTGGACAGGCTGATCGACCTGTCGTACTACAGCATGGCCGACCAGCTGCCGCGACAGGACAGGGTGCTCGTCAACGAGCTGTGCCGCGACATGGCTGACAGCCAGGACGTGGAGGTGCTCTACCGGAGCGACGTCCCCGACTACTATGCCGTGGCGACCAACAGGACGGCCCTGCGGAAAGTGCTGGAGATACTGCTGCGCCATGCCGCCGTGCGCGTGGCTGCCCGCTGCGGCGACACCCGCGAGCGGCTGGTCTATCTGAACGTGACGGAAGGCGGCGAGAAGGGCAAGCTGACCTTCGCCGTGAGCGACACGGGCGACCTGCCGACGCCGGATGAGAACCAACGATACATGAACCCGCCCGCGGACAACGACGGCAGCGACGTGTCCGCACGTGTAGAGATTTGTAATTGCCAGCTGCTGGTGCGTCTGCTGGGCGGGTTTGCATACGTCGATCCTGACTACAGGCAGGGCCGTCGGGTCGTATTCAGCATAGCGTTATAAGTAATAGTTGTGATTGATAGAATATAAGGTTTGATTAATTGGTCGTCGGGTGACAGGCGTGTCACCATTTTCAAGTCCTCTTCTGAGAGGAGTTTTATGTCAAATACTTTTATTTTCGCGTCGTGACGACGCTACTGGAGATTTTAATGGTTATATAAGTTTTTTAGTCGTCGTGAGACTCACGCGAAAGGTTAATAAATTGTTTTGATAATCCCATGTCGTGATGATGCCGGATTATCTTTTTAGACTCTTGTCCAAAGATAGTTGGATTACGTATTTTGTTAAAAACTCGTGTCGTGATGACGCTATATTATTTTTTTAGAGGGTGCCTTCAGTTTCGCTGGGCGCCCTCGGTTTTTGTATATTCATCAAAATTCAATTTCAATGAACAGACAAACAAGCATCGACTTGAAGAAGGCGATGGAAAAAAAACATCAATGAGACGAAATTGGCAGAGCTGATGGGGGTGAGTCGCCCTTATCTGAATGCCGTGTCGTGTGGCAAGAAAAATGTCACGCTCAAACAGTTGGAGCGCATCGCCGATGCCCTTGGCATGCGCCTCCGCATCAGTTTCGAAGACCCCGGTTAACCCCACAGGTTTCTATTTCGTGACGCGACGTAAGATTGTGTCGCGAAAACTTGCATGTCCCGACTTTTAGCCGTAACTTCGTGGCAGGAAACCAATCATTTTTGCCTATGGACGAAGAGAAACCTAAGAAGAAACGGAAGAAGGCTGTTGTCGCCGACGACGGGGCAGGGGAGCACAAGCCCAACTGGCGTGAGGTATATGCGACGGTGGGAGAGATCAAAGCCTATCTCAGTGACCATATCCACCTGAGGTGGAACCTCGTGAAGCACCGGGTGGAGGCCCGTCTGCCGATGGAAGACCCGTTCTGCGCGAACAGTGAACTGACTCAGTTCGTCAGCGACGACTGGCAGCCGATGAGCGACCGGCTGAAGAATACCCTGCTGACGGCCCTGCAGACCGTCAAACCGACACGGAAGACCGATCTGGAGACCGTGCTGGATTCGGGCTTCGTGCCCAGCTTCCATCCCTTCCTCTACTACCTGAACCGCCTGCCGCCCTGGGACGGGCAGGACTATATCCTGGAACTCTCGGCGACGGTCAGCGTGAAGGGCGGTGTGGAGGAGCAGCTGTTCTTCGCCGATGTGCTGAAGCGGTGGCTCGTGGGCATGGTGGCCAGTTGGCTCGACGAAGAAACGGTGAACCAAGGGGTGCTCGTCTTCATCGGCGAGCAGGGCATCTACAAGACCACGTGGTTCAGCCGCCTGCTGCCGCCCGAGCTGGGCGACTACTTCCGCATCAAGGTGAATGCCAGCCGCGTGGGCAAGGACGACCTGATTGCGATGTCGCAGTACGGGCTGGTGTGCTACGAGGAACTCGACGTGATGCGCTCCACGGATGTGAACACGATGAAGTCGGTGGTGACGATGCCCGCCATCGACGAGCGGCGACCGTACGGCTACTATACGGAGCACATGCCGCACGTGGCCTCGTTCTGCGGCACGGGCAACAACGTGCAGTTCCTGAACGACGCGACGGGCAACCGCCGGTGGCTGCCGTTCGAGGTGGAGCGCATCGATGATCCGCGCCTCTATCCCTTCAACTATGAGGGTATCTATGCGCAGACCTACGCCCTCTACCGTCAGGGCTTCCGTCACTTCTTCACGAAGGCGGAGGAGGAACGGCTGAAGAGCCATAACCGCACGTTCGAGGCGCCCTGCTCGGAGCAGGAGGCCATCGAGAAGCACTTCCGCCACCCCGGCGACGGTGAGCGAGGGGAGTTCTATACGGCTACGGACATTCTGCTGGTGGCTAGTGAGGGCCCGTCGCTGCGCTTCACGCCGGAGCGTATCGGCAGTGCCCTGCGGAAGCTGGGCTATGCGCAGTGTGCGTCGAAGGGCAGGCATGGCTACCGTGTGGTGCGCTACAAGCCGGAGGAGATCGAGGCTAACCGTCGGCTACTGGCGCTCGACGTCGAGCAAGAGGAGGGTGCAGGTGGTGCAGGCACTTCTTAGGCTCTCTCGCGTACCGCCCGCCCATGCGGTACGCGTGAGACTTTTGTAATTCTACTTGCACCACCTGCACCATTTTAGTGAAGAGTGAATAGTGAATAATGAATAGTGAAGACTGCGATTGAGCGAGAGGAGAGCCAAACTTGTTTGGGCTATCCCGAGCGTGAGCAGGCTCGACCGCAGGTCAATAAGTGAAATAAAGATGAAAGTATTATGATAGAAGACCGTGAGTATATGAAGCGGGAGCTGGCGCGGATCTATTCGCCGCACACCAGGGAAGTGAAGTCGGCAATGAAGCGGCTGCGTGAGGACATCAACCGCTGTCCGGAGCTGGTGGCGGCCCTGAAGCAGACGCGCTGGAACCGTAACCGCAACGCGTACACCGCCCGTCAGGTGCGTCTCATCGCCGAATACCTCTGCATCGACTAATGTTTTTCAGAAAAAATTGGCCGCTGGCAACGGGCGGCAACTTCTGGCAACAAAATGGGTTTCAAGATGTTGTAACTTTGCAATGTGATTCAGCGGAATGTCACCCTTGACTGAAAGGAATGCCATCTACGACTTGTCCGGACGTCATCTACGACCCGAAGCGATAATCCCTT
>CAMOKH010000036.1 GCA_946617675.1 uncultured Prevotellaceae bacterium | reverse complement strand
AAAAAGTCCCCGGTTCCTGCTGTCAGAACCGTTTCCATTGTAGTTGATCCATCCAAGTGACAGTGCTACGGTTCCTGGCTCGAACTTCAGCGACTTGAGGCCTGTACAACCGTCGAAAGCCCGGTGTCCGATGCTCGTCACATGCCCGGGAATGGTAAATGAGGTGAAACCTGTACAACCTGCAAACATGCCTTTGTTAATAGTAGTCACCCACTCTGGAACGCTAAACGACGTCAACCCAGTACATTCAGCAAACACATATTCGCCTATAGAAGTGATATGATTCGGAATTGTAAAAGACTTTAAACCTTTGAAGCCGCGAAATGCATTATTGCCAAGACTGGTAACGGTAGTAGGCAGTTCTATGGACGAGATGGCCGTGTTGCCGTAGAACATATAGGGAGACAGAGAGGTCACATTTGGCCCGATGGTAATCTCTGATAGTTTTGTTTTGTTTGCAATAGGCGAAAAACCATAGTTAGAATTATAGCTGAGCGGGCGCCCCCAATAGAAAGAGCGCAAATCGCAATCGGCAAACAGTCCATAATTGGAACCATTCATTGCACCATATCCTAACGAAAGGGTGCTGGTGGCATCCTCGATGGTAACGTGCATGAGTTTCAGGCAACCAGAGAAGGCGTAGTTGCCGATGCTCGTAACCTTTTCAGGTATTGATATTCTGTTCAGGGCATTACAGCCCGAAAAGGCGTGGTCGGCTATGGTCGTCACGTATGTGTTCTTATCGAAATTGATCGTGGTTAGAGCCGTACAGCCCGAAAAGGCATAGCTTCCGATCTTGGTCACATAGTAATACTCGCCTTTATACACAACCTGGTTAGGGATGTCGTAAACGGCATTCTCGTATTTTGTTTTACCGTGAGTCACCTCTACCGTCATATTTGTCGAGGAGATGACATTGAAATAC
The DNA here is from genome assembly GCA_946617675.1 of uncultured Prevotellaceae bacterium. GTDB lineage: Bacteria > Bacteroidota > Bacteroidia > Bacteroidales > Bacteroidaceae > Prevotella. Next base: position 10,956 of record CAMOKH010000036.1, on the reverse strand, counting down.
ATGCCTCCATACTCAAAATAGCTAAAGGCTGAAACTGCATAGAATGCACAAACCATAAAGCAGAAAAGTTTCTTTAACATAAGAATATTGTTTTAGGTTTATAATATTAACTAATTTGCCTGCAAAATTAGTGAATTATCCTGAAACTTCCAAATAATAACGGCTTTTTCTTTTGTGATGTTCTTTTGCTTCTATAGAAATTTTGAAAAATAGGGTGCACGGGTGTCACAACGCCGATGTACAAAGGGCGTGCACCCTGTTTTTGAGGGTGACACGGGTGACACAAGGGTGACACGCTGGCAGACTGACAGAAAGGCGCACGTTGTGGCAGTCGTGAGCGAGGCTGCGAGGCGTGGAGAGCGGCGGCTTGATGATGAATTCTCGAGAGAATTTGAGCGAAAGGCGGCGGGTTACGGGTCGGAAGGGGGCGGGTAGGGCGTAGATTCTCGAGAGAATTTGTTACAAAAGTGGCACGTTTTTTGCTGTGAATCATTGGATAGCGCAGAGAGAGGGCGCATCAAAACATAAACTAACCGTAAGACAATGAATAATCAATTGAAAGTACTGATGAAGTATCGCTACCGTGGTGTGTGGCGTGAGAAGTTTGTGACGCTGGGCAGCGTGGCTGACAGGACGCGCGACGGCAAGTATCGTGAGCGGGTGGAGGCCGTCAGAGGGGGCGCGATGGTGCCTACGGACATCGGGATGGCGTGCGGCCCTACGGCGGCTGAGTACCTGCCGGCGGTCTATCCGGCAGAGGGGCCTACGGGCTATACCGGGCTGGTGCTGCTGTCGTTGCGCGTGGATCAGGGCGTTGAGGTGTTGGAGCAGTTGCGGCGGCGGGTGAACGTCTGGCCGCAGGTGCTGCTGTCGTTTGTCGGCACGAGCGGACAGTCGCTGAAGGTGCTGATTCCCTACCGGCTGACGGGTGGCGGGTTGCCCGCGACGGCGCCGCAGACGTCGCTGTTCAGGCAGTATGCCTATAAGCGGGCGGCGGAGTACGTGTATGGCTCGACGGGGTTCCGCGCCGAGGAGGTCGTGCCCGACGGTTCGGAGCACTTCCGCCTGTCGGCCGACGAGCAGATGTACTACAACCCAGAGGCCCTGCCCATCGAGATGGCCCAGCCGACGGAGCCGCTGACCGCGCTGACAGCGCCGCTGGTGAGCCGTCCTGCCGAGGTCAGGCTCGACACTGAGGTGCTGCCCGGCTACACGCGCCGCGAGATGGACATCACGAAGTTCAACTTCGTCTGCCGCGACCTGGCGTTCAGCCAGCTGATGGAGCCTGAGCCGCACCTGATGAGGCTGGCGGCGGGTTGCCGGCGGGCCGGCATCGACCTTGAGCTGGCCATCCAGCTGACGATGGACATGCCCGACTTCTACGGCAAGGACACGATGGTGCGCACGACGTTCACCAATGCCTATGGCGACCATCGGTTAGGCATGAAAAACCCTGTGGAGAAGTCGACGATGCACCAGTTGCTGCTCGAGGAGTTCCTGCGCCGCCGCTATATGTTCCGCCGCAACAGCGTGACGGGCGAGGTGGAGTACCAGGAGAAGTACCGCTATGAGCTGTGGTGGAAACCGCTGACCGAGGAGGCGCGCAACGACATCAACAACGCGGCCATCCGCGAGGGTATCAAGGTGTGGCCTCAGGACATGGAGCGCTTCCTCGTTTCGGAGCGTATCGAGCAGTACGACCCCGTGCGCCGCTGGCTGTCGGCGCTGCCGCGCTGGGACGGCCGCGACCGCCTGGGCGAGCTGGCCGACCGCGTGAAGACGAAGACGCCGGGCTGGCGCGACAACTTCCGCGTCTGGATGCGCTCGATGGTGAGCCAGTGGCGGGCGGGAACCGACACGATGTACGGTGCTCAGATGGTGCTGATGCTTGTCGGCGGCCAGGGCACGCACAAGTCGACCTTCGTTCGGCTGTTGCTGCCGCCCGAGCTGTCGCCGTTCTACATTGACCGCATCGACTTCACCAACCGGAAGGAGGCCCTCAGGGCCCTGCACCGGTTCCTGCTCATCAACATCGACGAGTACGACCAGATCAGTAAGTCGCAGACGGCCTTCCTGAAGCACCTCATCCAGCGCACCGACGTCAAGGAGCGCAAGCTCTACTCGACGGTCTTCGAGCAGCACCAGCGCTACGCCGCCTTCTGTGCCACCACCAACTCGCTCGTGCCGCTGAAGGATGAGTCGGGCTCGCGCCGCTATATGGTGGTCGAGGTGAGCGGCGTCATTGACACCGACACTCAGGGCGACCGTGCCATCGACTACCGTCAGCTGTATGCCCAGATTGTCAGCGAGATAGAGCAGGGCGAGGCGTACGCTTTCACGGGCGAGCGCGAGCGGCTGATCATGGAGCAGAATGCCGACTACTACGAGACGCCCGGCGTGGTGAGCCTCTTCGAGGACCTGTTCCACCGTCCGCAGGCCGGTGACGAGGTGTTGATGATGAGTCCCACCGAGGTGCTGTCGTATATCAGGGATAAGAAGAAGGTGAACGTGGTGACGCAGTCAAATGCCACAACCATAGGCAGTTACCTGAATCGGAACGGCTACGCGAGAGGCAAGGGCCGCCTGCGCCGCAGCTATGAGGTAGCCCTGTCTGGCGTGTCACCCTCGTGACACCCGTGTCACCCTATAAAACAGGGTGCACGCCCTCTGTCTATCGGGGTTGTGTCACCCTGACACCCTAAAAACAGAAAAACATAATATATGAAATACAAGATCAAGCAAGAGACGAAGCCGACGCTCACGACGTTCGGCAAGTACAAGGCGGTGGCCGTCCACGGCGGCACCGTCGATACCCGCCAGATCATAGACGAGGTCTGCGAGAACAACCCTATCAGCGAGGGGGCCGTCATCGCTGTGATGATGAGGCTGTCAGAGGTCGTCAGGCGTCACCTGCGCCGTGGCGACAAGGTGCGGCTCGACGACTGGGGACTGATGAAGCTCGAGATTGAGAGCGACAAGGTGGACCGCCCGGAGGATTTCCGCGCCAGGAAGCACATCCGCGGCGTGCGTCTGCACTTCCTGCCCGAGAGCAGCAAGGGCAAGCCCGAGCTGTATCAGGACATGGCGTTTGAGCGCGAGCGGACGGTTTAGTGTGGAGTGATTAGCGGTCGGACCCCTTCGGTGCCAGCGCCTGCCACAGCGGGTCGGCGGGTAGGGGGGCTTCGACGACGATCGGCAGCTTCGACACGGGGTGGATAAACTCCACGCGGCGCGACAGCAGCGAGATTGAGCCGTCGGGGTTGGAGCGCGGTGCGCCGTACTTCAGGTCGCCGCGGATGGGCATGCCCACCTTCGACAGCTGACAGCGAATCTGGTGGTGGCGGCCCGTCATGAGCTGCACCTCCAGGAGCTGGTAGCGGTCGCCGCGGCCGATGACGCGGTAGCTGAGCTGCGCCTTCTTCGAGTGGGGCACCTCGCGGTCGTAGGCATACGACTTGTTCTGCTTCTCGTTGCGCACGAGCCAGTGGGTTAAAAGTGAAGAGTGAAGAGTGAAAAGTGAAGAATTTTCATTAGGCACTATCGCCCAATACGTCTTATGCACCTGGCCCTCGGCGAACATACGGTTAAGGCGGGTCAGGGCCTTCGACGTGCGGGCGAAGACGACGAGGCCGCTGACGGGGCGGTCGAGACGGTGGACGACGCCGAGGAAGACCTCGCCGGGTTTCTGGTATTTCTCCTTCAGGTAGGCCTTGACGGTCTCGCTGAGCGGTGTGTCGCCCGTCTTGTCGCCTTGTACGATCTCGCCGCTCTCCTTGGCGACGATGATGATGTGGTTGTCTTCGTAGATGACTTTCATGAGTGCAAAGGTACAAAATAATTGATAATTGACAACTGATAATTGATATTTTTTGCGTACCTTTGCAGCAAATTCCGGGAACGCGGTAAAAACCGTTAGTCATTTAGGAAGTCGCAAGCAATGATAAGATGATGGAAAAGCTCTGGAACCGTAACTACTGTAAGGTGATGATAGCCAACTTCGCGCTGTTCTTCGCCTTCTATGTGCTGACGCCGCTGTTGCCGCTCTACCTGAGCGAGCATTTCGGTGCCACGAAGGACGTCATCGGACTGGTCCTGTCGGGCTACACCATCACGGCCTTGCTCTTCCGCCCCTTCTCGGGCTACATCGTCGACACGTTCCCACGGAAGAAGGTGCTCATGGTGTGCTTCACGGCCTTTGCCGTCTTCTTCGCGGGCTACCTTGCCGCGTCGACGCTGCTGCTGTTCACCATCGTGCGCACCCTCCACGGCGGTCCCTTCGGCGCACTGACGGTAGCCAATTCGACGGTGGCCATCGACGTGCTGCCCTCCTCGCGCCGCACCGAGGGCATCGGCTATTACGGCCTGTCGAACAACCTGGCCATGGCTTTGGCTCCCACCATCGGCATCTATGTCTTCCGCTATACCCACAGTTTCGAGCTGCTCTTCTGGATAGCCCTCGTCGTGGCCTTCGCCGGGCTGGCGGTGGACGCGAGCGTAAAGACCACCCCCCGGCCCCTCAAGACCCTCCCCCTGCCCCTCCCTGTAGGGAGGGGAGTAATTACATCTACTATAGGTAATACCGCCACCAAAGATACACCTACCGTAGGAAAAACCGCCAACGAAAATACCTCTACCGTAGGAAAATGCGCCTACAAGGTAACTACTCCCCTCCCTACAGGGAGGGGTCGGGGGAGGGTCTTGAAGGGCCGGGGGAGGGCCTTTTTCTTCTCTTTAGACCGCTTCTTTCTCGTCCGCGGCTGGCTGCTGGGCGTCAACATGGTGGCGTTCGGCTTCTGCTTCGGCGTGCTCAGCAACTATCTGGCCATCTACGGTAAGGAGCAGTTAGGCATCACCGGCGGTACGGGCACCTACTTCATGCTCTGCTCCGTGGGACTGATGCTCTCGCGGCTGCAGGGCGCAAAGGCACTGCGCGAGGGGCGCGTCACCCACAATGCAGCCTCGGGCATGCTCATCTCGCTCGTCGGCTACACCTTGTTTATCCTCGTGCCCGACATGGTGGGCTATTACACGTCGGCGCTGCTCATCGGCCTGGGTAACGGCCACATGTGGCCTGCGTTCCAGAACATGACCATCAGCGTGGCCCCCAACAACCAGCGCGGCACGGCCAATTCGACCATCCTCGTCTCCTGGGACGTGGGCATGGGCCTGGGCATACTCCTCGGCGGCTTTATCGCCGAGTTCATGGGCTATAGCGCCGTCTTCTGGACCGTCGCCGCCGTCAATGCCCTGGGCGTGCTGACCTTCTTCACGGCTACACGCCAGTTCTTCCTCAGACGAAACCTCAACAAAAACGTCAGATAATATGAAAAAGCTACTAATCGCAGCCCTTCTGGCCATGACGGCCGTGGGCACACAAGCACAAACCAAGTCGTGGACGGCCGACAACGGCAATGGCACGTTTACCAACCCGCTGTTCTACGACGAGTTCAGCGACCCCGACATCCTGCGCGTCGGCGACGACTACTACCTGGCCGGAACGACGATGCACGCCGTGCCGGGACTGGTCATCCTCCACTCGAAGGACCTCGTGAACTGGGAGAACGTCAGCTACTGCTTCCCCCGCTTCGACTTCCCCGAGGACCGCTTCGCGCTGAAGAACCACCAGGAGATTTACGGCCAGGGCATCTGGGCACCCTGCATACGCTATGCCAACGGTCAGTTCTACGTCTTCTCGAACGTCAACGGCAAGGGCCTGCAGTGCTACACCTCGAAGGACATACGCGGCCCGTGGACACACCATAACATGAAGGGCAACATCTACGACCTCGGCGTGCTCTTCGACGACGACGGACGGGTCTATGCCATCCACGGCTACGGCACGGTGAAGTGTACCGAGCTGGAGCCCGACATGAGCGGTCCCAAGGAGGGTACCGAGCGCGTCATCATACCCGAGGGCAACGGCGTGGGCGAGGGCCACCACATGTATAAGATCAACGGCATGTACTACCTCATCTCGACCGACTACTCGCCCAACGGCCGCACGCTCTGCTCGCGCTCGAAGAGCATCTGGGGCCCCTACGAGACGTGCGTCATCACGGCCGACGAGACCTACGGCTACCACGCCGCCTCGCTGACGCAGGTGCCCCGCGGCGAGAAATACCGCATCGGCCAGGACGGCACGAAGTTCGGGCTCGGGCCCGTAGACAAGGACGCCACGGCCTGCACCAATGCCCATCAGGGCGGCATCGTGCAGTTCAAGGACGGCTCGTGGTGGGCACTGTTCATGATGGACTTCCATTCCATCGGCCGCACTGTCTGTCTGATGCCGATGACCTGGAAGGACGGCTGGCCCATGGTGGGCCTGGAGGGCAACCTGGGCCGTGCGCCGCGCACATGGTTTAAGCCAGGGGAAGCCCCCCAGCAGACTCTCCCCCAACCCCTCCCTGTGAGGGAGGGGAGCGGTTACTCTCAAGACGAGGCTGCGATGGGTCTATCTACTCCCCTCCATCACAGGGAGGGGCAAGGGGGATGGTCTGTGCCGTATAACCGCTCCGACGACTTCAACGGCAAGCAACTGGGCCGCGTCTGGCAGTGGAACCATAACCCCGACGACACGAAGTGGAGCCTGAAGGGCGGCCGCCTGCGCATCCAGGCGCAGCCCGCCGAGCAGCTGATGTGGGCCCGCAACACGCTGACGCAGCGCGTCATCGGCCCGAAGTCGGTAGCCACCGTGGAGCTGAACTTGAAAGGCATGAAGGACGGCGACGTCTGCGGTCTGGGCAACATCAACGTGCCCTGCTCGTGGATAGGCGTAAGCCTCCCCCCGTCCCCCTCCCGCAGAGGGGGGGCTGAATACCTCTTGCGCTGCTTCGAGCAGCTGACGAACGACACCGTCAGCGTGCCCATCCGTCTTACCGGCGGGAAAATATGGCTGCGCTCCATCGGCGACTACGACAACGACCAGGCGCAGTATGCCTACTCGGTCGACGGCAAGACGTTCCAGACCGTGGGCCGCATGATGCCCTTGTCGTATCAGCTCATCTCGTTCCAAGGCTCGCGCCACGCCCTCTTCGCCTTCAACACGAAGGGCAAGCAGGGCGGCTATGCCGAGTTCGACAATTTCACCGTCGAGGAGCCCTGTGCCGACCGCAGCGGAAACATCCCCTATGGCAAGACCTTCCGCATCATCAACAAGGCCACGGGCCGTCCCGCCGTCTGCGACCCCCACGGTCTGCTCTACGACACCCGTCAGGGCGACCGCAGCGAGCGCACGCAGTTCCAGATTATCGACCGTGGCAACGGCCGTGTGGCGCTGAAGTGTGTCGACGGCCGCTACGTGAAGGTCTATGGCGAGGGCCTGCCCGGCGACGTGCGCTTCACCAAGGACGAGCAGGAGGCCGAGGTGTTCCTCTGGCAGGACTATCTCGACCACGACTTCATGCTCTTCTCGCTGAAGAACCACCGCTATATCGGAAAGTCACCCACCACGGGCAGTCCTTACTCAATGGACTACGTCGGCGCTGACCCAGCCCGCCGCAACGGTTCTGTGCTGCATTGGGAGGAGTAGTTGGGCATCCTGCAGAACAGCCGCCGCCGGTCGTGGCTCAGTCGTGTTTAATGATTGGCGGTTAGTGCTTCGGCCTGAAGCTCAGCGCGGCACCGATGGCGGTGCAGTACTGCGAATACTTAGGTATGTGGTAGTGGATGTTGTAGAGCTTCTCAAGCGGCGGGAACACGTCCTTGCACTGCGGCAGCAGCGACAGGTTGCCGATGAGCACGAAGTCGCGGATGCCCGACCCGCGGCTCGACAGCCAGGCGGCGGAGCCGATGGTCTGGAGCACCATCGAGATGATGCCGCAGGCGATGTCCTCCTTCGAGGCGTCGCTCTGAGCCTTGGCCAGGATGCTGGCCGTGGCCTCCATAGGCAGTCCGGGCAGCGGCTCGGCCGAGATGTCGCCGATGCGCAGGTTCATGTGGCGTATGTCGCCCTGCATGGCCAGCGCGGCCACGGCCTTGATGTCGCTGGTGTTCAGCAGCAGGCGCGACAGTCCGGCCAGCGTGCCGCCGCCGATGCCGATGCCGCCGATGTGGCGCATGTCGTCGCCGTCGCACAGCACGAAGCTCGTACCCGTGCCCATCGAGACGACGATGGTGTGGTCGAGCTTCGACTCGTAGCGGGCGCCGAGGCCGTCGGCCTCAAACTCCTCCACCTTCTGTGTGGGCAGTCCGTAGACGGGTCCCTTGACGTAGGCCGAGCCGACGCCGGTGAGCATCACCTGCTCAACCTCGTTCAGCTCGATGCCGCCGTCGTGCAGATACTTGCCGAAGGCACCGTAGAGCGACGTGATGGGGTCGGCGGCGGTGATGCGTGTCGGTGCCGTCACGCGTCCGTCCTTCAGCCCCACAATCTTCGTGGTCGATATGCCCACGTCTATTCCAATGATAATTCCCATCGTGATTTGCGTTTTCTGTTTTGTTTCCTGTGCAAAGGTACAACATTATATTGAATGTCGCAACATTTTAAGTCTTTTTGTGTCAACGCCTACATGCTTTTCCACCGAGGCGCTGAGGGATGAGTAAGTCTGAATCTCTTATTAAAAGTTAAATAACGCACTGGTACACAAGTTTGTGGTCCACAAACTTGTGTACCAGCAATTCTTTTTGTATATTTGCAGCCAAATGGCAATACAATCAGAAGATTATGAATAGGGCATTTGTATATGGAATGTCTGTTGAAGGCGAGAACTTTACAGACAGGGTACAGGAAACCAAGAGGCTGAAACTGGATTTCGAGAATGGTATCAACGTGATACTCGTCTCACCCCGCCGTATGGGCAAAAGTTCAATTGTGAAGAAGGTGAAGTCGGAGATTACCAATCCCGCTATCAAGGTCATATTTATGGACATCTACGATTGCCGCAGTGAATACGACTTCTACAATCGTTTCGCCTCTGTCCTAATGAAAGAAACGGCCACAAAGACAGAACAGCTATTCGAGAACATCAAGCGTTTCTTGGTCAGGCTGACGCCAAAGATTGCCTTTTCGCCAGAACCTCTGTCGGAGGTGTCATTGTCACTGGGCATCACTCCCCAAAACTATCAGCCCGAAGAGATTCTGCAGTTGCCAGAGTTGATAGCCAAAGAACAGGGTGTACACCTTGTTATATGTATAGATGAGTTCCAGCAGATTGGCGAGTTCAGCGATTCACTGACCATCCAAAAACGCCTTCGCGGCATCTGGCAGCACCAGCGCAACGTGTCCTATTGTCTCTTCGGCAGCAAAAAACACTTGATGACAAAACTTTTTCAAAATCGAAAGATGCCTTTCTATCAGTTTGGCGAAATGATGTACCTCGACAAGATTCCCACTGCTGACTGGGTGACGTTCATCTGCAGTCGCTTCGAGAGTCAAGGCAAGCATATATCGGAGGCGTTGGCTCAGAAAATATGTGAGACTGTTGAGGGTCATTCCTCTTACGTTCAGCAGCTGGCCTGGAACGTGCTGGCAGAGACAGAGAAGGAAACTACGGACCAGGACTTCGAGAATGGGGTACAGGCACTGATGGCTCAGTGTTCCGGGCTGTTCGAGCAGCATATACAAGGTCTCACCTCCTACCAACTGAACTTCATACGTGCCATTTGCGATGGTGTGCATACAGACTTCGGCAGCAAAGCCATCCTTGAGCAATATAACCTTGGAACAAAATCGAACATCTCACGCATCAAGACCGCTCTCCGTGACCGCGAACTGATTGACGTCACCAAAGACGGCGTATTCCTCGAAGATCCTGTATTCAGATTGTGGCTGAGGAGAATCTAAGCGATTACACTTTGTGTATAACTGTCCATTTCCGGACACCAAGAGTGTCCGAAAATGGACAGTTCGTTTTATGCCGTCGCTGATTATCAGCGAGTTACGAGTTTGGCACGGTTTTGGCATGTAAAATAGTAAATCGTAAAATACGTAAATAGTAAATATGATAGGGTATTTCCGACAAGCCCTCGCCATGATGCGCGAGGAGCGACTGTTCTCCGGCATCTACATCGCCGGAACGGCCTTGGCCATCCTGTTTACGATGGTGATGGCCGTAGTGTATTACATCAAGCTGGCGCCCATCTACCCAGAAAGGAACCGGGCGCGGACAGTCTACTTCGAGGGGCTGTGCATCGAGGCCGACAACGGCGGCAAGATGCAGACGGGCTTCAGCGCTCAGGCCTATGAGGAGTGGTTCAAGCGCAGCCCGAACATCGAGTACTGCTCGCCCACGCTGCTGGCGGCAGGAACGGGCAAGACCCAGGGCAAGTGCCACACCTTCGTGGTGCGAGGCAAGGACGACTACGTGGACGTCGTGCGCAATGAGGTCAGTGCCGACTACTTTAAGATTTACGAGTACGACTTCATAAGTGGCAGAGCTTTTACCAGTAAGGAAGTGGACGACAACGAAAAAGTCTGTGTCATCAGCGATGCCCTGGCCGAACGGCTCTTCGGCAAGGGCGTGGAAGCCGTGGGAAAGACGGTGGAGATGGAAAGCGGACCTGAAGTGCGTGTGGTGGGCGTCTTCCGTGGCGGCAGTCAACTCACGCCCGACAGCTATGCCGACATCATCTATCCCATCTTGAACGGTGTGGTGATGGGGATCCCCTATCAGGGCTTCTACTCCATCGTGGCCACCGTTAAGGACGACGACCACCTGCGGGCCTTGAAGCAGGAGCTGGACGACGTGGCGGCCCGCACGCAGCAGGCGCATCCCGAGGTGCTGGATTTGTTCAGCTTTGGCGGTGCTGCCAAAAAGAAGCTGGTGCTCACCCAGAATATGGATACCCACTCCATGCACGTGCTGAAGACCGAGAACCGCGAAGGCTCATTGAGCACGGTGACGGGCTGGCAGCTGGTGAAGCACTACGCCGGCATCATCTTCGTGTTGCTCTTCGTGCCCGCCCTGAACCTCTGCGGCATCGTGGCGGGGCGCATGGAGCGGCGCTCGGCAGAGATGG
>CAMOKH010000035.1 GCA_946617675.1 uncultured Prevotellaceae bacterium | reverse complement strand
TTGCAGCTTGTCAAGACCGTCGGAGAGAATGGTGATGGTGTACTCCTGCTGTCCCAGCTCAATAGTGCGCAGGGCCTCGGTGAGCACGGTGTTGTGGAAATCGTGGCTGACCTGTGCCAATGCGCCGCTAAACGACAGATATAAAAGAATAAATAAGAGTAGCCGTTTCATAAGTATCACATACTAACTTTATCTTCAGCGGTCTCTACAAAGATGGTGTCGCGCTGCAAGGTCAGGCTAAGTCCGTCGAACAGGTTCAGACCGTCGATGAAGTCGGAAAGCGGCATGTCAGGATCCCATGTCATGATGAACTTCATGCCTTTGGCCTCCTCGTCGCGGAAGCTGACGGTCTTGCCATAGTGGGCCGAGACGACGGTGAGGATGCTGTCGAGGCGCACGTCGTCGAAACGGACGGAGGAGCCAGCCCCTTGCCCCTCGCTGTGAGGTAGGGGAGTGTTTACCTGTGCCGGTTGGGGCGAATCCGTATGGGAAGACATGATACGTGGAATGATAGCCCAAGCCAATCCACAAAGCAGGACTGCACCGAGAAAGACGGCGGCAATCCGGAATCTCTGCCACAGCTGTAGCCACTTCACGCTCAAGGGCTTTTGCTGAGGCTTTTGGTAAAGCTTCTTGCAGTCGGCCATCACGTCGTAGGCCTTTCGCACTTCTTCGTCCGAGAGCAGTTCCTGCAACTGTGCCTCGGTCATGGCTTCCGGCTCGTCCATCAGCCGCAGCAGCTTCAATAGTTTGTCGTTCGTCTCCATGTCGTTAATAGTTGAAATGGTTTTTGATTCGTGTTATCGCAGCAACAAGATGCTTATACACCGCCACCTCGCTGATGCCCAGCTCGGCAGCTATCTCACGATACTTCAGTTCCTCGCCGAAGCGGAGTTGGAACACGCGATGCTGAGCCTCGGTCAGTCCTGTCCGTATGAAAGCCTGCAGACGGTCGAGCCGCTCCTTCTCCTCATCTTCTGTCGCCGTGGGTTGGTCGAGGGCATAGAGATGCGTCACCCGTTCCGTCAGCGTCTTGCGGGCAAGCACGTTCCGGCAGCGGTTGCGCACGCTCTCACAGAGGTAAGCCAGTTCGCGACCAGTCTCTACCTCGGGCAGGCGTCTCAGCAGCTCAGCAAAGACTTCGCTCACCACGTCCTCCGCTTCGGCGGCGTCGTAGAGCATGGCACGAGCTTCGGCCAGCAGGCGGCCATGGTGTTGTCGGAACAGCTTCTCCAGTGTACTCTGATTCATCTTTCGTTGCTTGCGTTTTATCTTAGAGACAAACGAATGCTTCGTTTTCCTAACCTACATAACGGAAAAAGGCTTTTATTTGGTATGAAAAAGATTTGTAAACTGAGTTTACAAGTTGTTTTGGGGGATTTTTCGTACCTTTGCAGCCGTTATGAGACATATAGCTGTTGTTCTATTGATGGCCATGCTGACCTCCTGCCAGTCTGGACATGAGCGGCAGGTGCAGATGCTGGATCAGTTGATGGAGGCCACGGACCATTACGACGCGATGCCCAACGATTCCGACGCCCGTGCCGTGCTCTACTACATGGAGCGGCACGGCACGCCCCGCGAGCTGCAGCAGGCGTGGCGCATGATGGCGAAGATGTACCGCCGCCACGGGGCACTGATATACGAGGGCTTCGCCTACGAGATGGCCACCGATTGCGTGGACTCGCTGAGTGCAGATTTCGACCCGCGTGCCTTGGCCGAGATCTGCTATGAGTGGAGCATCAACCAGCAGTTCTCCTTTGACGATGAGGTAGCAAAGCAAACGGCACGGCGAGGCATGAGGCTGGCACAGCTGGCTGGCGACACCTTATTATATTATAGATGTATGGGGCAGGAAGCGAATGTGGCGCTGACGGTGAATGTCGATGTTCAATTCCTGCCTACCGCCTATCGCGCCTTCAGCGAGCTGTGGCAGCGGGGACGGAAAGACTGGGCCGTCGATGCCTTCGCTCCCTATTTATCCTATCTCTTGAACGACGACCGCAAGGATGCCAATTTACCCGACTCGATGACGATGTGGATGCAGCGTTACGAACGCTTCACCCGCGAGGATTTGGAGCATGTGGGATCGTATGCCGCCATCCAGCACTGGGAGTTGCGTGGTGACTACCATCTGCGATTGGGCGATTTTGACTCCGCCCACTATTACTACATGAAGCTCGACCATCCGTGGAACTATGTCCACTTGCAGGGCTACGAAAGGCTGATGAACCTCTACGACAAGTTTCCCGACCGCGACCCAGATTATGAACTGCGCGCCAAGTTCGACTCCAAATACGTTGAGGGCTATATGGACGTGAAGAAAGACCGCTTCTTGGAGAATGAGGACGAGTACCGGCAGCGCAATGTGCTCATCAATCACGAGCTGGAGCTGGAACATGAGCGCACACTGTTCATTTGTGGACTGTTGCTGCTCTTGGCGGTCATCTCTTTTGCAGGTTACCACCTCTACAAACTGCGGCGCGAACACCGCGAGACGCTGGAGCAGAACCGCGAATATGCCGAGATGCTCCACTCGCTGCGCAGTCAGATGAAGCGGGGAATACTCGACACCGACATTGCCCGCCGCTTCCACGACCTATCTGCCCAGGACGCCCATCCGACGGCTGAGGACTGGCAGGCACTCCGCACCGAGATTGACCGCCAGCATCCTAAGTTCTTCGCCACCCTGCAGCAGCAGTATGCTGAGCACCAGCCAGACCAGACGCTGACCGAGCAGGAGCGCCATGTCGTCGGTCTCATCGTCATACGTTGCAGTCCCCTCCAGATGTCCGTCCTCATGGTCTGCACCAAGAGTAACATCAGCAACCTGCGCCGCCGCCTCTACCACAAGCTGACCGGAAGAGACGGCAGCAGCACCGACCTCGATAAGCACGTCGCAGAATTATGTGGGGATTGATTATGGTCATTCAATGTCAACTAAGATTCTAAAAGCTGGTGCTCACCACTTAAAAGTTGGCCCTCACCACTTAAAAGTTGGTTCTCACCACTTTTTTCTTCAAAAAGTTTGGCTATTTCAAATGAAAGCAGTACCTTTGCACCAACAGTTCCCGCCACGCCTCCTAACAATGCGTACCACGGCGGGACTTCGTCATTTATAAGGGTATGAGATATAATAAGCAACCAACAGACATCACAACTCAGCTTGCCATGCTGAAGCAACGCGGTCTCATCGTCAGTGATGACGACACAGCCTTGAAGCAACTTGCCTCCATCAGTTACTTCCGTCTGGCCAGTTACTGGAAAATCTTCGAGAGAGACGAGAATACACATCGCTTTGTAAGTGGCACACGCCTCGAAGATGTCATTTCGCTATATACGTTCGACAAGGAACTGCGTTCCATCATCTTCACTGCCATACAGGACATTGAGGTTGCCCTACGCACACGCATCATTCATTTCTTCTCTATGACGCACGGAGCATTTTGGTTTATGGATGTCTCGCAGTTCAACAATCAAATTATCTTCCAGACATGCCTTGACAACATACAAGTGGAACTCAGCCGTTCGAAGGAAGAATTTCTACAGGAACACTTTGCCAAGTACAGTTCACCATCCATGCCTCCCGTATGGAAGACGCTGGAAGTCGTTTCTTTCGGCAATCTCTCAAAGTTGTATGCCAACATGAAAGATACGGAGGTAAAGAAACAGGTGGCAAAGAGTTTCGGCCTGCCTCAATACACCTATCTTGAAAGTTGGATGCGAAGTCTCACCGTCCTCCGCAATTGCTGTGCACACCATGCCCGAGCATGGAACCGTCGCTATCCTGCAATGCCCCAGATGCCAAGACGACTGCCGCTCTTATGGGTTGATACGCAGCACATACGTCCCATGAAACTATACGCTCAGCTATGTACCCTTCTCTACTTGGAACAGGGCATAACGCCTAACAGTCAGATAAAAGACAGACTATTAAGTCTTCTTATAGCCCATCCGAACACCATCACCAGACAAATGGGCTTCCCCCGTGGCTGGGAGAATGAGCCGCTATGGCAATGACACAATTGGGATGGTATGAAGACGGGCGTAAAGTATGAGCTCAGACCGTCACACTTACACGCGCGCACGCGCGCGCATGTAATAATTCGCGTTTTAGGGTGACACGGGTGACACACCACGTCTAACCGACAGTCAGTCAGGATGTTTCGGCCTGTGTCACCCTCTGTAAAGGGTGACACAGGGTGTCACGAGGGTGACACGGCGCGCGGTCTGGATGGAAGAGCGACGACCGGTGATGAATTCTCGAGAGAATTTGAACGTTAGGCGGCGCCTTTCGGGGAGTCAGACGGCGGGTAGCGTTTAAATTCTCTCGAGAATTTACGAAAAATGTGTCACCCTTGTGTCACCCGTGTCACCCTCTAAAACAGGGTGCACGCCCTCTGTTTATCGGCATTGTGTCACCCGTGCACCCTTTTTTGCGAAAAATCCTATATAAGACGTTCTGCCTACCTCCTGTTCAGCAGGACGACGTTCTCAACGTGCGGGGTATGGGGGAACATGTCTACCGGCTGTACGGTGTCAACGCGGTACTGGGCGTCCAGGTCGTGCAGGTCGCGGGCCTGAGTGGCGGGGTTGCACGAGACGTAGACGATGCGGCGGGGGGCAGCCCTGAGAATGGTCTTCACCACGTCGGGGTGCATGCCGGCACGTGGCGGGTCGGTGATGATGACGTCGGGACGGCCGTAGCGGAGGATGAACTCGTCGTTGAGCACATCCTTCATATCGCCGGCAAAGAACATGGTGTTGCTGATGCCGTTCACGTCGGCGTTAACCTTAGCGTCCTCAATGGCTTCGGGAACATACTCAATGCCGATAACCTGGCGGGCCTGCCGTGCCACGAAGTTGGCTATCGTGCCCGTACCAGTGTAGAGGTCGTAGACGGTTTCCTGACCTGTCAGTCCGGCCAGTTTGCGGACGACGCTGTAGAGGTGGTAGGCCTGCTCGGTGTTGGTTTGGTAGAACGACTTCGGCCCGACCTTGAACTTGAGGTCCTCCATCAGTTCGAATATGTGGTCGGTACCCTTGTAGACGAGTATGTCCTGGTCGCCGATGGTGTCGTTGCACTTCT
This sequence comes from uncultured Prevotellaceae bacterium, assembly GCA_946617675.1. Taxonomy (GTDB): domain Bacteria; phylum Bacteroidota; class Bacteroidia; order Bacteroidales; family Bacteroidaceae; genus Prevotella. The sequence goes on along the minus strand of CAMOKH010000035.1, from coordinate 15,000 downwards.
GGTTGTCGAGATAGAGTAACGACGTGATTTCAGGGAACTTATCGGCAATATGTTGAAGCAGTGCCTTAGCCTCTTTCTCGCCGCCAGTCTCATCGTAGTGGAACTGCACGATGACCATCAGTTCGCCGCTGGCACTGTTGCGGAAGATGACGTCGCGCAGCAGTCCCACCTGTGCCCTGAGGTCGAAGAAAGTGATGCATTGTGCGCAGGCGTAGTCGCGAATCTCGTTTCGTATGCGGTTCTGGATGTCGTCCATCAGCCAGCACTTCTCGATGGGCAGAATCTTGTCGAAGGCCCCGGTGATGTGAAAACCGATGGCAGGCTGGTCTTTCAGACTTTGACTCTGGTCGTGCGGCAGCTGTTCTATCTCCTCTTTAGTCAGATAACGCTTGTTGGCACAGCCGAAGTCCAGCTTGTTGCGGTACTCACGGGTCTTGACGCTACCGAGAATGGGGTTGAACTCAGGCAGCTCAACCTTTCCGATACGGGTCAGCTGGTCGTAGACCTGCTGCTGCTTCATCCGCAGCTGTTCGTCGTAGGGCATGTTCTGCCACTTACAGCCGCCGCATACCCCGAAATGCTGACAGAAGGGCACGGCCCTCGTCTTGCTCAGTTCCACGAATCGTACCACTTCGCCCTCAGCGAAGGAGTGCTTCTTGCGGCGTATCTGCACGTCGCAGACATCGCCCGGCACACACCAGGGTACGAAGACCACCATCTCTTCCCAGTGGAAGAGCGACTTTCCCTCGGCGGCAGCAGTCTCAATGGTGACGCCCTCTAAAAGCGGCAGTGCTTTCTTCTTTCTCGCCATCACTTCTCGCTTACTTCAAAGTCAAGGCATGAGCGCTGCACGGTGAATGGGCGTACCTTTGAGTTGGCAACGGCCACGTGTTCAGGGTGCTTGGCATAGCCGCGCAGTGCCTCCTCAGACTCCAGTGTTGAGTCGAGCATGACGTCAGCGTTCGACGAGCTGAGTCGTCCCTCGGTGTGTACTTTGACGTCAATCAGTCCGGGCACTTTGCCCACGAGCCCCTCAAGACCAGCCTTGATGCCAGCCTTCACGCTCAGTTTCTGTTCCTCGGTCAGTTCCGGGTTCAGTGTCCACAGTATGATGTGCTTTACCATATTCTCTGTTATTTTTATGTTGTTAAAAAAAGGGTTTTCAACTATTCTCTGCTGTGCGCAGGATGATGCTTGTGGCACCAATGGTGAAGAGCGTGCCGTCGGTGATGACCCGCCGCTCGCGCCCTTTTACCTCGACGTTGTCGACGAAGGTGCCTGTATTGCTGTTGTTGTCGGCGAGGGTGTAGCGCAGTTGGCCATGCTTGTCGCGACTGACGTTGATGGTGCAGTGGTTCAGGTCGACGCTGGGGTCAACGGTTTCAAAGGGTGTGTTAATGGGATTTCCTTTCTGATAGCGGCCGATGACGTTGTCGCCCATGTGCAAGGGGATTTCCTGCTTGTAGTGAAACACGTTCTCGATGACGATGATAGCGCCAAACTGCTCTGAATCTTCCGTTGCGGGAGCCCCCTCCGAACCTCCATCAGTAGGTGAGGCTTTTGCGGCTATCCTGATGCCGAACTGTCGGCCGCACTCGTCGCACTTGAAGACCAGCTTCTGGCCTTCATTGTATTTTGTCTCATCAAATATGATGTAATGGTCGCACTTAGGACAGCGTACTCGTTTCACTTACAACTTATTACTAACAACTTATCACTAATCACTTGTTCGCCTCAAACACCCAAGCCTCGGCCAGCTCCTGGTTGGCATGTACATCCTGTAATGCCTTATAGGCTTGGGCCTCGGTCTGGTATGAACCGATAATGACGCGGCGCACATTATTATAAAGGTACACGCGCGCTGAAGTGTAACCTTGGGCTTGCAGCTTTGCTACGAACTCATCAGCACCCTTCTTGGAGACCTGACTGGCCACGACGATACAGAATTTGGCTGCGGGCACGGCAGGCTTAGCGACGGCGGGCTGCTCGGCTTTGGGAGCAGGCTGCTCGGCTTTGGGGGCAGGCTGTTCGGCTTTGGCGGCGGGCTGCTCGGCTTTGGCGGCGGGCTCTTTTGCTTTTTCGACGGCAGGCTCAATCTCAGCTACAGGGACAGTGGGCCGCTTTGGCGTCTCCTTTTGGATGATGGGCAGGTTAATCTGGCTCATGCTCAGTCCTGTCTGTACCTCCTCGTTCACGGGCTTGGTCATCAGCAGGAAGGCCACCAGAGCGGCAGCAACGGCAACGGCGTTGCGTACCCACGACATCTTGATTGTAATCTCAGCGTTCTCGGGCTTGAGCGGCAGCAGGGTGGCCTGCTTTTCGTGCTCAGCCTGGACGACATCGACGGTCGCCGGCACCAGGGGCTTTATCTCGAACGAGCTCAGTCCGTAGAACTCAGGCGTCAGTATGCCTGCCTCGCACGGGGCGAACTCCAGCTTGCCCTCACGGTTGATGAAGAGCTGTCCGAGGTCGTTCATCTCGTAGAAGCCGTCGTTGTCGAGGTGCTGTCTCAGTTCGGCCACCTCCGACTCGATGCGTCGCAGCGCCTCGGGGTAGCTGATGTCGTAGGCCTCGACATACGACTGCACCAGCAGCGAGTCGTTGAGCTTCAACTGAGGGTTGAAGCCTAACGTGCGCTGAGGCGGCAGGAACATGGCGTCGTCCTCGTCGTATCGTGCCTCGACGTGGTGAGCCATGAAGCCACCCAACTCGGGAACGATAACGCAGTCGTTACTGAGTAATAGTATCTCAATATGTCTGTCTAATTCAATCACGTTTGCAAAAGTACGGCTTTTTTGCGACATTTGCAAATAAAAGAAACTTAAAAATGATTTGGAATGAAAAAAAAGCAGTATCTTTGCACAAAATTAGAAGAATATGGAATATAGAGAGACAGAAATCAAGGGCATCTTCGTGATAGAGCCGCGCGTGTTTAACGACGCCCGGGGCTACTTCATGGAGGCTTGGAAGGAGGCAGAGTTCACTGAGCACGTCGGACCGGTACATTTCATTCAGGACAACGAGTCGAAGTCGGGCTACGGTGTGCTGCGTGGCCTGCACTATCAGAAAGGTGCCGCCTCGCAGGCAAAGCTGGTGAGGGTCATCAAGGGGCGCGTGCTCGACGTGGCTGTCGACATCCGTCGCAGTTCGCCGACGTTCGGACGCCACGTCATGGTCGAACTGAGCGAGGACAACAAGCGCCAGTTCTTCATCCCGCGCGGCTTTGCCCACGGTTTCCTGGTGCTTAGCTACGAGGCCATCTTCACCTATAAGGTGGACAACCCCTATGCGCCCGACCAGGATGCCGGCATCAGGTGGAACGACCCCGAGCTGGCCATCGAGTGGCCCATCGACCCGGCCTTGGTCCAGACCAGCGAGAAGGACCTCCGTCAGCCTCTGCTGCGTGATGCCGAACTCTTTGAATAGTACAATCGTAAAAACGTAAATAGTAAGGATGAATATTGCAATTGTTGGTACGGGGTATGTAGGACTGGTGTCGGGCACGTGTTTTGCCGACACTGGTGCCACGGTAACCTGTGTCGATGTCGATGCCGCCAAGATAGAGCGGCTGAATGCCGGCGAGATACCCATCTACGAGCCTGGACTCGACGAACTGGTGAAGAAGAACGTTGCCGCTGGACGACTGCGCTTCACCACCGACCTGGCCGCCGTGCTCGACGATGTCGAGATTGTCTTTTCGGCCGTGGGTACGCCGCCCGACGAGGACGGCTCGGCCGACCTGAAATATGTGCTGCAGGTGGCCCGCACCATTGGCCAGCACCTGTCGCACTATGTGGTCGTGGTGACGAAGTCGACCGTCCCCGTGGGAACCGCCGCCAAGGTGCGTCGCACCATCGAGGAAGAGCTCGACCGTCGCGGCGTGAGCATACCATTCGACGTGGCCTCGAACCCCGAGTTCCTGAAGGAGGGTAATGCCATCAAGGACTTTATGTCGCCCGACCGCGTGGTGGTAGGCACCGAGAGCGAGCGTGCCAAGAAGGTGCTGACACGACTCTATAAGCCCTTTCTCATCAACAACTTCCGCGTCATCTTTATGGACATTCCGTCGGCCGAGATGACCAAGTATGCCGCCAACTCAATGCTGGCCACGCGCATCTCGTTTATGAACGACATGGCCAATCTTTGTGAGTTGGTAGGAGCAGATATAAATATGGTACGCGCGGGAATAGGTTCCGACACGCGAATTGGCCGTAAGTTCCTCTATGCAGGTTGTGGCTACGGCGGCTCCTGCTTCCCAAAGGACGTGAAGGCGCTTATCAAGACTGCCGACCAGCAAGGCTATTCAATGGAGGTGCTCAAGGCCGTAGAGCGCGTGAACGAGCGCCAGAAGAGCGTGCTCTTCAAGAAGTTGCAGAAGGCCTTCAACGGGCAGTCGCTCAGTGGCCTCACGATAGCGCTGTGGGGACTGTCGTTCAAGCCTGAGACCGACGACATGCGCGAGTCGACGGCTCTCATCATGATCAACAAACTCCTGGAGGCCGGTTGCAACATCCGTGCCTACGACCCTGTGGCAATGGACGAGTGCCGCCGCCGTATTGGCGACCGTGTCGTCTACTGCCGCGATAAGTATGACGCCGTGCTCGATGCCGACGCCCTGCTGTTGCTGACGGAGTGGAAGGAGTTCCGCCTGCCGACGTGGGGAGTGATTCACAAGGCTATGAAACGTCCGCTGGTTATTGACGGGCGAAACATCTTCGACGCTGAGGAACTCGAGGAGAATGGCTTCGAATATTACTGCATAGGCCGATGAAGAGGACGTTGCTGTCATACGGCCTTCTGGCCGGCATTTTGTTGGTTGCGGCCTGCTCAAAGAAGTCCGAGACCACGCAGCCCGAGGCGAAGACGGTTGTCGAGAAAGAGAGCCGCGAAGCCAAGGCGATGCTTCAGGGCATCTGGGTTGACGACGAGACCGACGAAGTGTCGTTCCGTGCCGTCGGCGATACCATCTACTATCCCGACACCATCAGCCAGCCGTCGTACTTCAAGATTGTCAGAGACTCGCTGGTGCTCGGTGCCGTTGCCACCAAGTACCCCATCGTCAAGCAGCTGGAGCATGTCTTCTGGTTCAGGAACCAGAACGGCGACCTGCTGAAACTGCGCAAGAGCGACGACCCGATACACGTCTTCGCCTTCGTCCACGATAAACCCAAGGTGATGACCTACACCGAGGTCGTCAAGACCGACTCCGTCGTGTTCTACAACGGCGAGCGCTACCACTGGTATATAGCCATCAATCCAACGAAGTACAAGGTCCACACTTCGAGCTATAATGACGACGGTGTCGAGGTCGACAACGTGTATTACGACAACATCATGCACGTCAGCGTTTTCAGCGGTGCGCGCAAGCTGTTCTCCACCGACTTCAGGAAACAGCTCTACGCCTCAAAGATTCCGCAGCAGTTCCTCAGCCAGTCGGTGCTGAGCAATATGGAGTTTACGGGTGTCGATGCCAAGGGTTTCCATTTCGTCGCCACCATCTGCATCCCTGACGGGGCTTCGTGCTATAAGGCCGAGAACATCGTTTCGTTCAGTGGCGAACTGACCACCACACTGTTAGAGTATTGAAAAGCTTATGCCGACAAACCGATTGATGTGTTTACTCATGGCCCTGCTGCTGCTTGCCGGTTGTGGCCAGTCGTATAAAGAGAAGCGCGAAGAGACGCGCAAGAAGCAGGTTCAGCTGTTGCGCGAGGATTCGGCCGCACTGAAGATAGCCGTCATGCCGACAATGGACTGCCTGCCCCTGTTCGTTGCCAGCGAGCGAGGCCTGTTCGGAACGGCCGATGTCCGTCTGAAACTCTTCACGGCCCACATGGACTGCGATACGGCCATCGTTGGCGGCAGCGTCCAGGGCATGGTCTCTGATCTCGTCCGCTGCGAGCGGCTGATAGAGAAGGGCACGCCCCTGACCTACGTTACCGCGACGAATGCCTACTGGCAGCTGTACACCAACCGCACGGCGCGCATCAAGACCCTGAAGCAGCTCGACGACAAGATGGTCGCCATGACACGCTACTCCGTCACCGACATGTTGGCCGACCGCGTCAGAGACAGTGCAAAGATCGACTTTGAGCGCCTGTTCAAGATTCAGGTCAACGATGTCACCATCCGCCTGAAGATGCTGCTCAACAGCGAGATTGACGCCGCCCTGCTCACCGAGCCCCAAGCCACCCAGGCCCGTCTGGCCCGGCATGTCCAGCTGCTCGACAGCCGTCGGCTGAAGCAGACGATGGGTGTCGTGGCCTTCCGCGAGAAGGATTTGTCAGCTAAGAAGCGCCAGCAGCAGCTTGAGGCCTTCAAGAAAGGATATAACATGGCGTGCGACTCGCTGACCACCCTCGGCATTGCCCATTATCGCGACATCGTCGTCAAGTACTGCCGTCTGAAGGACAGCCAGGTCGACTCGCTGCCCCGCGACCTGAAGTTCCGCCACATCGAACAGCCCTCGCAGGCTGACATTGAGTACGCCCGGAAGTGGCTTAAACAGTAGGGGAGGGGGGCGTATGGTCTTTAACGAAGCATTGAACACCATCATCGCCGATGTCACCGCCCGGCAGTTAGGGAGGGCCATCGGTCATCTTGAGAATTATCTCTACACCTTTGCCCAGCCTCAGGCCACAGAACAGCTGCAGCTCATCAAGAGCGACTACCGCCTGATGGCCGACTACTGGCAGCAAGGCTACGACGATCCCGAGCGTGGCCAGCTCTACGACCGTCTGCTGCGCCGCTTGTTCGTCCTGGCAACGAATGTCTACATCCGCTACTACATCCGCAACAGCACGTTCGTCTCGGGCGTTTACCACCGGACGCGCAACAACGGACGCCGCGACTGGTCGCCGGCGTCGCTGGGTCACGACTTGGAAGCCTTCGTTGCCGACGTGGCCATGCTGCAGCTGGAGCCTGAGCACGTCAGGGCATCGCGCCAGCAGAACCTCTACGAAAGTCATCAGCAGCTGATGGCCGACCTCTTTGACTACATCTGGACGTCCAGGCTCTGGACCGACAGCGTTGCCGACGCCTTCGAGCAGATGCTCCTGTCGCCGACCATCGACAGCAATGACCAGCAGCTGATAGTGAGCGCCATCACCCTCTCGCTGCTTAATTTCTTCGGCATCAACAAGTTCCGCCTGCTGATGAATGTCTACCTGAAGTCGACCGACGAGCGTGTACGCCAGCGCGCCCTGATAGGGTGGGTGCTCGGGCTTGACGCCAGGGTCGGCGGCCTGTACACCGAGGTCCATGATTTGCTGAAGCAGGCTACCAGCGATGCGCGCTGTTGTGACGAACTGGCTGAGTTGCAGATGCAGATGGTCTACTGTCAGCGCACAGAGAGCGACAACCGTATCATCCAGAGCGAGATTATGCCCGAGCTGCTGAAGAACAATAACATCCGCGTAACGCGTAACGGCATAGAGGAAGTCGAGGACGACCAGCTGGAGGATATCCTCCATCCCGAGAAGGCCGAGCAGCGTATGGAGAAGCTCGAGGAGTCAGTTAGACGTATGGCCGACATGCACAAGCAGGGCTCCGATATCTACTTCGGCGGTTTCTCGCAGATGAAGCGCTTCCCCTTCTTCAACCTCGTGGGCAACTGGTTTGTGCCCTACTACCCGCAGCATCCGGCTGTCAGCGGTCTGCTTCAGCGCGTACGCGGCAAGTCCTTCCTGCGCCGTATGCTCGACAGCAGTCCTTTTTGCGACAGCGACAAATACTCGTTTGCCATCGGTTTCGAGATGGCCGTCAGCAAGCTGCCCGAGAGTATCATGCAGATGCTCGACCGTGGCGAGGCAACGTTGGCCGGCATCGAGGATATGGCCACCGACGAACTGCAGTCGGCAGCGTTCCTGCGCCGTTCCTACCTGCAGAGTCTCTACCGTTTCTTCAAGGTGTTCCCTCAGCGCAGCGACTTCTTCAACCCCTTTGAGCCTGGTAATGCTGCACGCTGTTTCTTCTTCGCCTGCCCGCTGTTCCGCGACACGCCACTTGAGGAGCGCTTTGCCGAGATGGTGGCTTTCTTCATGAAGCACAAGGTCTACGATGCTGCCATGATGACACTGCGAAACTTCAGCGAGGAGCGGCGCGACGCCCAGTTCTACATGATGAACGGCACGGTGCTTATGCGCACCCGCCAGCCCGATAACGCCGGGCTGACGGCTAAGGAGAGCCTTGCCCGCTGCCTGGCCCTTGCGCCCGACAACGAAAGGGCCTGGTCGGCCTACGCCCGTGTGCTCTTCATGAGCGCTGACTACGGCTCGGCACTCGACTACTACGAGCGGCTCGCCGAGCGTCACCCCGACAGCCGCAGCTATCAGCTTAACGCCGCCGTCTGCATGACCAATATGGACCGTTTCGACGATGCGCTGAAGATTCTTTATAAGCTGAACTACGAGCAGCCCGACGATGCCGGCATCAACCGTGTGCTGGCTTGGGCGCTGGTGGGAGCCGGTAAGACGGATCAGGCCGTCCGTAAGTACGACGAACTGCTCAGCGCTGACCCCATTCAGGCTGACGACCTGCTCAACGCGGCTTATTGTCATTGGTTTGGCCGCGATATTCAGGGCGCCGTGGCCCTCTTCAGGCGCTATGCCCAGACCGAGGGCGTGAAGTTTGACCCCGCACACGAGTTCTACGACCGCGAGCAGCAGCTGCTCAGCCGTCATGCCATCAGCGACGTCGAGGTCCGCCTGATGACTGACACGCTTTCGGCGGTGCTATAGCCACGGCCTCAGCAGCGATGCAAACCATCCGCGGAACTTCTGCCAAGGTGTGCGGAACTCGTCCCACGTCTCTTCCGTCAGGTAGAAGCTGTCCAGCTTGTCGCGGTTGAACATGTCGTCCAGCTCGCGAGTTGTCTCCGGGCTGATGATGGCAGCGTTCTCCTCGTAGTCGAAGCGCATGCTGCGGGCATCGAGATTCGTCGAGCCTACCGTGCAGAACCGGCCGTCTACCATCAGGATTTTCGAGTGGTGGAACCCCGGTTTGTAGAGCCACACGTGGGCGCCGCACTTCATCATCTGGTAGGCATTGCGGAAGACGCAGTCGGGCGTCAGTGGTACGTCGCTCTTTGCCGAGACCATAATCTCGACCCTCACCCCGCGCTTGATGGCCCGCTTCAGCGCCTTCTTCACCGATGGTACCAGGGTGAAGTAGGGGTTTATCAGCTTCACTGAGTCCTTGGCAGCGTCGAGTGCGCGGATGTAGAGCTGGCGCACGGCGTCGTTCTTGCCGGCCACGTAGCCGTCGTGGGTGTAGACGGCTCCCGGCTCGCGGTTGACGATGCCTATCGTCTTGTTGCCGACCGGCTCGGCGCGGAAGTACTTGGGCTTCATGATGTTCTCGTCGGTCACCTTCTCCCAGATGCGGCAGAAGATGTGTTGCAGCTCGTTCACGGCCGGACCCTCAATGCGGCAGTGCATGTCGCGCCACGAACCCACCTGCTCCGTACCTTTTATATAGTAGTCGGCCACGTTCATGCCGCCCGTGTAAGCTATCCGTCCGTCGATGACAACGATCTTGCGGTGGTCGCGTGGCCAGATGTGGTTCACCCAGGGAAAGCGTATGGGATCGAACTCATAGATGCTGACGCTGTCGTCGCGGAGAGCCTTCAGGTGGTACTTCTTCAGCGGCTGGTTGTTAGAATCGTTGCCGAAGCCGTCGAAGAGGGCTCTCACCTCGACGCCCTCGCGCCGTTTCTCGCGCAGGATGTTGAACAGCAGCGAGGCTATGGAGTCGTTGCGGAAGTTGAAGTATTCCAGGTGTACGCTGCTCTTAGCCTGACGGATAAAGTGGAACATGTCGTCAAACTTCTCCTGTCCGCTCTTCAGCAGTTTTACCTCGTTGCCTTCGGTGAAGCGTATGCCGTAGGCTGTCATTGAGCGGCGGAAGACGGAATCGCTCGTCAGGTCATCCTGTCCCAACGCCCTTACAGGCACGAAGGCGACGGCCAGTGCCGCCATCAGCCCCATTATCTCATTTCTCATTTCTTATATCATGCATGAGTAGTGGTCAACCACGCCGAGCAACCTCTGCTCCTTGTCGACCACCAAGACGCTGTGTATCTTGTATTTGTTCATGATTCGCTGGATCTCCGAGATCTTTGTCTGGGCGGTCACCGTCTTCGGCGTGCGGGTCATGATGTCGGCCACGGTACGGTCGAAGAACTTAGCCTGCCACTTTTCCATGGCGCGGCGGATGTCGCCGTCGGTGATGAGGCCAACCACGCGACCCTCCTCCTCGGCAATGCCTAAGCCCAGCTTGCCGCGGCTCACCTCGATGACGGCCTCGCCCAGGTGCATGTCGGGCGTGATGACGGGCATGTCAACCGTGCGCATCACGTCCTGAGCAGTGGTCAACAGCCGCTTGCCCAGTTCGCCACCAGGGTGGAATTGTGCGAAGTCCTGCGGTTTGAAGTTGCGCTTCTTGATGAGGGCAACGGCCAGTGCGTCGCCCATCGCCATCTGTGCTATCGAGCTGCTGGTGGGCGCCAGGTCCAGCGGGTCAGCCTCGTGGCGTACGCTGACGTTCAGGTGGCAGTCGGCATACTTAGCCAGCAGCGACTCCGGATTGCCGCTCATGGCCACGATGGGTATGCGCATTTGCAGCACCAACGGGATGAAACGCAGCAGCTCGTCGGTCTGGCCGGAGTTCGAGATGGCCAGCACGACGTCGTCGGCAGTCATCACGCCCAGGTCGCCGTGAAACACGTCGAGGGGATTGATGAAGAACGAGGGTGTGCCCGTTGACGAGAGCGTTGCGGCAATCTTTGCACCTACGTGCCCGCTCTTGCCTACGCCGGTGACGATAATCTTGCCGTGGCAGCGAAACATCAGCTCCACGGCGCGGTCGAACTCTTCATCCATCTTCGGGATGAGTTCCATCAGGGCTTCAGCCTCGTCCTTGATGCACCTGATGCCATAATCTCTGACTGTCATTTGATGATTTCTTCAATTAGTTTCTCCAGTTTGTCGAGCTCCAGCATGTTCGCGGCGTCGCTCAGGCCGCGGTCGGGGTCGGGGTGTACCTCGAAGAACCAGCCCGTGGCACCAAATGCCTTGGCTGCGAGTGCCATCGGGGGCACGAAGCGCCGGTCGCCGCCCGTCTTGCCGTCGCTGCCTCCGGGCCGCTGAACGGAGTGGGTGCAGTCCATAATGACCGTCGGCACCAGCCCCAGCATGTCGCTGATGTTGCGGAAGTCAACCACCAGCGTGTTGTAGCCCATCATGTTGCCGCGCTCCGTCAGCCACACGTCGTTGGCGCCGGCCTCGCGTGCTTTCTCCACGGGGTATTTCATGTCGCGCCCACTGAGGAACTGCGCCTTCTTGATGTTCACCGTCCGCCCCGTCCGGGCGGCAGCCACGAGCAGGTCAGTCTGTCGGCAGAGGAAGGCCGGAATCTGGAGCACGTCGCAGACTTCGGCCACGGGGGCTGCCTGCCAACTTTCATGGATGTCGGTGAGCAGTCTCAGTCCATACTTCGTCTTGACGTCGGCCAGCATCCTGAGTCCGCGTTCCAGTCCCGGTCCGCGGAAAGAGTGTATCGATGTCCGGTTCGCCTTGTCGAACGAAGCCTTGAATATGATGTCTGTACCCAGTCGACGGTTGATGTCAACCAACCGCTGTGCTACCGTGTCGAGCAGCTCGGCCGACTCAATGACGCACGGCCCTGCTATGAATGTTTTTTCTTTGTTATTCATTTCTCTTATCTTTTATTCGCTCATTAGCGCCTTCATAAATTCGCCGAGCCTGAGCAGACCGTAGCTGCCTTCGACGCAGCTCACTTCGTCGTAAGTCTGCACCTGGTCGGGCTGTATGTCGCGGTGCCAGATGAGGAAGGGTACGGGCTGGCCGACATGGATGCGCTGTTCGACGGGCGTCAGGTGGTCGGGCAGAACGGCCATGCACACAGGCTCCTGCCATGTGGACACCTCGTTGTAGATGGGGGCGATGATGCGCTGGTCGAGATACTCGATGGTGCGGAGCTTCAGCTCGAGGTCGCCGTCGTGACCAGCTTCGTCGCTTGCCTCAACGTGGACGAATACAAAGTCGTCGCCGCCACGGAGAGCGTCGATGGCAGCCTGGGCCTTGCCTTCGTAGTTGGTGTCGGCGAGGCCGGTGGCTCCGGGCACCTCGACAATCTTGAGTCCGGCGTAGTGGCCAATGCCGCGTATGAGGTCGACGGCAGAGATGACGGAGCCGTTCTTGATCTGCGGGTACTGCTGCTGAAGGGTGAGCATCGACGGGCGGTAGCCTCCTGACCAGGGCCAGATGCTGTTGGCCTGACGTTGGCCTTTGGCGGCTTTTGCGCGGTTGTAAGGGTGATCGGCCAGCAGTTGCTGAGATTGCAGGATGAGGGTGTTCAGCAGGTCGGCGGTTTGCTGGGGCGTGAGAGCCTCCCCAAGCCCCTCCGAAGGAGGGGGTGTCTGGTTAGAAGAATCGGTAGCAATAGGTGACTTAACATCCCCTCCTTCGGAGGGGCTTGGGGAGGCTTTTACCAGGAGGGGGCGCCAGGGCTCGCCGGGATGGTCGTGAGGTGGGGCACAGACGATGTGCTTGGAGCCTCCGCGGATGACCAGCAGGTGGCGGTATTGTATGCCGGTGATGAACTTCACCTGTTCGTAGCCTGCTTTGCTGTTGATGGGTGCAGCGAGGCGGTCGTTGAGATAGTCGATGAGAAGGCGGGCGTCGTCGGTCTGCAGGTTGCCGCCGTTATGGGTGACGATGCGGCCGTCCTCCAAAGTGATGATGTTACAGCGGATGGCCATGTCGTCGTCGCGCATCTCGTAGCCGATGCTGGCGGCCTCGAGAGGACCGCGGCCCTCGTAAACCTTGTTGAGGTCGTAGCCCAGAATGGCGGTGTTGGCCACCTCGGAGCCTGGCGGGAAACCTTCGGGCACGGTGACGAGGCGCCCCGTTCGTCCACGGCTTGCCAGCTGGTCCATCATGGGCTTATGGGCATACTGTAGAAGCGTCTTTCCACCGAGTCGCTCGACGGGCAGGTCTGCCATGCCGTCGCCTAATATAATAATGTGTTTCATAAGCAAAGAAAAAGCCCCTCCCTTCTGGGAGGGGTTGTTGTGGGTTAAATATTGGCAATTGACATGATGTTAGCGAATACGCCGGCAGCGGTGACGGCAGCGCCAGCGCCGTAGCCCTGAATGAGCATGGGGTATTCGCGGTAGCGCTCGGTGGTGAGCAGCACGATGTTGTTTGACCCCTCGAGCGGGTAGAAGGGATGCGACTGAGGCACCTCCTTCAGTGCGACGCTGGTCTTGCACTGTCCGTCGGGGCTGACCTCCATCGTGGCAACGAATCGCCAGCGCTTGCCCTCGGCCTCGAGCACCTTGCGGCGCGCCTCGAAGTCGGCATCGAGCTCGGGCAGTCGGCGCCAGAAATCGTCGAGTGAGCCCTCGAAGTAGTCGTCGGGCACGAAGAGGTGCTTCTCGACGTCGTCCTGCTCAACCTTATAGCCAGCCTCGCGGGTGAGGATGACGAGCTTGCGAATGACGTCGGTACCCGAGAGGTCGATGCGCGGGTCGGGCTCAGAGTAGCGCTGCTCCTTGGCTCGGCGCACCGTTTCGGAGAAGGGTACGTCGGCAGCAATCTCGTTGAAGATGAAGTTGAGCGTACCCGATAGAATAGCCTCGATTTTCAGTATCTTATCGCCCGAGTTACACAAGTCGTTGATGGTGCCGATGATAGGCAGGCCGGCACCGACGTTCGTCTCGTAGCGGAACCAGACGCCGCGGTCGCGTGCCGTCTGCTTGAGCTTCAGGTAGCTGTCGTAGTCGCTCGAGGCGGCAATCTTGTTGGCAGCCACCACCGAGATGTTGTGCTCGAGGAATGTCTGGTAGAGTCCGGCTATCTGTCGGCTGGCGGTGCAGTCGACAAAGACAGAGTTGAAGATGTTCATCTTCACGATCTCGTCGCGCATGTGCTCAGTGTTGGCGGGGAATCCGGCGCGGAGCGTCTTCTCGTAGTTGTCGAGGTCGATGCCGTCGCGGTCGAGCACGAAGTTGTCGACGTCGCTGATGCCGACGACGTTGAGCTTCAGCCGGCGCGACTGCATGAGGAACTGCTGCTGGGTGCGTATCTGCTCGAGGAGCATGCCGCCGACGGTTCCGATGCCGCAGATGAAGAGGTTGAGCACCTTGTATTCAGAGAGGAAGAACGAGTCGTGGAGCACGTTGAGCGACTTGCGCAGGAAGCGTCCGTCGACGACGAACGAGATGTTGGTCTCAGAGGCACCTTGTGCACAGGCGATGACAGAGATGCCGCTGCGTCCCAGTGTGCCGAAGAGCTTGCCGGCGATGCCGGGCGTGTGCTTCATGTTCTCGCCCACGATGGCGATAGTGGCCAGTCCGCTCTCAGCCTGCATGGGGAACATGGCTCCCGTCTCAATCTCCTTGGCAAACTCGTGGTTGAGCACCTCGACGGCAGCCTGTGCATCCTCGTCGCGTACGCCGATGCTGGTAGAGTTCTCTGACGACGCCTGGCTGACCATGAACACCGAGATGCCGCGGTCGGCCAGTGTGGTGAAGATGCGCCGGTTGACACCGATGACGCCGACCATCGAGAGGCCGGTGACGGTAATCAGGGTGGTGCCCTTGATGCTTGAGATGCCCTTGATGGGCTTCATGTCGTCGTCGATCTTCTCTTTGATGAGTGTTCCCGGGTGTGTGGGGTTGAAGGTGTTCTTCACCTTGATGGGTATGTTCTTGATGCAGACGGGATAAATCGTCGGCGGGTAGATGACCTTTGCACCGAAGTTGCAGAGCTCCATGGCCTCGACATAGCTGAGCTCGTTGATGGTGTAGGCCGACTTGATGACCTTCGGGTCGGCAGTCATGAAGCCGTTGACGTCGGTCCATATCTCGAGCACCTCGGCATCGAGGGCGGCAGCGATGATGGCAGCGGTGTAGTCAGAGCCGCCACGGCCCAGGTTGGTGGTCTCGTGGCTGTCGCGGTCGCGGGCTATGAAGCC
>CAMOKH010000034.1 GCA_946617675.1 uncultured Prevotellaceae bacterium | reverse complement strand
TCCATCTTGTCGAACTGAGCCTGAGCCTGCAGCGTGTTGAAGGCGATGAGCACATAGCCGCGCTCGCCGCTGTTGAATACCATCTCCTGCATGTTCCAGTTTTCTGTATCCTTCAGCCTTCCCACCAGCGAGCCGGTAGTCTTCTCGTCGGGGCTGAGGTAGACCTGCTGGTTGTTGCCGCCGTTGCGGGAGGCACAGCGGAAGACGTAGTCAGCACCCGGCTGGACGGCCACGAAGCGCTTCAGCGACTGCACGGTGTTCATGGCAGCCGAGCCGTAGGCCTGAAGATAGCTGCCGCCGTCGATGCCACCCACGGGCACGACCTGGAAGTAAGGCTGACCGATAGCGGCGCCCGTCCCGGTGGTCCAGTCGAGCGTGCCGAGGTTGAAGTCGCCGTTGGTCAGCAGGTTGCCGCCGGCGTAGCGCGTGGCGCCGTCGGCAGTCTTCACAGCGTCGCCCGGCTCCATGTCGTTGTTCGTGTAGTAGCTGACGCCATTCAGGTCGACCACGTGCAGCCGATAGAGCGCGCCCTCGGGGGCGTTCTCGTCCTTATAGGTATAGTTTGCGGCCTGCTCCTTCTGCTCGGGCGTGGCCAGCAGCTCCCACTGTCCGCCCTTCGTCTTGCGCTCCAGTTGCATCAGCTGGTTATACTCGCCGTTCTGGTCGTGCCACTTGACGGTAGCCGTACCGTCGGCAAAGCTGACCGAGAAGGCCGACGGCGGATACTGCCTCGGCGTGGTGGGCACGAAGTCGTACTTGCCGTTGTAACCCACGCCCGAGTTCATCGAGGCATAGTATTCGCCGGCGGGAGTCAGCTTGCCGTCCTTGTAGAGTTTCGACGGGTCGCGCTCGCTGTTCCAGTAGTAGTAGCGCTCCACGTAGTTCCAGTTGTTCAGGTTGCCGCAGATGCGCTGCAGGGCGGTCTTCACCTGCGCCTCGGTGACGCCGCTTGCAAAGGCGCCGTTGTTGTTCCACGAGGCGCCCCAGCACCACTCCGATATCCAGACGGGACGCTTGAACTTGTCCACCCAGTTCTTGATGTTGCTGAAGTTGCTTTCGGCCCAGTAGCAATGCAGGTCGATGATATCGCACCGCCATCCGCGGGCGTCGATGGAGTCGAGGAATTCGGCCAGGAAGCCCGTGGCGTTCCAGTAGTCGCTGCCGTCCCAAGAGGCCGGCGAGCAGAGTCGCAGGCCGGTGCGCATCATGTTCTCCCAGTTGCCCAGAATGGTGGCAAGGTCCTGCGGATGGTCGTCGCTGGAGTTGCGCGGCTCGTTGTTGTTCTTGGTGTGGGGCGACTGCGAGGTGCCGCCGATGGTGGCCGACGAGGGCCAGTCCTCATAGATGTGGTTGGGCACCCACTCGTAGTCGGGCAGCAGGCTGCTGTTGCCCTGTCCCCAGTCGTAGCAGCTCTGCACGTTGAGGGCGGCGAGGGCGCTGGTGTTCGTATTATTGGCCAGTTGCTTCTTGCCAGCGTCATACCACTTGAACACGCGGTAGGACGAGATGCGGCGGTCGAGCACGTCGGGCAGCGAGGCCACCTCCAGGTCTTGGTCGGCAGCAATGAAGCAGCGGCTGTAGCCGCGTCCGCTTGGCAAGGTGGAGAAGGTGACCATATAGCCGCGCTTCAGACGGAACGACCGTATCTGGTTGTTGAGCTTTGCCTCGGTGAGCGTGTTCATATAGCCGCCGCTGTTCTCCGTACCGAAGCTGTTGACGGCCGTGCCGCCGAAGTCTGGCTCGGAGTAGACGGTGAGCATACCCTTGTCAGGATAAGGCAGGATGATGGCGCCGAGGTTGTAGATCTTCACCTGGCAGTTGCTGTTGTTCACGGCTTTCTGTCCGTTGATTTTCACGTAGGTTGCCAGCAACTTAATGGCAGCCGACGGCTTCACGGCGTTCAGGATGACCACGGCGTGGTCGGTATTGGCGATGTCGATGGAGCCACCCTCGGCAAAGGGTGTCGTCGAGGTGACGACATAGTCGACATCCTCAGTCAGTGTGACAGGCTCCTTCACCTGTGCGATAGTGGTGCGCTTATTGGCTGCGAAGGTCATGCCGACGACAGCCGACAGCATAGCAGTCAGAATCAGTCTTTTCATGTGTGATATCATTGTTAATAGTTAGCGTTGTTCCTTGATGAGATAGACCACCGTGGGCAGGTGGTCGCTGTAGCCGTTGAGCCACGCGCCGCCCGCATGGGTGCGCAGGGTGTTGCCCTTGTAGCGGCCCTCCTTCTGGAAGAGGTAGTCGCGACGGAAGATGTGGTAGTTCCAGAGTTTCAGCGTCGCGTAGTCTTTCTTCCCGTGGCGGTCGAGCAGGCTGTTCGAGACGATAATCTGGTCGAACAGGTTCCACTTGCCGTCATACTGCAGCGTACCCGTGCCCGAGGCGAGGATGTCCCACCAGGGATTCCAGAGTCCGCCGGGCTCGTCGTCGACGTCCTTCATCTTGCGCTTGGCGCCGAGGGCCTCGGCCATCGACTTGTCCTGCGGGTCGTCGTTCATGTCGCCCATGATGAGCAGCTTCACCTGCGGGTCGTCCTTGACGAGCGAGTCCTTCAGCAGTCGCAGCTGCCGGCCGCCCTCCTCACGGTAGAACGACGTGGCGCCACGCGAGGGCAGGTGGTTGACGACGATGGTGACGTGCTCGCCGGCCATCGTGCCGCTGACGGTCAGGAATCCGCGGGTGGCCCTGAGCGAGTCCTGCGGCAATATATATATATAAGGTACGAGCTTGACGTCGCGCACCTGGAACAGCCTCGGGTTGTACAGCAGTCCGCAGTCAACGCCGCGCTGGTCGGGACCCTCGACGTGGACGAACTGGAACCCACGGGCCTTCAGCGCCTCCTGGTTGCACAGGTCGGTCAGGCACTTGGCGTTCTCGACCTCGCTCACGCCGATGGCGGCGCAGCCCACGCCCGGCAGCTTGTCGGTGCCCATCTCGGCGAGCACGCGGGCCATGTTCTTCAGCTTACTGGTGTACTTCAGCCCCGTCCACTTGTTGGTGCCGTCGGGCAGGTACTCATAGTCGTTCTTGCCAGCGTCGTGGCAGGTGTCAAACAGGTTCTCCAGGTTATAGAATCCCACGCCGTAGACTGAGAATTTCTTCTGAGCCTGGACTGCGTTCGTCCCCAGCAAGAGGGCGAACACCACGAAAGCCATGTACTTCTTCATATCGGTCAGTAATAAATTTGTGCAAAGATACGGTTTTTTTTCGGAAAACATAATACTTTTTAGGGAAAAGTTTTGCCGTCTCGTGTTTTTTTCGTAACTTTGCCCTCACAGAACATCAGTTATCACAACAACCGCTAAAACAACATCCTATGAGAAAAACGCTGAAATTAGCAGTGATGGGGTTGTGCTGTACCACAGCCGCCGCCGCTCAGGAGCCTGTCGACACCATAGCCAAGGAGCTGCAGGACGAGACGGCGTTCACCTTCACTGAAGCGCAGCTGGAAGACGACGCGAGTTCGACGCAGAACATCACCGTCATCTCGTCCAACCGGAATGTGTACGCCAACGAGGTGGGCTACCACTTCAGTCCGGCCCGTTTCAAGTATCGCGCTTACAATGCCAAGTACACCGACATGTACATCAACGGCAACCCCGTGAACGACATCGAGCGCGGGCAGTTCGGCTACTCCTTCGTGGGCGGACTGAACAACCAGACGCGCGGCCGAGAGTCGTCGCTGCCCTTCGAGGACAACAACTACTCGATGAGCGCCCTCGGCGGCTCGGGCAACTACAACTTCCGCCCGTCGTCGTTCGCCACCGGACAGCGAGCGTCGCTCGCACTGGCCAACCGCAGCTACAACATGCGCGCCATGTACACCTACAACTCGGGCGTCATGGAGAACGGCTGGGCGCTCACCGGCAGCCTGACCTACCGCTGGGGCAACGGCATCGGCACCATCGAGGGCACGTCGTACAACTCGCTGAGCTACTTCCTCGGGGCCGAGAAGCTCATCAACGACCAGCACTCGCTGAGCCTCGTCACCTGGGGCAACCCCACGCAGCGCGGCGCGCAGCGCGGCGCCACCGACGAGATGTACTGGATTGCCAACTCGCACAACTACAACCCCAACTGGGGCTACCAGGACGGCAAGAAGCGCAACGCCCGCATCGTGAAGGACTTCGCCCCCGCCGCCCTGCTGACGTGGGACTGGAAGATTGACGACCAGACTAAGTTGGTGACCTCGCTGTTAGGAAAATATACTATGTATAGTAACAGCCGACTGGCATACAATGGCGGTACCAACCCTGACCCCGACTACTATTCGCTGATGCCGAGTTTTAGCTTCAACGTGTGGGACCCTGAAGCCTCAATGTTCCACGATGATGCGGCATTAACAAGTTGGCAGGCAGCCTACGACTACCTAAGCGCCTCTGAGGACAACCGCCAGATTAACTGGGGCCGCCTTTACTACGCCAACAGCATAATGGCTGACAATGGGCAGGATGCCATGTATTACGTACAGCGTGCCCACGACGACCAACTGACGTTTAATCTGGCCACGAACCTGCAGAAGCAGCTGACAACCAACTCGTCGCTAAACGCCGGACTGCAGCTGACCTCGAACACGGGCATGCACTACCAGACGATGGACGACCTGCTGGGTAACGCCAAATTCCACAACGCAAACACTTATGCCGCCAAGGACTACGGCTCCGCTTCACCATACATTTTCTACAACCTAAACGACGGCGCGTTGCCCAAGGAGGTAAAGGTCGGCGACACCTTCGGCTACGACTATAACATCCTCGTAAACAAAGCACAGGCATGGGCTTCCTACTCCACAGACCTGCGGTTTACCCACCTGTTCGTTTCGGGTCGCGTAGCTGGTACTACCATGCAGCGCGACGGTAAGATGCGTAACGGCATGGCCGCCGACAACTCCTACGGCAAGAGCGGCACGGCCAAGTTCCTCGACGGCGGCGCCAAGGCCGGCGCCAACATCAACCTGGGCCTGGGCCACGCCATCGCCCTCGGCGTGGGCTACGAGTGGAAGACGCCCGCACCACGCACGGCCTTTGCCGCCGCCCAGATCAACAACGACTTCGTGAAGGACCTGAAGCAGGAGAAGATCTTCTCGGGCGAGTTCGGCTACCAGTGGAAAAACGCCCTGCTAAGCCTAAACCTCAACGGTTACTACGCCAAACTAAAGGACGTGACGGAACAAAGCCTGTTCTACTCTGACGTCGAGAGTTCGTTTGCATACGTATCGCTGACAGGTATTGAGAAAGAGTTCTACGGCGTTGAGTTGGGCATGAACATCAGGGCTACCGAATGGCTGGATGTGAAGTTGCTTGGAACCATTAGCGAGGCAAAGTACACCAGCGACGCCGACATGCAGACAGTATTATCAAATAAGCCTCAGGTAACCACAGACAAATGCTTAATTACCGGTATGCGTGAAAGCAGCACACCACTTAACGCTTTTAGCGTTGACCTAAGTTACCACAAGAACTTCTGGTACATTGACCTCATCGGCAACTATTACGATAAAATATACCTTTTCTACGGACCTGTCCATCGCGCCACAAAAGCATTGATGCAAGAGAACATCATTATCGACGGACAACAGATAGTTCAGTATGACATACCTGCTCAGGCCGAAGGAAAAGGTGGCTTCATGCTTGATGCTTCAATCGGAAAGACATTCCGTTTGAAGCAGGGACGCCGTATTGGCTTCAATCTAATGTTGACAAACATTCTGAACAACATCAACATTTGTACTGGTGGTTCAGAAATCAACCGTATTGACACCAAACGTGAGGAAGACAGTGAAGGAAATGCTACCGTTACTAAACGTACCAACAATGCATATGACTTCCAGAACAGTCCACGCAGGTTCTACGCCAACGGCACCAATGGTATGTTGATGATTACATATTACTTCTAAAGAAAGGAGGACAAATATGAAAGCACTTAATTATTTAGCCATCACAGCAGCCTGTTTTCTGAGCATAGCCTGCCAGGAAACTGAATGGGACGTTTATACCCCCAATGGTGCTGATATTTATGGAAACACCAGCATCAAGGAGACAAACTGCATCACTATTCAAGAACTGAAAGATAAATACGCTCAACAGCTTGCCACAACCACAAATCGAGAAGCCTACGAACTTGTGACTGAGGATTTACAAGTGAAAGGCTACGTGACCTGCAATGACATACAAGGTAACATGTATAAGGAGATTGCCATAGAGGATGAAACCTCGGCCATCAGTATCTGCATTAACGAGGGAGGTATCTGTGGATACTTACCATTAGGCACTGAGATATTGATTGACCTGAAAGGCCTATATGTCGGCAACTACCGTTACCACCCAGTCATCGGTACGCTCTTCACAGACAAGAACGGCATTACCTATGCAAGCCGTATGAGCAATGCCGTATGGGCCAAACACTTCACCTTCACAGGAAAGAAGAAGAGCCGCAGCGAACTGACGGTGACTGAGTTCGCAAATGGTAGTACACGTACTACATGGGACATTAAAGATGCCGGAAAACTAGGTATTCTTAGAAATGTGACATTTAAGAACGGCTCGTACTACGACGGCACGCAGAAAGCGATTCCCTTCAATGATGAATCCACGTATTCATCTGGATACGACAACTCTGTCTCATGGTATTTCAACGAGCAGCCAACCTCTGTTATGCTTTACAATAGCCAATATGCTAAGTTTGCGGCAGAGAAGTTGAAGCACGGAAAAGTGAATATCACAGGTATTCTCAAGCGGTATAACAGCTATTGGGAAATCATTATTCGAGACACTGATGACATACAGCCAGTAGAGTAGAAACAATAAAAAAAATAAGAATATGAAAAAGATTTCATTATTAATGATGGCTATGGCCATCTCAGCTTTGACTTTCACAGCTTGTGAAGATGTACCAGAACCATACCCCACGCCAACTCCTACAAATAATGGCGGTAACAATGGACAGGGCGAAGGAACCGCAACTGGAGATGGCACGTTGGAAAATCCGTTTAACTCCGTTGCAGCAGCCAAAGCTGCTAAGGAACTGGGCAGTGGCAACGTCAGCGAACAGATGTATTATATAAAAGGTAAGGTTGTCTCCATCGCTACTGACAGAAACGGAAATGTGCTTAACTTCGACCAAGGGACGTATGGCAACGCTTCGTTCTACATCTCTGACGATGGCACAGAAACTGGACAGTTCTATTGTTATCGTGTGCTATATTTAGGTAATAAGAAATGGACACAGGGGGCTGGTGACATCCTGAAGGTGGGTGACGAGGTTATCGTTTGTGCAAAACTGACATTATACAACACCACACCGGAAACTCAGCAAAACGAAGGATTCTTATACTCGCTCAACGGCAAGTCGGAAGGAGGCGGAACTGAAGGCGTAGCAACAGGCGATGGTTCCCTTGAGAATCCTTTCAACTCCGTAGCTGCCACTAACGAAGCAAAGAAACTTGCCAGCGGTGCCGTAAGCAACAAGGCCTACTACATCAAAGGTAAGGTTGTTTCTATTGCAACCGACAAAAATGGTAATGTGCTTAACTTCGATCAAGGCACCTATGGAAACGCTTCGTTCTATATCTCTGACGATGGCACAGAAACCGGACAGTTCTACTGTTATCGTGTACTCTATCTAGGCAATAAGAAATGGGCACAGGGGGCTGGTGACATCCTGAAAGTAGGTGACGAAGTAATTGTCTGTGCTAAACTCACTATGTACAACACGACGCCTGAGACACAACAGAACGAAGGTTACCTCTACTCGCTCAACGGCAAGACGGAAGGCGGTGGTGGCGGAGACACGCCTGCTGCTGACGCCAAGGCTGTAACCGTGGCCGAGTTCAACGCTGCCGCCGAGAGCAACGACGTCTGGTATCAGCTGACGGGAACGGTGAAGAACCTGAAGGACGGCGACAAGTATGGCAACTTCGACCTCGAGGACGCTACCGGCTCGGTCTACGTCTACGGCCTGCTCTCCGAGAAGGGCGGCGCTAAGCAGCAGTTCCAGGACCTGGTGGCCGCTAAGGGCATCACCAACGGCTGCACACTGACCATCATCGGCACCCGCGGCTCCTACAATGACAAGATTGAGGTGACGAACGCCTACTTCGTCAGCATCGAGGGCGGCGACACGCCTGGTGGTGGCGGTGGTGGCGACACGCCCGGAGGTCAAGGTGGCGAAGTCAGTGGTGCTTCCATCAGCATTGCCGCTGCCGACTTTGGTTTCGAGGATAAGGGCGCTGCCACCCAGAAGACGCTCTCTGACGGCACAAAGATTGTCTTCGACAAGGGCGAAGGTTCCACAGCTCCGGCTTATTATGGTGGCAGCTATGCTTCAGTACGCATCTATGCCAAGAATACAGTAACTATTACCGCCAGCAAGAAGATTGTGAAGATTGAGATTGAAACTACAGATCCTTCAGGGTCTACCAAATATAATGGCAATGATATGGCATACGCAGATGGCGGTAGCAAGGTGAGTATTAAGAAGGAGAGCGACACAAAGGTGTCATTCAGCAACTTGAGTGCCTCAACTGTCAAGATTGTGAACGACCATTCCGAGGCCAAGGGCGGAACGCAGCTTCGCATCAAGACACTGACCATCACTTACGCTGAATGAACTAATAATTGCGACGGAGTCGCAATGCACGAGGGAAGGGGCGGTTTCAGTAAAGCGCCCCTTCCCTCGCTTTCCAGCCGCCCCTTCCCTCGTTTGCTGCGACTCCGTCGCAGCTTCACTCGCAGATGCGCCGCGCCATTTCGTTCAGCATCAGGCACTTGTCGCGGGTGATGGGAATGCGGCCGTTATGGTGCTCCCATGGAGCCAGAATCTGCATCTGACCACGGGCACAGGCATCGAAGCGCTTGCCGCCCGGCTTGGCGAGGTCCGTAAAACCGTTCTCCTGCAGATAAACGACGGGGAAACCAGCCGCAAACACTTCGCGCATCACCGCCTGTTCGCCTTTTGAGATACAGGGCGACACAAAGACCGCTCCTTGGGCACCAAGGGCCAGCATCTCCTGAATCTTCCGCGACAGGGCCACCGGCGTTATCGACCGCGAGCACTGCACCTGCACCTTCAGCGGACGGTCGAGCAGGAAGCGGTTGCCGATAGCCGAGAACGTCATGTCGGCATACTCCAGGTTGCGCTGGACGCGGAACAGGTCCGGGTGTTCGCGCTTCACGATGAGGCGGCGCGGGTTGTCGTGCAGGTAGGCTTTCCATTTGTCCAGCGTGCTGTAGTTGTGCAGGACCGTATAGTCGTGCTCGCAACTGCGGCGCTTCATCGACGGCACCTTCTCGCCTGTGAAAGGGTTTTCGTTTTGTTTTTCGTCCATAACACTGCTTTTGGCTTGCAAAAATACCAAAAACATGGGACACAGCCAACAAAGGAGGCGAAAAGTTTGGGGAATTGGGAAAAAGTTCGTAACTTCGCAACCTAAAACAAACACTCCAACATGAAGCAACTACTCAAGTTATATCTGCCTTTGCTGTTTGCCGCCACCATCGGCATAGCCTGTAGCGGCGATGACGACGACGGCGGATCGTCCGTTGAATACAACGCCAACCGCAACGACACCAGTCGGGAACCGGCCCTGCAGCGTCTGGAGTTTCCGAAGGTGAAGGGCGGCAACAGCATCGTCATCATCCATACCACCAATGATGAGTACGGCATCAACTACAGCGTAGAGTGGGACTGCGAAAAGCGGTCGCAGCGTTGGTCGTGCTACCAGATGTATGCCGCCAACAGAGGCGGGAACAACAGCCGTGTAATCGATGGCTACCTGTTTGACGAAGACATGCCCAACCACGACGCGAACTATGTTTCCAATGAGTACGGTGAGGTCTTTGACCCGTTCTGGTCGTCAGGATATGACCACGGGCACATCTGCCCCAATTCCGACAGGAAATACTCAAAGGAGGCTAACCGCCAGACCTTCTTCCTGACCAACATGCAGCCTCAGCGGAATATCTTCAACGCAGGCCTCTGGCTGTCGATGGAGAACAAGCTGACAAAGAACTGGTGGCCAACGTCCACCGCTGACACGTTGTATGTCGTCAAGGGCGGCACGATAGACTCCGAGGAGAATATCATCGAGTATATCTCTAACAGGCAGCGGTCGGCAACCGCCAAGCGAGGGTTTATCCCTGTTCCCCGCTACTTCTTCATGGCCCTGCTGCGCAAGCAATATAACAAGAAACAAGAGGCTTGGGGCTACAAGGCCCTGGCTTTCTGGGCAGAGCACCTGAATGAAGACCATAAGAACGATCCGCTCGGCAACTACGTCATCAACATCCGCGAACTGGAGCGCCGCACGGGCATCGACTTCTTCTGCAACCTGCCCGATGCTATAGAAGAAGATGTGGAGAATACGACGGTGGAGAATATCAAGTGGCTTTGGAACCTATGATGTTATTAACAATTAAAACATACTACAAATGAAACTAAAACTGATTACCTGTGCCGTAGCTCTTTCGGCTACCCTCTGTGCCTCAGCACAGACCCATGAGATGGATGTCAACACCAAGAAGCTCGGCGCCCCCGTGCAGTCGACGATGTACGGCATCTTCTTCGAGGACATCAACTACGCTGCCGACGGCGGTCTCTATGCCGAACTGGTGATGAACCGCTCGTTCGAGTTCCCCAACCACTTTGCCGGCTGGGACATCTCGGGCAAGGTGACGCTGAAGGACGACGGTCCCTTCGAGCGCAACCCCCACTACGTGCGCTTGGCTCCGTCGGGCCATAGCGACAAGCATACGATGATTGAGAACCGCGGCTTCTTCGGCATGGGCGTGAAGGGCGGCGAGGAGTACCGCTTCTCCGTCTGGGCCCGCGTGCCCGACGGCGGCAAGGCCAAGCTGTATGTCGACATCGTCGACAACGCCACGATGGACGACGACCAGAAATTGGGCAATGCCGGCGTGGACGTCAGCGGCAAGGAGTGGAAGAAATACACCGCCATCCTGAAGCCCCGTCGCACCTTCGACAAGGCCCATCTCCGCGTGTGGGGCGACTCCAAGGTGACCACCGACGTTGAGCACGTCAGCCTGTTTCCCGTCAAGACGTGGAAAGGCCGTGAGAACGGCATGCGCCAGGACCTGGCACAGGCCCTCTTCGACATGAAGCCCGGCGTGTTCCGCTTCCCCGGCGGCTGCATCGTCGAGGGTACCGACCTCGAGACCCGCTACCAGTGGAAGAACTCGGTCGGCCCCGTCGAGAACCGTCCGCTCAACGAGAACCGCTGGCACTACACCTTCACCCAGCGCTACTTCCCCGACTACTACCAGTCGTACGGCCTCGGCTTCTTTGAGTTCTTCCAGCTCTGTGAGGACTTCGGCTGCGAGCCGCTCCCCGTCATCTCGTGCGGTCTCTCGTGCCAGTTCCAGAACCCCGACCCGACGAAGCCCGGCGTCCACGTGCCCGTTGACCAGCTCGACGACTACATCCAGGATGCCCTCGACCTCGTGGAGTTCGCCAACGGCGACCCGTCGACAAAGTGGGGCAAGGTGCGCGCCGACATGGGCCACTCCGAGCCCTTCAACCTGAAGTTCCTCGGCGTGGGCAACGAGCAGTGGGACTACGACGAGAAGCACGGCGGCTACGGCCCCGTCTTCACCGAGCGCCTGAAGAAATTCAACGACGCCCTGCGCAAGAAATACCCCAAGCTGAAGCTCATCGGCACCACAGGCCCCAACTCTGAGGGCTGGGACTTCGACCTGCTGCAGCCCCGCATGAAGGAGCTGAAAGTCGATCTCTACGACGAGCACTACTACCGCAACGAGAAGTGGTTCCTCAGCCACGGCCTGCGCTACGACACGTATGACCGCAAGGGTCCTCGCGTGTTTGCCGGCGAGTATGCCTGCCACGGAGCCGGTAAGAAGTGGAACCACTTCGAGACGTCGCTCTATGAGGCTGCCCACATGACGGGCATCGAGCGCAATGCCGACATCGTCCACATGGCCACCTACGCCCCGCTCTTCGCCCACGTCGAGGGCTGGCAGTGGCGCCCCGATGCCATCTGGTACGACAACCTGCGCTCGTTCAAGTCGGTCAGCTACTACGTCCAGCAGCTCTTTGCCATGAACAAGGGCAGCAACGTGCTGTCGCTGACGATGGACAAGAAGCCCGTGGCCGGACAGGACGGTCAGGACGGTCTGTTCGCCTCGGCTGTCTTTGAGAAGAGCACCAACGAGGTCATCGTCAAGGTGGTCAACACGTCGAAGCAGGCTCAGCCCGTCAGCATCCAGCTCACCGGCATGAAGGGCGAGCGCACGGCCGAGACCATCACCCTGAGCCACAACGGTTCGATGGACGATGAGAACACGCTCGACCAGCCCGAGAAGATCGTGCCCCGCACCGGCAGCCTGAAGCTCGACGCCGGCAAGAAGGCCACCACGCTGACTGACGACGTGCCCGCCATGTCGTTCCGCATCTACAAGGTCAAGAAGTAACAATAAACTACGAATTTCACGAATTTAACGAATTCTGCCCGTAAAAACATGAAACGGCTGAGATTACTGACACTTGGCATGGCCGCCACACTCTGGACTGCCGCCAACGCACAAAGCCTGCTCTACCCGAAGCACTTCGACCTGCAGGAGGTAACGCTCCTCGACGGACCGATGAAGACGGCTATGGACAAGAACATCGAGTTGCTGATGAAGTACGACGTCGACCGCCTGCTGACGCCATTCGTGCGCCAGGCCGGCCTGGCCTCGACCACCGACAAGGACAGCCGCTACTACCAGTGGCTGACGCGCCACCCG
>CAMOKH010000033.1 GCA_946617675.1 uncultured Prevotellaceae bacterium | reverse complement strand
GGCTTTGTTCAGCTTGAAGTTGGGAATGCCGTAGCGCAGCAGTCCGCCGGCGGCCTCGTTCTTCTCGAAGACGGTGACCGTGTAGCCCATCTGGTTGAGGGCATCAGCGCAAGCCAGCCCGGCGGGACCAGCACCGACGACAGCCACCCGCTGGCCATTACGGCTGGCGGGAATGCGCGGCTGGACATAGCCCTCGCGGAAGGCGCCCTCGATGATGGCACACTCGTCCTCGCGGTTGGTGGTCGGCTCGTGGCTGAAGAGGTTCAGCACGCAGGCCTTCTCGCACAGCGCCGGACAGATGCGGCCGGTGAACTCGGGGAAGGGGTTGGTCGACGTGAGCAGGCGGTAGGCCAGTTGCCAGTCGCCGTGATAGAGGGCGTCGTTCCACTCGGGCGCCTTGTTGCCCAGCGGACAGGCCCAGTGGCAGAAGGGCACGCCGCAGTCCATGCAGCGCGAGGCCTGCTCGCGGCGCAGGTGCGAGTTGAGCGTCTGCTCCACCTCGCCGAAGTCATGGATTCTGTCCTGAACCGGACGGTAGCCGGCCTCCTGCCGGTGTATGCTTAAAAATGCTTTCGGGTTTCCCATCTTATTTACTATTTTCGATTTTCGATTTTCGGTTTATTACTAATAGTCGCGCTGAATGTCGGCTATCTTCTCCTGCAGTTTCCTCATCTTCTCCTCTTCGAGCACGCGCTTGTACTCGATGGGCACCACCTGGATGAAGTCGTCGACGTAGCGCTGCCAGTTGTCGAGCATGCGTCCGGCCAGTGCCGAACCGGTGTGGAGATAGTGCTGGCGGATGAGCTCGAGCAGCTCCTTGCGCGAGGTGGAGTCCTCGACGAGCGACAGCTCGACCATGTCCATGTTGCAGTAGTAGTCGAACGTGTGCTGCGGATCGTAGACGTAGGCCACACCACCCGACATGCCGGCGGCGAAGTTGCGGCCCGTGGGTCCGAGCACGACGACGCGGCCGCCCGTCATGTACTCGCAGCAGTGGTCGCCGGCACCCTCGACGACGGCAATGGCGCCGCTGTTGCGCACGCCGAAGCGCTCGCCGACGCGGCCGTTGACGTAGAGCTCGCCCGAGGTGGCACCGTAGAGACCGGTGTTGCCGGCAATGATGTTCTCCTCGGCACGGAAGTCGGCACTGCGGCGCGACGGCGGCAGGATGGCGATACGCCCGCCGGAGAGGCCCTTGCCGAAGTAGTCGTTGGTCTCGCCCTCAATCTTCAGGTTCAGCCCCTTCACGGCGAAGGCGCCGAACGACTGTCCGGCCGCGCCCTTGAAGCGGATGTTGATGGTGTCGGCGGGCAGTCCCTCCTCGCCGTAGCGCCGCGCGACGACGCCTGAGAGCATGGTGCAGACGGCGCGGTCGGTATTCTTGATGGCAAAGTCGAGGTTGACGGGCTCCTGGCTGTCGATGGCCTTCTGGGCGGCGGCAATGATCTCCTCGTCCTTCACGCCGCTCACCGTGGTGTATTTGCCGCGGTCCCAGTAGAGCGCCTTGTCGGTCGCGGGCTGGTGCAGCAGGCGTGCGAAGTCGATGGTCTGCTGCTTGGCGGTCATGCCCTCGGTACACACCTCGAGCAGGTCGGTGCGGCCGATGATGTCCTTCAGGTGGGTGACGCCGATTTCGGCCAGATACTCGCGCACCTGGCGGGCCAGGAACGTGAAGTAGTTCACCACGTAGTCGGCACGGCCCATGAAGTGGCGGCGCAGCTCGGGGTCCTGGGTGGCCACGCCCATGGGGCAGGTGTTGGTGTTGCACTTGCGCATCATGACGCAGCCGAGGACGATGAGGGGCAGCGTGCCGAACGAGAACTCGTCGGCGCCGAGCATGGCCATGATGATGACGTCCTTGGCCGTCTTCAGCTGGCCGTCGGTCTGAAGGCGCACCTGGTTGCGCAGACCGTTCATGACGAGCGTCTGCTGCGTCTCGGCCAGTCCAATCTCAGGCGAGATACCGGCGAAGCGCATCGACGAGGCGGGACTGGCCCCCGTGCCGCCCTCGGCACCGCTGACGACGATGAGGTCGGCCTTGGCCTTGGCCACGCCGGCGGCCACGGTGCCCACGCCGCTCTCGGCGACGAGCTTCACCGAGACGGCCGCCGTGGGGTTGACGTTCTTTAGGTCGAAGATGAGCTGCGCCAGGTCTTCTATCGAGTAGATGTCGTGGTGGGGCGGCGGCGAGATGAGCGAGATGCCGGGTATGCTGTGGCGCGTCTTGGCTATGATCTCGTTCACCTTGAAGCCGGGCAGCTGTCCGCCCTCGCCGGGCTTGGCGCCCTGTGCCACCTTGATCTGTATCTCCTCGGCGTTCACCAGGTACTCGGTGGTCACGCCGAAGCGCCCGCTGGCTATCTGCTTGGTCTTGCTTGACAGCGAGACGCCGTCGACCGCCGTATGGTAGCGGGCGTTGTCCTCGCCGCCCTCGCCGGTGTTGCTGCGCGTGCCCAGGCGGTTCATGGCCAGGGCCAGCGCCTCGTGGGCCTCGATGCTCAGTGCGCCGAACGACATGGCGCCGGTGACGAAGTGCTTCACGATGGACTCTACCGATTCGACAGCCTCGACCCCAGCCCCAGTGGGGGCTACATCGGTCTTGCGCTTAAAGGTGAGGAAGTCGCGCAGGAAGATGGGCGACTCCTTCTTGTCTACCAGTCTCGACCACTCCTTGAACTTCTCGTAGTTGCCCGTCCTGCAGGCTAACTGCAGCTGGGTGATGGTTTCTGGGTTCCAGGCGTGCTTGATGCCGTCCTTACGCCACGAGAACTGGCCCTGGTTAGCGAGTGTGCTTGTGCTGTTTGTTGCAGTACTACTGCAACATACTGAACTGGCGTGCTGCAGGCGTATCTGGTCACGGGCTATCTCCTTCAGTCCGATGCCGCCGATGGTGCTCACCTCCGTGCCGAAATAGCGGCGCAGCAGGTCCTCGCTCAGTCCGATGCTCTCGAAAATCTTGGCACCGCGATACGAGCGGATGGTCGAGATGCCCATCTTCGACATGATCTTCTTCAGCCCCTTGTCGATGGCCTGGATGTAGTGGGTCTCGGCGGTAGCGTACTCTTCCTGTATCTTTCCGCGCTTCACGAGGTCGTCGAGCACGGCGAAGACCATGTACGGACAGATAGCCGAGGCGCCGTAGCCCAAGAGCAGCGCGGCGTGCATGGTCTCACGGATTTCGCCGCTCTCAACGATCAGTGCCGTCTGCACACGCTTGGCCACGCTGATGAGGTAGTGGTGGACGGCCGAGACGGCAAGCAGGGAGGGGATGAGAGCCCACCCCTTCCCCTCCCCAAGTGAGGGGACTTCTGTTACCTTGTCGGTGAGGATGATATAGTTGTAACCGTCGTCAACGGCCTGCTCCGCATCCTTGCATAGCTTATCCAGGGCAATCCTCAATGCCTCTCCAGCTTGAGAGTAATCACTCCCCTCCCTACCAGGGAGGGGTTGGGGGTGGGTCTGGAGGGGTTGGGGGTGGGCTAATGTCAGCTTCTTCGTCTTGAAGCCCTTATACCTTATATTACAGAGAATGTCGAGCTGGGTGTTGGTCAGCACGGGCTGCGGCAGTCGCACCATCTTGCAGTTCGAGGCGTCGGGCGTCAGGATGTTCGTCCCCACGGCGCCGATGTACTCCGTCAACGACATCACCAGCTCCTCGCGGATGGGGTCGATGGCAGGGTTGGTCACCTGGGCGAACTGCTGGCGGAAGTAGTTGAACAGCACCTGCGGACGGTCGCTGACGACGGCCAGCGGCGTGTCGTTGCCCATAGCGGCCACCGGCTCCTGGCCCGTCGTCGCCATGGGGATGATGGTGCGGTCGATGTCCTCCTGACCGAAGCCGAAGCGCACGAGCTGCCGCTGCAGGTCGGCCACGCCGTTGTCAACATGGCGGCCGCTCTTCAGCTTCTCCAGCTGTATGCGGTTTGCCGAGAGCCACTCGCCGTAGGGGTGTGCCTGGGCCAGCTGCGCCTTGATCTCGCCGTCGTAGTAGATCTTGCCCTCCTGCGTGTCGATGAGCAGGATCTTACCCGGCTGAAGGCGCCCCTTGGCCACCACGTCGCCCGGCTCGAAGTCCATGACGCCCACCTCTGAGGCTACCACGATCATGCCCTGGCGGGTCATGGTATAGCGGCTCGGGCGGAGCCCGTTGCGGTCGAGCATGCCGCCGGCGTAGCGTCCGTCGGAGAAGAGCAGCGCAGCGGGACCGTCCCACGGCTCCATCAGTATGGAGTGATATTCGTAGAAGGCCTTCAGGTCGTCGCTGATGGGGTTCTTGTCGTTGAACGACTCCGGCACGAGGAT
Organism: uncultured Prevotellaceae bacterium; assembly: GCA_946617675.1. GTDB lineage: Bacteria > Bacteroidota > Bacteroidia > Bacteroidales > Bacteroidaceae > Prevotella. The sequence goes on along the minus strand of CAMOKH010000033.1, from coordinate 1,301 downwards.
GGCCATGGCCTGCTGCAGCGACATGCCGCTCATGGTGAGGAACTCCAGCACGTTGTCGAGCGAGGCCGAGTCGCTCATGCCCTCCTGCAGGATGGGTCGTATCTCACGGACGTCGCCTAAAGCCGGGGAGGAGAGCACGCTCTCGCGTGCCTGCATCCAGCCCCGGTTGCCACGCACGGTGTTTATCTCGCCGTTGTGGCACAAAAAGCGGAATGGCTGCGCAAGTTTCCACTTAGGGAATGTGTTTGTGCTGAAGCGCGAATGTACCAAGGCCATTCCGCTGGTGAAGTACGGACTCGACAGGTCGGAGAAGTAGCGGCGCAACTGTCCGCTCGTCAGCATGCCCTTATAGATGAGGTTCTTGCTGGAGAGCGAGCAGACGTAGAAGTCCTCGTCGTCGATGCGGTTCTCTATCTTCTTACGTACCTTATATAATATACGGTCAAAAGTGCCTTCGGAGTATTCGTAATGGTCGCCCTTGGTGAGCGGCTGTATGGGGGCCACGAACACCTGCTTGATGGCTGGCTCGACGGCACGGGCACCAACGCCCAGGGCGTCGCTGCAGACGGGCACCGACCGCAGGTGCATCAGCCGGAGGCCCTCGCGCTCGATCTCCTCGATCATGACCGAGAGAATCTGCTGCTGCCTGGTCTCGTCCTTGGGCATGAACACCATTCCGGTGCCGTAGTGTCCCTTCTCGGGCACGGGTATGCCCTGCAACAATATGAACTCATGGGGTATCTGTACCATGATGCCGGCACCGTCGCCCGTCTTGTCGCGCGTCTCGGCGCCCCGGTGCTCCATGTTCTCGAGCACCTTCAAGGCGTTGTCAACCAGTTCATGACTCTTTTCGCCGTGAATATTGACCACCATGCCCACGCCGCACGCGTCGTGCTCGTAGCCGGGCTGGTAAAGCCCCTTTGTCGGGTCTGCAAGTTTACTTTTTGTCATATTATCCTTGTTAAATCTTTCGTTTTGTATGTTTTCGACTGCAAAGATAAATCAAAACGACGGAATAACCAAGAAATTTCTTTCATTTGTTTTCTGAAATTTTAGCTTAACTATCATTTTGACACCAAACAGACACAAATCGCGACAAAATGACAAACGCAAAGGTTTGAGTAGCCGTCGGCAGTTTACAAATTGTCAGCGCACACAACTTTAAAGAATCAAAGTCGCGACGAATCGATTGCCGTTGCATGAAAAAGTCTTACCTTTGCACCCGACGAAACGTTTCGGAGTGTTAAACAATTAAAGGTATTAAGGTATGAAAAAGATTGAAGCAATTATCCGCAAGACAA
>CAMOKH010000032.1 GCA_946617675.1 uncultured Prevotellaceae bacterium | reverse complement strand
CCCCCCGCTGCTGCCTAACGACTCGCGCTACAACCGCCGCAACATCAAGGAGACGCTGAAGTACACCAGCGCACAGCGCAAGCTGCTGCGCGAGGTCGAGCTGATCATCATTGACGAGATCTCGATGGTCAGGGCAGACATCATCGACTTCGTCGACAAGGTGCTGCGCATCTACACCCGCAACTACGAGCCCTTCGGCGGCAAGCAACTGCTGCTCGTGGGCGATATCTTCCAGCTCGAGCCGGTGGTCAAGGAGGAGGACCGCCAGCTGCTGCAGCCCTTCTATCCCTCGGCCTACTTCTTCAATGCCAAGGTCTGGCAGCAGATGCCCATCGTCTCCATCGAGCTGCGCAAGGTGTATCGCCAGACCGACGACCGCTTCATCCAGATACTCGACCACATACGCACCAATACCGCCACCGCCGCCGACCTGTCGGCGCTCAACGCGCGGACCGGGAGCAAAATAGCCGCGCCGAGCGACGCGCTCAAGATTATTCTCGCCGCCCGCCGCGACATTGTTGACTACACCAACGAGCAACGGTTAGCCGCCCTCGACGGTCGGCCCACCGTCTTTCACGGCGTCATCAAGGGCGAGTTTCCCGAGTCGTCGCTCCCCACGCCCATCGAGCTGCAGCTGAAGCCCGGCGCACAGGTCATCTTCATCAAGAACGACAAGGAGAAGCGGTGGGTCAACGGCACGCTCGGCACCGTGACGGCCATCAGCGAGGAGGACGGCATAATCAGCATCGTCACCGACGACGGCCGCGAGCTCGACGTCGAGCGCGAGGTGTGGGAGAACATGCGCTACACCTTCAACGAGAAAGAGCAGAAGATCGAGGAACAGCAGCTGGGCACCTATACCCAGTTCCCCGTCCGCCTGGCCTGGGCCATCACCGTCCACAAGAGTCAGGGCCTGACCTTCTCGCAGGTGAGCATCGACTTCACCGGCGGCGCCTTCGCCGGCGGACAGACCTACGTGGCACTCAGCCGCTGCCGCTCACTGGAGGGCATCACGCTGAAGGAGCCCCTCAGGCCCACCGACATCTTCGTGCGCGCTGAGGTGGTGCAGTTCGCCCAGCGCTATAACAACCAGCAGCTCATCTCGCAGGCCCTGCAGGAGGGCAAGGCCGACCGCGAGTACCACGACGCCGTGAAATTTTTTGACCAGGGACGTTTCGACCTCTTCTTCGATGCGTTCTTCAAGGCCATCCACAGCCGCTACGACATCGAGAAGCCCGCCATCAGACGCTTCATGTGCCGCAAGCTGGGCATCATCAATCGCCAGAAGGCCGAGATAGAGCATCTGCAGCAGACCCTCTCGGCCAGGGACGAGCTGCTGAAGCGCCTCGCTGCCGAGTACACCCTGATGGGGCGCGAGTGCGAACGCGAACACATGACCGATGCCGCCGTCCGCAATTACGAGAAAGCACTCGAACTTTATCCCGACGCTATCGACGCTCAAAAGCGTATAAAGAAGTTGCGCAAAAATTAAAAAGCCTTAAATTCTATTATTGTGTTCCCACACAATAAATTTACATCAATTTTTTTAGTAAAAAAGTTTGGCATTTTAAAAAAATTGCCTTACCTTTGCATCGTTATCCTGAAAACAATCTTTTTACCTTAAAAAGACTAATACCTATTGAAGATATAGAGCGACTGCCTGTGAAGGTCATCGCTTTATTTTTTTTGTGCCTGCTCCAAGCTATGAGCGCAGCTCGGCCAGCTTGTGCTGATAGTACTTACGCAGCCGGCGGATGGCGCGGTTGCGAATCTGGCGCACACGCTCGCGCTTCAGTCCGAGGTCCTCGGCAATCTCAGCCATTGTCTCATGTTCGCGGTCGATGCCGAAGAAACGGTTCACGACCTCAGTCTCGCGCTCGCCGAGCGCCGAAAGGGCATACTCTACGGCACGCTCCACTGCCTGGTTGTAGACGCGCTCGTCGGCCTGCGGGGCGTCGCCGTTGATGAGCACCGAGAGCAGGTTCATGCCCTGACGGTAGCCCAGCGGGGCATCGACTGAGAGCGGGTGGCTCTGGCGACGCATGTCGGGCGTAGCGTCGTGGGGCACCTTGTAGAGCCCGTTCTGCTGCTCAATGGCCCGCTCGATCTGTCGCCGCACGTAGGGGGCGGCGTAGCTGACGAAGCGCGTGCCCCGCTGCCCGTCGAACTTGGCGGCTGCGGCCAGCAGCCCGATGTTACCCTCGCTGATGAGGTCGTCCATACTGAGTCCCTGTCCGCGATACTGCGTGGCCAGCTTGACCACGAAGCGCAGGTTGGCCTCGGCCAGTCGCGCGACGGCCCGTTTGTCGCCTTGCAGGATTTTCACTGAGAGCTGGCGCTCCTCTTCGTCGCTGAGAAGCTCCTGACGCCCGATTTCGTCTAAATAATTGTTTAAGCCAGTGTCTGTCATATTAAAAAGTGTATTTATGTGTGCAAAGATACAACTATTTTTCGTATTTTTGCCAACGATATGAGAAGAATTTTATTATTTTTGCTGCTCGCGTCGAGTCTTGCCACGCTGGGCAGTCGTCCTAAGGTGGGACTGGTGCTGGGCGGAGGCGGTGCGAAAGGTGCCGCTCAGGTCGGCGTACTGAAAGTCATCGAACAGGCCGGAATCCCCGTCGACTACATCGCCGGGACGTCAATCGGCGCCATCGTCGGCGGACTCTACGCGGCCGGCTACACGGCGGCCGAGCTCGACACGATGTTCTGCCAGCAGGAGTGGCTCACGCTGCTCACCGACCGCCGCAGCGACCTCTCAGCCGAACCCTACACGGTAAAGAAGGGCATTACCTACATCTTCGGTTTTCCCGTCATGGGCGACCTGAAAAATGGTGACATCGGCGGCTTCGGCATCATGCGGGGCGAACAGGTGGAACAGCTCATCGACTCGATGGCCAACGCCAGGAAGTGTCGCTACGTGGAAGACCTGCGGACGCCCTTCCGCTGCGTGGCGGCCGACTTCCGCTCGGCCTCCGAGGTCGTCATCAAGAACGGACAGCTCTCGAAGGCCGTCAGGGCCTCTATGGCCATTCCCGGCATCTTCAAGCCCGTGCTCCGCGACGGCAAGGTGCTCGTCGACGGCGGCATGATGAACAACCTGCCCGTCGACGTAGTCAGGGAGATGGGGGCCGACATCGTCATTGCCATTGACCTGCAGCAGGAAGAGAAGCATGAGCGCACGGACGACGGCGACCTCGACGTCGTCAGCGGCCTTGCCGACCTGTTAGGCATCGGCGGCCTGCTGAGGTGGGTGACGCAGCGCCCCGACATCACCAAGTACGTCGCCAACGTCAAACAGTCGGACGTCTACATCCACCCGCCACTGCCCGACATGGACGCCTCGAGCTTCGGCAACAAGAACAGCCTGCGCATGATCAAGGTCGGCGAAGACGAGGCCATGAAGCACTGGGACGAACTGTTGAAACTGAAAGAACGACTGAACCATGATTAGCAAGAACCAGATAAAACTCATACGCCAGCTGGAACAGAAGAAGTTCCGCCGGCGTGAAGGACTGTTTGTTGCCGAAGGCCCCAAGGTGGTCGGCGACCTGATGAAGCGCTGGCAGCCCCACAGCGTCTTTGCCACCGACGACTACGCCGCCCCGCAGCCCGGCGTCGAGGTGCAGCGCATCACGGCCGACGAGCTCCACCGCATCAGCTTCCTGCAGCACCCGCAGCAGGTGGTAGCCCTGTTTCCGCTGCCCGCAGCCCAGCTGCCGCCGCAGGACGCCACGCTGCAGGGCGTGGCTGACGGGACGTCGCTTGTGCTCGCCCTCGACGGTGTGCAGGACCCCGGTAATCTGGGCACCATCATCCGTCTGGCCGACTGGTTCGGCATCGGTACCATCCTCTGCAGCGACGACACCGCCGACGCCTGGAACCCAAAGGTGGTGCAGGCCACGATGGGCAGCATTGCCCGCGTCGACATCGTCTACTGCCAGCTGCCGGCCTTGCTCGACCGGTTGCCTGCCGGCGTTCCCGTCTACGGCACGCTGCTCGACGGCGACAACATCTACGCGCAGCCGCTCACCGCGGGCGGCATCATCATCATGGGCAACGAGGGCAATGGCCTCTCGGCTGAGGTCCGTCGGCGCGTCAATCGGCGGCTGCTCATCCCCTCGTTCAACACCGGCGACACTGCCGAGTCGCTGAACGTGGCCATTGCCACAGCGATTATTTGCTCTGAGTTCCGGCGCCGCTGACGGCGCGGTAATCCTCAATATCCTTCATGCCGTTCAGGAAGGCGGCAGCGTCCATGCGCTTCTTGCCGGCCAGCTGCAGCTCGTCGATCTGCAGCAGGCTGTCGGCAGCCGCAATGTAGAGGTGCTTACGGTCGGCCACGATGCTGCCTGCGGCGGCAGTAGCCGGGCGTTCGGTCTTCGTCGTGCGAAACAGCTTCAGCACCGTCTCGCGGCCCTCCGGACTGACTATCGTCGTCCACGCCCCGGGGTAGGGACTCAGGCCGCGCACGAAGTCGTAGATGCGCTTCGCCGGCTGCTGCCAGCAGACCTCGCACGTCTCCTTGAACAGCTTCGGCGCCGGTTTCAGGTCGGCGCCCTCGGGCTGGGCCATGCTCTCCGGGTGGCCGTCGGCCTCGACGATGCGCTCCAGCGTCAGCAGGCATATCTTCGCCCCGAGGTGCATCAGTCCGTCGTAGACGTACTCCACGTCGGCCGTGTCGGGAATGTCGAAGGGCAGCTGCATGATGATGCGGCCCGTGTCGATGTCGTGGTCGAGGAAGAATGTCGTCACGCCCGTCGTCGTCTCGCCGTTGATGACGGCCCAGTTGATGGGCGCTGCTCCGCGATACTGCGGCAGCAGGGCGGCATGGACGTTGAACGTGCCGTAAGCCGGCATGGCCCACACCACCTCGGGCAGCATCCTGAAGGCGACGACTACCTGCAGGTTGGCGTGGTACGACCGCAGCTGTTCGACAAACTCCGGGTCCTTCATCTTCACCGGCTGCAGCACGGGCAGTCCGTGCTCCAGTGCATACTGCTTCACGGCCGGCGGCTGCAGCACTGAGCCGTGACGCCCTACGGGCTTGTCGGGCTGCGTCACCACTGCCACCACGTTATATCCGTTTTCAACCAGTGCCTGCAGTGTGGCTACTGCAAACTCTGGTGTGCCCATAAACACTATTCTAAGGTCTTCTTTTTTCATGCTTCTTATGTGGTTTGTTATTCTGTAGTTGAGTTACAGACCCCACCCCTGACCCCTCCCCTTAGGGGAGGGGAAGGTTGACGGATGTGACGGATTATTCGTAGACTCCATTCGTGGCGACTACTCGGGCTTCAGGAACTTGGTGCCCGTGCGCTGGATGAGCTCGCGGCGGTAGGCTTCGGGGTAGCCCGGACGCTGAACGGTGGCGCCGAGACCATGCTTGCTGCGCTTGAAGCGGCCCTGCTCGTCAACGGGACGCACGGCCATGTCGTTGTGGCGCACGATGAGATAGGTGGCCAGCTGGCGCCAGCGGCTGATCATCTGGTCGGCCTTCTGGCAGGTGTAGTCAGTGAGGAAACTGACGCGGGCACCACCCTCAAGCTGACAGGCACGCTGCTCGACGTCGGCCTGGGCGGCGAAGTAGGCATGCTCGAGTGAGTCGCGCACCAGTTGGAGGTCAGGGAAGAGTGCCGAGTAGCGGGGGTAGACCATGTTGCTGACCCAGTTTTCAACCCAGAAGGCGTTGTTCATCGAGAACGTCACGTCGTCGGCACCGCGGTTGCTGTAGCAGTCGGGCTGGCGCGTGGCGCAGCAGTAGACGGGGGTGTAGGCCACCATGTTGCCGTCGTCATTGCCGAACCAGAAGCAGCCGCCGACCTCGCGGGGCAGCCATGAGCGCATCTGCGAGACGAAGGTCCAGGCCGTCTGCTGGGTTGAGGTGGGGCGCTCGTTGAAGCACTTCTTGCCGTCGACCTCGAAGTAGAGGGGCGTCACGCGGTAGGGCATCTGCCAGATACCGCCGCCGATGTCGGCCTTGTCAGCCGACTGGGCCGAGACGTCGAGGGGCGTGCCCTCATAGTGGTCGCGCATGGCGGCCTGGACGTCCTGAACGGTGAGCAGGCAGTTGGGCTTCACCCACAGCGGCAGCGGCTCGGCCTGCGCGTCGCGGCCTTCGGCCCAGGGCAGGTAGCTGTCCATGCCGTCGGCATAGCGACGGAAGAACTGCCAGACGCGGGCGTCGCAGATGCGGCGGCCTGAGAAGTCGGGCTTGGCGTAGGCGGCATTGAAGCTGAAGTCCTGGTCGCGCCCCGTGTACCAGCCCATCTTGCGGGCGTAGTTGACGACATTCTTCGACCAGAGCACGGTCTCCTGTCCGCGCTTCTGCTTCTTGGCGGGCATGAAGGTAGTGATGCGGCTCTGGTTGGCGTGACCGCAGATCATGTCGTCGGGCACGCGCATGGCCACCCAGACGGTGCGCTCCTTCGAGACGGTGCGGTCGGCAGCGCATCCCATCATCTCCATGATCCAGGCCTCGTTAGGGTCGCAGATGGTGAACGTCTCGCCCTCAGAGCAGTAGCCGTACTTCTCGACGAGGGTCGTCATGACGCTGATGGCCTCGCGGGCCGTGCGCGAGCGCTGCAGGGCGATGTAGATAAGCGAGCCGTAGTCGATGATGCCGGTAGAGTCGACCATCTCCTCGCGCCCGCCGAAGGTGGTCTCGCCGATGGTCACCTGCCACTCGTTGATGTTGCCGACGACGTTGTAGGTCTCGGCTGCCTCGGGAATCTCGCCGAGGTAGCGGTTGGTGTCCCACTCGTAGACCTTACGCATTTCGCCGGGCTGGTGCTTGGCAGCCGGGTAGTGGTAGAGATACATGAAGGCGCCGTAGGAGTCGGCATTGTAGCTACAGATGACACTGCCGTCGGCAGAAGCCTTCTTGCCGACGATGAAGTTGGTGCAGGCCATTGCTCCGGCGGCGGCCATGAGTAGGGCTGATAATAGTGCTTGACGTTTCATATCGTTAATAGGTAAATGTGGTATCGAATGACTGGGTGTTATGACGGTTGTCGGTGACTTCGAAGTGCAGGCGGTGGGACTGCCCCGTGCGGGGGAGCCACGACTCGCGCAACAGGCAGGCGAAGAGGGTGGTCTTCTCGATGGCATCGAAGACGACGAAACGGCCGTCGACGGTGCCCTTCCATGAGGCGATGCCGCTCTCGCCGTCGGTGACGTTGAGCAGCAGGCGGTCGCCGTCGAGACTGACGGGCTGTACGGTGGGCGGGAGGTCGTCGTAGCGCAGCTCGTAGCAGGCGCCGAGCTCGCGTATGCGGCCAGTCACCCAGCCGTCGTGGTAGTCGCCGCCCATGAAGCGCCCGTCGGTGCTGGCGACGTAGAGCTTCGACGGGTCGCCGTCAGTGCGGCGGGCGTAGAGGCTCAGTCGGGCGTCGGTCATCAGGGGCAGCGACGACTGCGCAAACTGGCAGGCGTCTGACCAGCGGTCGGGCTGGCGGTTGATGGCGGGGCTGAGCGGGGCGTCGGCAGCTACGAGGCCGTAAGGGACGACGAGCTGGACGCCGGGGCGGCTGAGGATGGTGGTGCGGTTCCAGCGGAGGAGGGGGGGCTGCGACGGAGTCGCAGCGAACGAGGAAGGGGCGGGGGAGCTGGCAGTCGGGGAGGGGGGGCTGGCAG